>DATKRX010000025.1:0-48545 GCA_035531915.1 Gaiellaceae bacterium | reverse complement strand
AAGCTTCGGCTCATGCACGCGGCTCATCCCTTTCGGTTGGCCGCACCCATGCGCCTGGATGACCCCGCCCCTTGGCTCCACCCACGCTGCGATCCGCGCAGGCTTCACAGCTACTACGGGCGAGTCCGCCAGCGCGCCCAGCGACGGTACTCAACTCCTCGCGGATTCTGCCGCTCGGAGGTCTCCCTCTCGCCGCGGAAGGCCCCGCAGCGGTATCCGGGCACGCCTTCACACGTTCCATAGAAGCGCCTCGGTCGAGATCATGCTGCCTGTATGCCGGACGCCGCCCGGGCAGTAAACGGGTGCCCCCCAGGCTCATCCCAGGACGGATCAGTGGCCCTGGTTTCGACGTCGACTGATGGTGTTTCGACACATAAACGGCAGAGGGCTCGCGCCCATCGCTCATCTTCTCGACCCGCACCTGACGCGATCGAGTCACGCCTTTTCCCACGACGTTCACCACAACGGTCTTCAGCCAATGCAGCTGTGGGTGGTTTGAAGCCTCCCCCCGCAGGGCGGCTCCGGAGGGCCAACCAACCTCCATCGCTCCTACAGCACCACAGTCAGTCAGACCACCATCTCTCAAACCGTCCAACCTCCTGCGTTCGTGTTCACAACCGATCCACACCTGACGCGATCAAAGCCGCGCCTTTTCCCACACGCTCACCACAACGGTCTTCAACCAATGCAGCTGTGGGCGGTTTAGAACCTCCCCCCGCAGAGCGGTTCTGAAGGGCCAACCAGCCTTCATCACTCGTACGGCACCACCATCGATAGAACTGCCATCAACAACCGTCCTACCTCCTGTGTTCGTGTTCGCAATCCCGGTTCCCGTGCATGGAGATTCCGTGCGTGCCCAGGACCTCAGACCGCGCGGGGTCCACCAGCGACTCGCGAATAGCGCCGCCAGCGATATGGCCTTCCGCCTAGTTCGACGGCGTCAGCACCCCGATCGAGTCAATTCCGCAGCTCCATAGCTGAGCCCACACATACCCCTATCAACGCTTCGCCGACGCCCTCACGAACGCCAACGCATGACCCGGAGCCATCGTGGATCGCTACTCCTTCGACGTAGAGAACTCGCATCTCCTTCTCCATACCGGTCTCCCGGCGCACCGAACCAGTGACCCCCAGCTTGTCGATTTAGGGCGACCGTTCGCGCCCGTTCGCACCGGTTCGTTCAATCGCTCGAGTACAGCGATTCCGCGGCATCCGACCGAACACGAGCGAACCCGAGCGAACGCCGAACGTTGCCATTGTTGCCACGCTTTGCCTCAGTCGGACAGTCCGATCCCACGGGCCGCCAACCGCACTCGTCAGTCGAGGCGGAAGATCTGCTCGAGCGGTTCCGGGCCACCGCCGGGAACCCGCTCTTCCAGCAGCCCGGCCATCGCGTCTTGCCAGCGGGCGCTGACATCCAGGGACGCGAGGACGCGAGCCGAGGAGTCGAGATCGTCGGCCTCGAAGTAACCGAAGACGCTCGTGCCGGCTCGGAAGATCGTGTAGTTCCGGATGCCCGCCGAGCGCAGCGCGTTGAGCATCTCGGGCCAGACACGCTTGTGGGCCTCGACGTAGTCGTCGATCTTGTCGCGGCGGACATGGAGGACAAAGCCGGTTCGCTGGGTCATCAGAGCTCCTGGGCGACGATGAGGACGACGAGCGTGCGCGGGCCGTGGACGCCTTCGACCCGGCTCAGTTCGATGTCGGAGGTCGCCGACGGCCCCGAGATGAACGTGATCGGTCGGCGCTCCCTTCGGACGAGCTCCTCGAGCACGGTCATGGCCTCGGGCACGAGTTCGACGACCTGCGCTTCGCCGACGACGCAGACGTGCAGGTCGGGGACAAGGGTCAGCGCTCGCGTTCCTTCGTCGGGCCCCGCCGTGAGGACGATCGTTCCCGTCTCGGCGATCGCGAGAGTACAGCCGGTCAGGACACCGTCCAGCCGGTCGAGTTCGGCGGGCGAAAGCTCACCGTCCTCGACGAGATCGAGGTCGTTCGGGCGCCATTCAAGTGGGATGCCTCGAGGGATGCCGACCCGCTTGGCCGATCGCCTCTCGAAAGCGTCCGAGATCGCGGCGCCCAGGTCGGCGGCGGTGACTCGGCGGACATCAGCCCGATAGTCGGCGACCCGTTCGCAGAGCAGGTCCAGTCGTGCCGACGACTCGAGCTCTCCCCGTCGGCGGTACGTACGAGACACGACGGGAGTGTCGGCCTCATCGGAGATGGCACTCCGAATGCGCGCGAGAATCGCATCGCGCGAGGCGATCACGTCCGTCGCCTCCACCAGTCGCGAAAGCTCTCGCCTGAGAGTGGACGCAGGTCCCTCGTGTGCGTCCAACTCGAGAGGGGCCCGGGAAGTCGCCTAATCGTCTTCCCGCGGAGGAATGGGCGCTGAGTGAGCCGGCCGAGCCGCTGCGCGATCCCGAACCGGCGGCTTCCGCCGAAGATCCAGCCGACCGTCTTCATCACGAGCCGTTCGCTGCGGCCGCCGGAGGCTTGCACGGCCTTCGCGCGCAGGTGCAGCAGCACGCTCGGGATGTCGATCTTGACCGGGCAGACCTCGTAGCAGGCACCGCAAAGAGTGGAGGCGAACGGGAGTGACGGCGCGTACTCGATGCCGTGGAGTTGCGGTGTGAGGATCGCGCCGATCGGCCCGGGATAGATCGAGCCGTAGGCGTGGCCGCCGGTGCGCGAGTAGACGGGGCAGACGTTGAGGCAGGCGCTACAGCGGATGCAGTGCAGAGTCTGGCGGCCGACCTCGTCGGCCAGCACCCGTGTGCGGCCGGCGTCGAGGAGTACGACGTGGAACTCCTGCGGGCCGTCGCCGGGCGAGACGCCCGTCCAGAGCGAGGTGTAGGGGTTCATTCGCTCTCCGGTTGATGAGCGCGGAAGGAGTTGGAGGAAGACCTCGAGGTCGGCGAAGGTGGGGACGAGCTTCTCGATTCCGATGATCGTCACGAGTACTGGCGGCAGCGTGGTGCACATACGCCCGTTGCCTTCGGATTCGACCACGCAGACGGTTCCGGTCTCGGCGACGCCGAAGTTGGCGCCGCTGACGGCCATGCGGGCGTTCAGGAACTTCTCCCGCAGGTAGACGCGCGAGGCCTCGGCGAGGTCGCGCGGGTCGTCGGAGATCGTCTCGCTCCCGATCGTCCTGCGGAAGAGATCGCGGATCTCGGTGCGGTTTCTGTGGATCGCCGGGACGAGGATGTGCGATGACCAGTCGCCGTCGAGCTGGAGGATCAGCTCGGCGAAGTCGGTCTCGATCGCCTGTACCCCTCCCGCTGCCAGCGCGTCGTTGAGGCCGATCTCGTCCGTCGTGAGCGACTTGACCTTGACGATCTCCGAGACGCCGTGTGCACGCGCAACGTCAAGCACGATCCGGTTCGCCTCGGCTGCGTCTCGTGCCCAGTGCACTTGCCCGCCAGCGACTGTGACGGCCTCCTCGAACTGGATCAGGTATTCGTCGAGGTGGGCGAGAACGTCCGCTTTGATCGCGCGGCCGGCTTCACGCAGCTCTTCCCAGTCCGGGAGTTCGGCCACGACGCGTGCGCGCTTGCCGCGGATCGTCTCGGTCGCGTTGCGCATGTTGGCGCGCAGCACGGGATCGGCGAGCGCGGCGCGGGCGGCTACGGGAAACGGCTGGTAGCCCTCGGTCATCGAGTGCCCGTGGCGGCGAGGATCTCGGCGAGGTGGAGTGTCCGCACGCCCGCATGCTCGCGCGAGAGACGCCCGCCGATCTGCAAGAGGCACGAGCCATCGAGAGCCGTGCAGACGGTTGCGCGGGTCGAGACGATCGCGCTGCACTTGTCGATCACCATCGCCGACGACGTGTCGGCGTTCTTCACGGCGAACGTGCCCCCGAACCCGCAGCATTCGGCCGCGTCGGGCAGCTCCACCAGGTCGAGTCCGTCGACCGCTTCGAGGAGCCGCAGCGGCGCATCGCCGACGCGGGTGACTCGCAGGGAGTGGCAGGTCGGGTGGTAGGTGACCCGGTGAGGAAACGATGCGCCCACATCCGTGACCTCGAGGCGGTTCACGATCAGCTCTGACAGTTCGAAGACGCGTGGAACGAGGGCTCGTACATCGCGCTCCAGCTTCTCGTCGCCGCTCTCCCGGGCGAGCACCGGGTAGACCTCCCGGACCATGCCGACGCACGACGACGATGGAGCGACGATCGTTTCGAACCCGGAGAACACGCGGACGAAGCGCCGCGCCAGCACTGTGGCCTCCTGCCGGTAGCCGCTGTTCGCGTGCAACTGCCCGCAGCAGGTCTGGCCATTCGGAAACACCACCTTGTGACCGAGGCGCTCGAGCACCTGAACCGTAGCCGTGCCGACCTCGGGGATAACCGCGTCGCCAATGCAGGTGACGAACAGGGCGACGCGCATCTAGCGCGGATATGCGAGCGCAACGCCGCCGTCGACATTGAGGATGTTCGCCGTGCTCTTGCCGGACCGGCGTGGCGAGGCGAAGAACAGGATCCCGGCTGCGATGTCCTCGGGGAGCACGTTGACTTTGAGCGTCGTCCGCTCCCGGTAGAACGTCTCGAGCTCGCCCGCGTCGATCCCGTAGCCGCGAGCCCGTTCCTCCCGCCATGACGAATCCCAGATCCGCGACCCCTCGAGCACAGCGTCGGGGTTGACCGTGTTGACGCGGATGCCGTGAGCGCCGAGCTCTTCGGCCAGGCAACGCGCAAGGTGCAGCTCGGCGGCCTTCGCGGCCGAATACGCGGCAGCTCCCTTACCTGGTGCAAGCGCGTTCTTCGAGCCGACAAAAACGATGCTGCCGCCCGTGCCCTGAGCGATCATGAGCCGCGCGGCTTCTCTGGCGACAAGGAAATACCCCCGTGCCAGAATGTCGTTGTTTCTGTCCCAGAGCTCGACTGACGTCTCGGTGATCGTTGCGCTCGAAGCGATGCCGGCGTTCGAGACGACCACGTCCACACCGCCGAAGGCGAGTGTCGCCTCGCGGTATGCCTCGATAATCGACGCTTCGTCGGTGACGTCGGCCCGGGCCGCGACCGCCGAGCCGCCGAGCGCGGCCGCGACCGTTCCGGCGCCCTCGGTGTCGAGGTCGGTGACAACGACACACGCGCCTTCGCGGGCGAATGCTTGGGCGGCGGCGCTGCCGATCCCGCCCGCGCCTCCGGTGATCAGGACGACGACACCCTCGAACTCTCGTGGCCGGGGAGCGAGGGAGAGCTTGTACAGCTCAAGGGGCCAGTACTCGATCCCGAACGACTCCTCGTTGCTCAGCGAGACGAACCCGCCGAGCCCGGAGGCGCCACGCATGACTGCAACCGCCCGCAGGTACAGGTCGCGGGCCAACCGGGCAGCCTTGAGCGTCCGCCCCGCGCTGACAAGGCCGAGGCCCTCGATCAGGACGACGCGGGGGCTCGGGTCGAGGAGCTCGTCGCCGTCGGCCCGGTAGCGCTCGAAGTAGGACCGCTCCCGTTCCTGGAACGCTTTCACCTCGTCGACCAGGCGCGTGCGCAGGACCTCCGCGTCGTCACGGTCCGGGTCGAACTCGACCCAGGCAGGTCGCTTTTTCGTGTGCACGAGGTGGTCGGGACAGGCGGCGCCGACCTGCGAGAGATCCCGAGACTCGCGCCCGCCGACGAACTCCATGACCGCAGGCGAGAGATCGACCTGGAGCACGCGAGGGCCGTCGACGGCGAGTGCGCCGCGGAGCGCCGGGAGCACGTCGGCCAGCAGCGTCAGACGCCGGTCTTCGTCGATCGGCGAGCGAACGGCTCCGCCGAACGCCTCGGCGGCGTTTCGCCGCTCCTCGACGAAGACCGCGGCGCGGTTGATCGCCTCGAGGGTGGCGACGTAGGCGTCGGCGGCGGTCGCACCCCAGGTGACAAGGCCGTGCTTGGCAAGCAGGACGAGCTTTGCGTCCGGGTTCGACCGGACGGCCTCGGCGACAAGTTTCGAGAGAGCGAAGCCCGGGCGGATATAGGGGACCCAGACCGCGTCGGCGCCGAAGCACTCCTCGGCGAGCCGCTCGCCAGCGGTCGCACCGACGATCGAGCCGATCGCATCAGGGTGGGTGTGGTCCACGTGCGGGTGGGGGACGAAAGCATGTAGAAGAGTCTCAATCGACGGGCGCGGCATCCCAGGATCGAGTTGGCACCGGCCGAGGTAGGCAACCATCTCCTCGTCGGTCATCGCTTCGCGCTCGACGAGCGGCAGGATCTCTTCGAGCCGGAGGCCGGTGAACCCGGCCTCCTCGATCGTGGCGAGATCGCTCCCTGACCCCTTGACCCAGAGCACGGTGGTCTCACGGCCTGTGTGGTCGGCCTGCTGCACCTTCACGGAGGTGTTGCCGCCGCCGAAGTTCACGACCGCCCGATCCGCAGCGAGCAGATTCGAGCGGTAGACGAGCGCCTGCAGCTCGTCGGCCCCGGCGACGCGAGCCGGTTCCCAGAGGTTCTCGATCGACGTCGCAACGGTCAATGCCATGAACGGTTCGCTCCTCGTAGAAGGTGAACGGTGGTCAACGCCATCCGGCCGGGCTCCCCTCAGCCCGCTGCTCGGCCACCCTGCTCGCATAGCCGCCGGCACGGTACGCCGCGACGGGATCCTCGGCTGCGCCCAGGTCCGCGCGCACCTTCGCGCAAAGCGGCCGGACGTCGGTGCCGAACGCATCGAGAAGGACCCGATGAGCCCCAAGAATGTCGCCTGTTAGCTGTGCCCGCTCGAGTGCCGGGCGATCGACGAGCAGGGCCTTCGCGTAGGCCTCCTGGAGGTTGACAACGCTCTGGATCACCGCCTCGATCTTGGGCTCGATGTTGTGGGACTGGTCGATCGTCAGCCGGACACCCTTGTCGAGGGCCCCCGTCGAGACAAGCTCGGCAAAGATCAGGAAGAGCTGGAAGGGGTCGATCGAGCCGACGATCAGGTCGTCGTCGCCGTACTTGCGATCGTTGAAGTGGAACCCTCCGAGACGACCGAGACGCTGCAACTGCGAGACGATCTGCTCGATGTTGACGCCCTGTGCGTGATGGCCGAGATCGACGAGAACACGTGCCCGAGGGCCGAGCTCTTGGCAGAGCGTCACCGCCGAGCCCCAGTCGGCAATGTCGGTCGAATAGAACGCGGGCTCGTACAGCTTGTATTCGACGAGCAGCTCGAGCCGTTCCGGCAGCGCCGCGTAGACCTCCCGCAGCGACTCGACGAGCCGCTCGCGGCGCGCAGTGAGCGAGTCCTGCCCTGGATAATTGGTTCCGTCTGCGAGCCAGAGCGAGATCGACTCGGAGCCGGTCTGACCGGCGATCGCAACGCAGTCGAGGATGTGATCGATTGCCGCTCGGCGGATCCCCTGGTCGGGGTTGCAGACGCTGCCGAGCTTGTAGCCGGGCTCCTGAAACAGGTTCGGGTTGATCGCGCCGAGCCGCAAGCCGAGCGCCGCCGCGGCATCGCGCAGCTCACCGAAATCTTCGACCCTGTCCCAGGGAATGTGCAGCGCAACCGACGGCGCCGTCCCGGTGCGACGGTGAACCTCGGCCGCGTCCTCGAGCTTCTCGAGCGTCGTCCGCGGCGCACCGGCCTCGGCGAAGACGGCGAAGCGTGTTCCGGAGTTGCCGAATGCCCACGACGGCGTCTCGACCTGCTGTGCGCGCAGCGCAGTCTCCACCCGCGCGATCTCGTCCCCGCGCTCGGTAAGCGTCCCAGCGAGCAGGTCGTAGGCGGCTGTCATCCCACGATCCCCTGGCCGACCAGCTCGGGGCGAGCAACACGCAGGAAGCGATCGTAGAGCGCCTCACCCTGGGCTGCCGGATCGGGCTCGAAGGTTTGGACCTCGATCGAGCTCCGAACGAGCTCGCGCATCTCGATGAGCGAGCCGAGCTCGCCGAACGCGTGGAGCTGGACGACGATGTTCCCGAGCGCAGCAGCCTCGCTCGGGCCGGCCAGAACCGGGCGCCCCATGACATCCGCCGTCAGTTGGCACAGGAACACGTTTCTTGCGCCGCCGCCGATCACGTGCACGACCTCGATCGGCGTACCGGTCACCTCTTCGATCTCCTCGAGCACCAGACGGTACTTGCAGGCAAGACTCTCGAAGACAGCACGGATCAGCACCGAGCGCTCGTCGGGAGCAAGCTGCCCGCACTGCTCGCACACGGACCGGATGCGAGCAGGCATGTCCCCGGGAGCGAGCAACGCTGGAAGATCCGGGTCGAATAGGGGCCCGCCCGGAGGAGCCTTGCGCGCCAAGTTGGTCATATCTGCGTAACTCGGTGCAGCGCCTTCGGCGACCCAGGCGCGCCGGCACTCCTGGACGAGCCACAGGCCCATCACGTTCTTCAACAGCCGCGTGGTGCCGCCGAAGCCTCGCTCGTTGGTCAGGTTGGAAGCGCGCGCCTGTTCCGAGACGCGAGGCGCGTCGAGCTCGACCCCGACGAGCGACCAGGTTCCGCTGGAGATGTAGGCGGCTGTCGCGCCCGGCCGGAAGGGTACAGCGACGATCGCCGAGGCCGTGTCGTGAGAGGCGACCGCGACCACCGGCGTCGATGCCGGCAAACGCGTGGCCTCGGCGACGTGCGGCAGCAGCTCCCCGATCACCTCGCCCGGCTCGATCACGTCCGGGAAGAGCCTGGCAGGAATGCCGATCCGTGAGATGAGATCCTCCGACCACTCGCCCGAGTGCACATCGAGCAACTGGGTCGTGCTGGCGTTGGTCGCCTCGGCAAAGCGCTCACCGCTCAGCCAGTAGCCGAGCAGATCGGGGATCAGGAGCACCGTCTCTGCCGAGTCGAGCGCCGTACCCTGCTCGAGCGCAACGAGTTGGAAGAGCGTGTTGAACGGCAGGAACTGGATCCCCGTCGCCTCGTAGATCTCATTGGCGGGAACGCGCGCAAACGCCTTCTGCATCGCTGCAGCGCCACGGCCGTCGCGGTGGTGGAGCGGGTTCGAGACGAGCACGCCGTCCGGGTCGATCAACCCAAAGTCGCAGCCCCAGGAGTCGATACCGACGCTCCGTACCACGGCGCCGTCTTTATCGAGTGCGGCAAGTGACGAGCAGATCTCGCCGAACAGGCCGAGCGCGTCCCAGTAGAGACCATCGGGGAGCCGGACTGCGCGGTTGGGAAACCGGGCCGCCTCCGAAAGGCCGAGCAGCTTGCCGTCGAAGCGGCCGACGATCGCGCGGCCACTCTCGGCCCCGAGGTCGAACGCGACCTGCACGGTGTCTGTCACCGCGCGCCCAGCCCCGCCGGCGCGAACCGGAGGGCAGCCGCGGCGTCGAAGGGGGTGTCGGCCCAGTTGAGATCGACGAGCTCGGACATCAGCGCCCCCGCGGCCGGTTGGTGAAGATCGAGACTAGCATCACGAACGATGATCGCTTATGATCGCACACCACCGTCTAAGTGCATAACTCCACCACAACTGACCATACGATCATGCAGCTTCCTCATCGAGATTCCCCAATCACTGCCGGAACGGGATTTATGGCAGTTCGCGAAGGCGGACGGATGGATGCAGCTGAGTGGCGGAATCGCGTGAGCGGGACAGGTCGTAGTGCATCACCTTCCTCAACCTCTTCTAGCCTCGTGGAAAGGACTCGAGTGATGACTGGTTCTCTTAGAAAGCGCGCGCTGTGGGCAGTGACCGCGTTTGCGCTGATTTGTGTGTTCGGCGTGACCGTCGCGTCGGCCGCTGCTCCGCTGAAGAAGGGCCTGAAGGTCTTCGTGATCCCGAAGAACCTGGGCAACTCGTACTTCACCACCTCCGACAGCGCCAAGTCCGGTGGCGCGATCGCTGCGCTCCAGGCGCTGGGCGAGACCGGTACCGAGACCAGCGGGACGGCCGCCACGCCCGCCTCGCAGATCCCGGCGATCCAGGCTGCGATCACCAAGGGTGCGAACATCCTGCTCGTGTCGGCCACCGACGCAGCGGCTCTGTGCCCGACGCTGAACTCGGCGATGCAGAAGGGAATCACGGTTGTCACCTACGACTCTGACGCCCCCGCCTGCCGCAACCTGTACATCAACCAGGCGACGCCTCAGGGAATCGGCGCAAGCGAAGTCGATCTGCTCGCGAAGGAGATCGGCAGCTCGGGTCAGATCGCGATCGTCTCGGCCACGGCTTCGGCGCCGAACCAGAACGCGTGGATCGGATTCATGAAGACCGAGCTGAAGAAGTACCCGAAGATCCAGCTCGTCAAGATCGTCTACGGCAACGACGATCCGACGACGGCGACGCAGGTCACCGAGGGGCTCATCCAGCAGTACCCGAACCTGAAGGGGATCATCTCGCCGACCACAGTCGGGATCGCCGCCGCGGCCGCAGTGCTCGACACGGCGAAGTACCGTGGCAAGATCCAGCTGACCGGCCTCGGCACGCCGAACTCGATGAAGAAGTACGTCAACGACGGAACGGTCAAGGCGTTCGAGCTCTGGAATCCGGCTGATCTCGGCTATCTGGCTGCCTATGCCGCCGTCGAGTATGCGTCGCGCTCGATCACGAACGCCAAGGGCCAGTCGTTCACCGCCGGCAAGCTCGGCAAGTTCACGGTCGGTGCCGGCCACTCGATCCTGCTCGGGGCTCCGTACGTGTTCAACAAGTCGAACATCGCGAAGTTCAACTTCTAACGCGAGCGTCCTGGGGGTGTCGGTGGTCGCCGGCGCCCCCGGGGCCATCGTCTTCCCGAGCCGACCCCGTAGTTCCGTCCGCGGGGCTGGTGTCCTACGCTGTGCTCCCGAGGATGTGGTGATTCTCCGTGGCATCTGAGTCGATCGGCGGCAGCGGCGCCGGGGCAACACCGATGGCGGCGTCCCAGCGACTGCCCGTCCTGTCGCTCCAGGAGGCGACGAAGACATTCGGCGCGATCCACGCGGTAGAGGATGTCTCGATCGACCTCTACCCCGGTGAGGCGCACGCGCTCGTCGGCGAGAATGGAGCCGGCAAGTCGACGCTCGTCAAGATCTTCGCGGGCGTGCATACCCCCGACAGCGGGCGGCTGCTCGTGAACGGCGTCGAGGTTGCCCTGGGCGGACCCGCCGCCGCCCGCGACGCCGGAATCGCGGTTATCTACCAGGAGCCGACGTTGTTCCCCGATCTGACCGTGGTCGAGAATATCTTCATCGGCCGCCAACCGCTGCGCCCCGGACGGCGCATCGATCGTCGGGCCATGCACGCTCAAGCCGGGTCGATCTTCACGCGGCTCGGCATACGGCTCGACCCCGATCGCATCGCGCGGGGCCTCTCAATCGCCGAGCAACAGCTCGTCGAGATCGCGAAGGCTCTCTCGCTCGAGGCCCGGATCGTCGTGATGGACGAGCCGACAGCAGCCCTCTCGGCGGTCGAGGTCAACCGACTATTCGGCGTCACGACCGCATTGCGCGAGTCCGGCGTTGCCGTTCTGTTCATCTCGCACCGGCTCGAAGAAGTATTCGCTCTCTGCCAGCGGGTCACCGTCCTTCGTGATGGGCACGTAGTGCTCACGCGCGAGCTACCTGGGCTGAGCGCCGACGACCTCGTGCGTGCGATGGTCGGCCGCGACCTTCCCGTGCGTGAGACGGCGGCGCAGACCACCGGCAAGACGGTGCTCGAGGTCGAGCGCCTGACCCGAGAAGGTGTCTTCCTGGACATCAGCCTCCAGGTCCGGGCCGGCGAGATCGTCGCGCTCGCGGGCCTCGTGGGTGCAGGCCGGAGCGAGGTCGCCCGTGCGATCTTCGGTATCGATTCCTACGACGCCGGGTCGGTGTCGGTAGGGGGTCGCAGGCTCCGGCGCCGGTCTCCTACCGCGGCGATGGCCGCCGGCATCGGCTTCGTTCCCGAGGATCGCCGCCTACAGGGCCTCGTCATGAGCTCGTCGATCGTTCGGAACGTCGCGCTCGCCTCGCTCGGGCGGCTCGCCCGATTCGGGTTCATCCACAGCGCGACGGAGCGGAAGTTCGCCGCCGACTGGTCGCTCAGGCTGCAGATCAAGTACGGCCGGCTGTCGAATCCCGTCAGCTCGCTCTCGGGCGGAAATCAGCAGAAGGTCGTGCTCGCAAAATGGCTTGCGAGGCGTCCATCGCTGCTGATCGTCGACGAGCCAACACGCGGAATCGACGTCGGCACGAAGGCCGAAGTCCATCGTCTGCTCGACGAGCTCGCCGGCGAAGGCGTCGCGATCCTGATGATCTCATCCGAGCTTCCCGAGGTTCTTCGTGTCGCGGATCGGATCCTCGTGATGCGCGAAGGCCGGCTCGTCGCCGAGTTCGCGCACGCCGACGCGTCCGAGGAGACAATCGTCGCCGCGGCGACAGGCCAGGTCGAGACCGTGCCCGCATGAGCGTCCAAAGCGAGACCCCAAGAGCGAGCTCGCGCAGCCTCGTCGACCTCGTGTTTCGGATCAGGGAGTTCGGGATCATCGCCGTGCTGGCGCTCCTCGTGATCGTCACCGCGAGCTTCCAGCATCGCTTCCTCAGCACGCAGGAGCTGCAGTTCATCCTGCTCGACACGACCGTGTTCGCGCTGCTCGCCGTCGGCGAGACGATGGTCGTCCTGACGCGGAACGTCGATCTGTCCGTCGGCTCGGTGCTCGGGCTCTCGGCCTTCCTCTCCGCCGACATGTTCGGCAAGCATCCCGGAATCTCGATCCCGATCGTGTTCCTCGTCGGCCTGGGAATCGGGGTTGCCTGCGGGGTGGCGAACGGGTTGCTGACGACGATCGGCCGGGTTCCGAGCCTCGTGGTGACGCTGGCGATGCTCTACATCATCCGCGGAATCGACATCCTGGTCGTGGGCGGCGGCCAGGTAGTCGCGAGCTCGCTCCCGAACTCGTTCCTGAACATCCCGCAGGCGACGATCGCCGGCATCCCCGATCTCGCGCTCGTGATCGCCGCCGCCGTCGCTATCGTTGCCTACTATCTCCGCTCGTTCCGAGCCGGTCGCGAGCTGTACGCGATCGGATCGAACCCCGACGCCGCACGCCTCGCGGGCATCCCGATCGGCAAGCGTGTATTCACGGCCTTCGTGATCAGCGGCGCTTTCGCCGGGGTCGCCGGGGTCCTCTGGGCGGCACGCTACGGGACGATCGACTCGACCGCGGGCACCGGGTACGAGCTCCAGGTCGTCGCCGCAGTCGTGGTAGGCGGCGTGGCGATCTTCGGCGGCAGCGGCAGCGTCGTCGGGGCAGCTCTTGGCGCGCTCCTGCTGAACACGATCAACTCGGCCCTCTACGTCCTCGGCATCTCCGCCTTTTGGGATCAGGCGATCGCGGGCTCGCTCCTGATCTCCGCGATCGCGCTCGACCGTGTCATCAACCTGCAGTTGACAGCAGCACTGCGTCGCAGGTCTCGTCTTGGAGCCTGAGCTGAGTCGGCAGCGCGTCTCGCCCGGAGCGCTCTCGAGGCTGCAACCACTGCTTCGCTGGGAGTCCGGCCTTGCGATCGCCTCGGTTGCGATCGTCCTGCTCGGCCTCGACGTCTCGTCCCAGTTCCTCACGAACGGCAATCTGTTCTATCTCTGCATCTCAGTGGGCGAGGTGGCGATCATGACCCTGCCGCTCACATTCATCGTCATCACCGGCGAGATCGATCTCTCCGTCGCCTCGACGCTCGGTCTTGCAAGCGCCCTCGTGGGATACCTATGGAGCCACGGCTGGCCGATGGCATTGATCATCCCGACCGTGCTCGCGGTCGGAGTCCTGACGGGAGCCTTCAACGGGCTACTGGTCACCCGCCTAGGGCTGCCGTCCCTTGCCGTGACGATCGGCACCCTGACCCTGTACCGCGGTATCGCCGTGATCCTCCTCGGCCCCAACACGATTTCGAACTTCCCGTTCTCGTACACGACGATCGGGGTCGACCCGGTCCCGCACACATTCCTCTCGTACTCGGTCCTGATCTTCCTGATCCTCGCGCTCGTCTTCGGCGTCATCCTGCACTTCACGCCGTTCGGACGCTCGCTCTACGCGATTGGCGCCAATCAGGAGGCCGCGATCTTCGCCGGGATCCGCGTGAAGCGGACCAAGCTGCTCCTGTTCATCGTCTCCGGTGTCGTCTGCTCCGCGGCCGGGATCCTCTACACCTTCCGGCTCTCGACCGCCGTCCAGGACAACGGGGTCGGCCTTGAGCTCAGCGTCGTCGCCATCGTCCTCCTCGGGGGTGTCTCGATCTTCGGCGGCACCGGCTCGATCATCGGCGTCGTTCTCGCCGTCTTCGTCTTCGCAGGCCTCCAGAATGCTCTCTTCCTGACGAACTTCAACGAGCTGGCGCTTGGAATCGTCACGGGCGGCCTGCTCCTGGTAAGCGTGCTCGTCCCGAACGCGTCCTCGTTCGTGCGGCGGGCCCGCGAGTCCCTGAGACGAAGACAAGTGCGCGGCCAGGCAGCGGCGGCAGGGCGGAAAACCTAGCGCGTGTCGCTACGCGCGGTGAGTCGACACGCCGTGCGCTTCCATCATCCTGACGGCCTCGGGTGCAGGGTCGGTCACGTAGGCGATATCGACCTCCGAAACAGGCCCGACTACAGCAAGACCTCGGTCGTCGAACTTCTGCGCGGTCGCAAGCAGCACTGCGGTCTGTGCGTGCGCGATCATTGCCCGCTTGACCTCGGCCTCGAGCGGATCGGCGTCGGTCAGGAACCCTTCCCGGGTCACTCCCTTCACCGAGAACACGACCCGGTCGACGAGGTAACCCCGAAGAGCCCGGACGGTGTCGGGACCGACGAACGAATGAGTGAGCTTGCGAAAGGTTCCCCCGAGCGCGATCAGATCGACGTTGGGCGCGCTGGCGTTACCAACGAGATTCATGACCGGCAGCGAGCTCGTCAGCACGGTGACACCCACGCCGGCCTCGAGAATCTCCTTGGCGACGTAGAAGCCCGTCGTCGAGGAGTCGACGAACAGCGTCTCGCTCGACTCGAGTGTCGCCACGACAGCACGCGCGAGCCGCTCCTTCTCCACGACCTCGAGCTCGAGCCGGTGCCGGAACGAGTCTTCGTGAGCCGCGAGGTCCGGCAATACAGCCCCACCGTGTGTCCGACGCGCGTGGCCCTCGCGAACAAGAATCGCCAGATCGCGACGAGCAGTCATCGGCGAGACACCGAACTGTTGCTCAACCGCCCCGACAGTCACGCTCCGCCGCTCGCGAAGCACCTCCAAAATCAGCCTGCGCCGCTCCTCCGGGACAAGCTGGTCTCGATCAAGACCTGAATCCACACTCATCTCACCAGCAAGTGTCGCACCCACGGTGGCTGAGACCAAGACCCGATTCGGCCGAGACGCGGTGTTAGAAAAGCTTACTGCATAAGCACGGCATTGCCATTCTGTTGCCACGGCGCGCCACACCCAGCGAAGTTGCAAGCCGCAACACCTGTTTTGCAGGACTTTTTGATGGGCGGTACTGGGCTCGAAACAGTGACCTCCAGCTTGTCGACTTGCGGCTCGCCACTCCTCCAGAGGGCCGTTAGCGGGTTCAGGCCTGGAATTCGTTTCGCTGGCGAACGAACGGGCGAACGAGATCAAAAAGCCCTGCTCGATGCCTGTCAGTGACGGTCTCGAAACCCGTTTCGGCGCACAAGCTCCAACGAGGGGTTAAATCCCTCCCGCTCCGCTCACCGAGCCGAATCCCGCCTTGGCTGAGCGGGATCTTCGGCGACGTCTTACTTCCTTGCTCGTGACGATCGTGGGGCCGGATGGCCTCGGTCAGCGGCTCGCGTTCCGGTGCTGCCGATCGCAGGACGATCGCGCGCAACCGCTCCTCCGGACTTTATGCGGTTGGTGTCGCTTCTTACAGCGGACAGCGAACAGCTAGCCGCATTTCCAGCTTCCTTTGACGTACACGGTGCCGGTGGCGCTGCCCTCGTGGGCGCCGAGCGTGATGTTGGCCGTGACCGTCTCGCCGAGCTGCGCCGCGCCCTCGGTTCCTGACTTGCCGCGGATCGTGAAGGAACCGCTCGTGGCGACCCATCCGTTGAGCCCGCTCTGAAGCACGAACGAGGACTTGCCGCCGAACACGAAGCTCGTGTACGTGCCATTGCCCGGGAAGACGAGCGATAGCGACCAGTTCTTGGCCGTGGACGGGGCGAGTGTGGTGTCGAGGGGCCAGTTCATCCCTCCCGACCCAGCAGTGCATGAGCTCGTCCTCTGACTCGGGACGGTTCCGCGCAACGCGCCGCTGAAGGTCAGCGCTTTCGGCGCTCCGCCGACGGTTCCGACCGACCTAGCCGGCGCTCCGAGCGCGATGCAGTTCGCCTGTTTGTTGTACACGGTGTCGCGGGGGGTCGCCGTGGCGCAGTTCATGTACGTGTTGCCCGATCCGCGCCGGTAGGTGATCGAGACGGAGACCGTATAGCTGCCGGCCTTCTTGTAGTCGTGAACGCCGGTGATCGGTTCGCTCACTCCCGTCGAGTCGAGCACGCTTGTGCCCGGGCAGCCACGGCCCCGTTCCGCCACGCCCGAGGTCGACGGCGTTCCATCGCCCCAGTTGATCGTGAGCGACGCCACGACGTAGTTACCGTTGTTGCCGGCCGCGGACGGCGGTGGCGCGAAGTCGCAGCTGGAGTGATCCTCGTACATCGCAACGACGTACTTCGCGCTCTTACCCGAGGTCACCGTGAAGCTGACCGGGCAGATCTGCGTCGTGCCGACACTGAGCGTGCAACCGCGGGCGGCGGTCGCCGGGGCCGCGATCGCGCTCCTCGTCTCGCTCCTGGCATGACCGGCGCGCTCGGCCGTGGCCGCGCCCGCGATCACGAGGACCCACACCGCGGGCGCTGACAGCGCCAGCCAAGTTGCAAAACCGACGCGCTTCCCGAGAATCACGGTGACCCACTATACGCCGGCTTGCGACCCGGGGTATACACCGTGTTATCTCACCAGATGTCACGATCTGCCTCCCTCCAACTGCCATCTGCTGCCCGCCGCTGGTGCCGCGCTCCCCACTGTCTCTCCGGTCGCACGACAGGCGGCGTCGACGACGCCTGTCGTGACCGATCTCAGCGCGCCTCGATCATCGGCGCCAACGAGCGTCGACCATCCACCGCAGAGATTCCGCGCGAGAGCTGGAGGCTCGCCTCGATTCGCCCGCTCTGCGATCCGCCTTGAGCACGAGCGACGCGGCGCTGGGAGCCAGCTCGATCACGGCCTCGCGCAAGGGTGGATCCTGGATCAGGCGGGTCAGGACGAGCAGCAGTTCGTCGGTCGACGATGCGTGGTCGACCACTCCGAGGGCGACCATCTCCCTTGTAACGGTGCCGAGGTGTCCTGCGGGGAATCCGTAGGCGATGACCGGGCAGCCACGGACGGCAGCCTCGAGCACGGTGACGCCGCCCGTTGAGTGAACGAGGGCGTCCGCCGCGGCGAGGAGGTCGCTCATCTCGTCGAGGAAACCGCAGACCGAGACGCGGTCGACCCCCGCGAAGGCCGATTGCAGCTGTGCCTCGAGCTCCGCGTTGCGACCCGCGAGACAGACGACGTGCGCGTGTTGGAACCGAAGCACGGTCCGCACAGCACCTTCGATGTCGCCGACGCCCCAGCCCCCGCCGGACACGACCACGAGGGGAGCCTCCGCCGGCAGGCGAAGCGCCCGACGCGCGGCGCCCCGTGACCGCGCCTCGAAGAACCCTGCGTCGACCATGGGCCGCACGTGACGGGCGCTTCCCAGACCGGCGACCTCTTCGACCGGGCCGATGCACCTGGAATCCATGACCAAGTGAAGATCGATGCCGGGATGCGCCCAGAACTCGACGCCGCCCAGATCGGTGATCGTGGCGTACGCTGGAATGGCGAGCATGCCGCGTTCACGTAGGTGCCCGAGCACCATCGTCGTCGCCGGGTACGTCGAGACCACGACATGCGGCCGGTGCGACCGCACGTGGCGCAGCATCCGCCTGCGCCCAAAAAGCACGAGGCCTCCCCGGCCCAGCAACTGCAACACGCCGACACGGGCAAACGACGCATACAGGGAGCCGAAGAGCCACGGCGCGCGCCCGAGTTGCCAGCGATAGGCGTCGAGCAGCACGAAGCGCATCAGCGGGCCGAGGATCGCGAACGCATCGACGACGGCGACCTCGACGCCGTCACACTCCGCCTCCAAGTCGGCCGCGAGCGCCCGCGCCGCCGCTATGTGCCCCTCACCAACGTTCGAGGTCACCACAAGAACGCGGCGCACGTCGGGGCGAGGGGCGCCACTACCCCGCGCCAGAACCGCTTCTCCTATTCACCGCCAGAGAAGGTAGTCGTCGACCATGAAAGCACGGTTAGTTCCCCTGCCCGGGGCGGGCATACGCGGGCGGGTGAAATGTGGGTTTAAGCGTTTCAACGTCTATTTGCTGTATCCATGCGGGCTTGCTGGGCGTATTTCCCATCAGAACTCCTGAGCGATGCAAGACACTCCCCTTTTCTCTGCCGCCCCGGGGGGTGTGCATGCCGGCGCCCGGCGACGGCAAGTCGCGGACGCCTCGTATGAGCTCCTCGGATCGTGCGCGTTCCGGGCGGATGCCTGGAAGTCGAGGGCCAGCCGCGGCAGGCGGGTGCGAACTCGCCGCAAGGGTCGCGTCGCTCCGTCTCGGCGGACTGCTACTCCAGCCACGTGACTCGATCGACGAACTCACGAGCTGCGGCAGTTCTCAGGCAGTTCCCACACTCTTCTGAGGTTGTTCATAGGTGTGCCGGGCACAACGTAGGTGGACAACATCGAGCGAATGCAAGCCAAGGAGCGACCATGGCCACACAGCCCCCCAAACGACAGCGCATCGCAAACGCCGCCCGCGTAGCCAGCAGAGGCAGCATCAAAGTGCTCGGCCGCGTTCGCGCGCGTCTGATCCTTACGGCGATCGTCTGCGTGGCGGCTATCGGAGTCGGCGCGGGACTGGCATTCGCCCGCAGCAGCGCATCGGAGATCGGAACTGGAGTGGTCGTCGTCGACACGAAGCTCGGGTACGAAAGCGGCGCTGCCGCCGGCACGGGAATCGTGCTCACCTCGTCGGGAGAGGTGTTGACGAACAATCACGTGATCCAAGGTGCGACGTCGGTCGAAGTGCTGGTACCCGGCACTACGCACCGGTACTCCGCGAAGGTCGTCGGCTACGACGTCACTGCAGACGTATCCGTCCTCCAGCTCAGCGGCGCTTCCAACCTGAAGACCGCCTCGCTCGCTGACTCGTCGAAGCTGACGACCGGTCAGGCCGTAGAGGCTCTTGGCAACGCAGGCGGCACCGGCACGCTCACTCCCTCCTCCGGCAAGGTCACAAACCTCGCGAGATCGATCACGGTCAGCGAGGACCAGGGCGGCACCGCACGACTGACCGGACTGATCGAAACTGACGCCGCTCTCCAGCCCGGCGACTCCGGCGGCCCACTGCTGAACACGAGCGGCCAAGTAATCGGGATGGACACCGCCGCCTCCTCGGGATTCACCTTCCAGGCTGCGGGCGCGAGCGACTCGTATGCCATTCCGATCGACACTGCGCTCACGGTCGCCAAGCAGATCGAGTCCGGAAAGGCCTCGACCGCCGTCCTCATCGGCCCGACCGCGTTCCTCGGCGTCGAGATCGCCAGCACGGTCGGCAACGGAGGTTTCGGACCCGGTGGCTCTGTTGGACCGGCCTCTACGGGCGCCCTGATCGCGGGCACCGTCGCCGCCGGACCGGCAGCCTCGGCGGGGCTGACCGCCGGCGACCTGATCACTGCGATCGACGGCCGCACCATCTCCACGCCATCGGCGATCACCTCGCTCATCCTCACGAAGAAGCCGGGCGCGAAGATCACGGTCACCTACACCGATCAGTCGGGGACAAGACGCGTGACGACCGTCACGCTCGGAAGCGGTCCTCCGCAGTAGCCGGGCGCTCGTCCTGCCGCTCGGTCGGTCGGGAGCCAAAACTGGCAACTCGATCGACGAGGCCTCCTCCCTGAGCAAAATCCGGGGTAGTTCTGCGGGATCTCGGCCTTCTCGTGAGCTCTCAGGGAGCGAAGCCTGGTGGGCGCGAGGAGCTCAGCTCCAGGGATAAGACTAGGCGGCTGTTCTAAGATCGGAGTCGGCTCCCAGACGGCGAAGCGCGACGATTTCGGTCTGGCGAACGCGCTCTCGCGAGATCCCCAAGCGGACAGCGATCTCGTCGAGCGATGCCTCGCCCGGGCCGACGAGCCCGAAGCGGAGAGCGATCACGTCACGCTCACGGTCGGGGAGCTTTGCGACGGCACAACGCACGGCATCCGCGCGGAATGTCGCGTCGGCCTCATCCTCGGTTGAAGGCCCCGCAGCCCCCAAAAGGGCACCCAGGTTCGCGTCACCCTGGAGCCCGATTGGTGCGTCGATCGACCCGACCGCACGAGCGGCAGAACGCACGACGAGCACCTGGGCGAGCGGCAGATCCGCCAACTCCGCTACCTCGGCGTCGGTCGGCGCGTGGCCGAACCGCGAAACGTACTCCCTCTCGGCGACCGTGATCTTCTGCTCGCGCTCGACGACGTGAACCGGGATCCGGATCGTGCGCGTGGCACCGGATCGAGCGACGATCCGCTCGATCGTCCGCTTCGGCGGCGGCTCGACCCCGAGCTTTTTCAGCTCCCAGCCAACCGCGTTCGCGCCCACCTGCGCCCACGGGTTCGCGACCAGCCGCTCACGCACCGCCAGCACCTGCATCTCGAGCTCGGCGGCCGTACGACGCGGCGCCCGTGCCGGGCCGCGCTTCGCTCCCGCCGCCCACTCCGCGCCACCGGCCTCGTGGCGGCCGACCCACTTCGCCACCCAGCGACGCGAGCGGCCAAGCGAAGCCGCGATCCGTTCAGGAGACTCACCCGCCAACCGCCGGCGCAGCTCCTCCTCGCCGCCTGCCATCCCAACCACCTCCGCGCTCGCACAACGAAGCCGCGAGCGTCGAAGGCGACCCGGACATCAGGGCCAGAAGAGAACGAAACTGTGGCGGCTCACGACCCAGCGACGGGAACGAAACTGTGGCGGTTCGATGGGAACGAAACTGTGGCGGCTGTCAGGTACGTACAATGCCCGCTCAATCGCAGGAGGTCCCGGTGTCGAGCACGCTGAAGAGCTGTCTCAAGCGCGATGTCGTGACGATCGCGGAGGGGCGCAATCTTGGTCGGCCGACGGATGTCTTGATCGACCCGGAGGAACACACTGCCTCGCTGATTGTGTTGGCTCGCGGCAACGTGCCAGACTCGACGCTGTTTGTTGCGGCATCGGCGGTGCGCTCGTTCGACACCGACACGCTCGCGATCGACTCACTCGACTCACTTCAGATCGCGGCTACCAATGACGACGCACTTGCGTTGCTCGAGAAGGGACTCCAGTTTCGTGGCCGTCCGCTGATCGACTCGCAGGGGCGAAAGTTGGGCAAGATCGTGAAGGTTCGGCTCGACGAGCGGGGCAAGGTCGTCCAGTACGTCGCACGGCGGGGCCTGCTCGGTTGGGTCAAGCCGAGAAGCAAAATCGACCCGAAAGAGCTCGGCACGGCTGGCGGCGAGATGGCTGTCGTCCAAGGGACCCAGGAGCCGCGCGCGCCGCTGTCTCTCCCGGGAGGGAACACGATCACCGAGCAGGCAACCGACGAGTGAACCAACCCCTGGCCGACCAAAGACCCGGGCGGTCCTGTGAGGAGCCCGAAGTTATTCGGACGTGAGGTTACTCTGCTCGGAGCGTCCACACTCGCTTCTCGCGCCCCACACGCTGGGCTACCACTCGAGAGCGGCGCTCGTGGTGCCAAACCAGCGAATCAGACAGGGCGTGGAGGGGTGCCAGGAAGAGAGATCCCGGCGTGCCGAGCCTCTCTTCTTTTTGACTACTTCCTGTGCGGAGATCTGAAGCACACACTGCTTCCGAGCCGGTGTGGTCGAGTTCCGAGCCGGTGTGGTCGAGGTCGAGGAAGAGGGCTGAGGTTTCTCCCAAAAGAAAGTTAGGTGCTGCTAAACTTCTGCTGATGGTGCGCGACCAAGCTGTTTCGGCGGCCGTCGAGGACTACGCGAAGGCGATCTATGAGCTGGAAATGCGCGAGGGGCGCGCGCAGACGAACGCGCTTGCCGAGCGGATCGGCGTTACGGCCCCTTCGGCGTCATCGATGGTCAAGCGGCTGGCCGAGATGGGCCTTGTCAGCTACTCCCGTTATCGAGGGGCGCGTCTGACCGAGAAAGGGCGCCGACTAGCTTTGGAGGTAATCCGTCATCACAGGCTGCTCGAGCTGTTTCTGGTCGAGGAACTCGGCATGTCGTGGGACCAGGTGCACGCGGAAGCCGAGGCGCTCGAGCATGTGCTTTCCGAGCAGGTCGAAGAGCGGATCGCGGCGCGGCTCGGCGAGCCGGTCGTCGACCCGCACGGCGACCCGATCCCGACCGTCACCCTCGAGATCGAGGAGCCGGAGACGCGGAGCCTGCAGTCTCTCGAGCCCGGCGAGCGCGCGGTGTTTACTCGCGTCTCGGATTCCGACCCGGCCATGCTCCGCTTTCTTGCCGAGCGGGGCATCGCGCCGGGGGATCGGTTGGAGGTCGTCGACAAGCAGCCGTTTGACGGTCCGCTCTTCGTCCGGTTCAGCGGTGAGGTCGAGGTACTTGGCGGAGACCTGGCTCGAGCGATGCGCGTGCAGTTGGATCGGCAGGCGTGAGTGCTTCGTCGTCGGGCCCTGGCAAGGGGGCGGCGATTGCCGAATCCGGACTCCCGCTGCTCCCGCTAACACACGAGGACACGGATCGATCGGCGGATCGCGCCCGCGTCCACCAAGCGCGCGAGCAGAACAGGCGCTGGTATCTGATCTGGCTGCTGATCGGTCCGGGCATGCTGGCCATGCTGGGAGAGAACGACGGGCCGAGCATGATCTCCTACGCCACGGTCGGCGCGACCTACGGGCTCGGCTTCTTTCTGCCCTTCATCATTTTCACCTTCGCGATGGCGATCGTCTGTCAGGAGATGTCCATGCGAGTCGGGGCCGTCACCCATCGCGGCTACGGACAGCTCGTGCTGGAGCGCTTCGGGCCGCTCTGGGGCTGGTTCAGCGCCGGCGATCTGATCCTCACGAATGTGGTCACATTGATTGCCGAGTTTGTGGCGATCCGCGTCGGACTCGCCTACTTCCACCTCGGCTCTGGCGTGGCCGCCGCCCTCGGGCTCGCACTGGTGGCATTTACTGTCCTGAGCGGCGGCCGCTACTGGCGCTGGGAGCGGATCGTGCTCGGCCTGGCCCTCTTCAACGGGCTGTTCCTCGTCGCCGCGATCACGGTCAAGCCCGACTGGGGATCGGTCGGCCATTCGTTCGTGGCCTTGTCGCCGTTTCCGGGCGGGAGCTTCAACACGCTCCTGCTGTTGATCGCCTCGACGATCGGTGCGACCGTGACGCCGTGGATGATCTTCTTCCAGCAAAGCGCCTCTGCGGACAAGGGCCTCACCCCGCGTGACATCAAGCACGGCCGCTACGACACGATCGCCGGCGGGACACTCGCAGCCGTCTTCGGCTGCGGGGCACTGATCGCCGGGGCCGCGCTCGCCACCCACAACGGCTCGAGCATCCAAGGCCTTGCCGGCGCCGGATTCCCCGCAGCACTGAAATCGGTGTCAGGACGCACGACAGCGACCGTCTTCGCGCTGGGGCTGATCGAGGCCGGCGCGGTCGCCATCCTCACGATCTCGGCAAGCACGGCCTACGCCGTCGGAGAATGCCTCGGGGTCACGCACAGCTTCAACTCCACCCCAAGACGCGCCGCCCTCTTCTACGCCTCCGACATCGCGGCCGCGCTGATCGCCGCCGCGATCATCCTCATCCCGGGTGCCCCACTGCTCTCGATCGCGCTGAACGCCAACGTGCTCGCCACCGTGCTCCTACCGATGGCGCTGATCTTCCTGATCATGCTCGCCAACGACCGCGACCTGATGGGCGAATGGACGAACAAGGCCTCGACGAACAGGATCGCGGTCGCGATCGTGGCCTTCATCACCATCTGTGGTGCCGCCTACGGAATCGACTCCTTCCTGCAGGCGGTTCACCTGATCGGCACCGGCTAGATGGCTGAGACACTCGACACCAACCCGAGATCGCCCGACCCGACGCCGCAAGAGGAAGCGCGGGCCGATCAGGAGCTCGTCATGTTCCTCGAGCCCGACCAGCTCGACGCAGACACCTCCGTGCCCGTACCCAGAGCGGTACTCAATCGACGCGTCACAAGTGGGCTCTGGGCGCTACGGGTTTTCGTGATCCTCGTCAGCATCATGGTCATCTACACCTTCGCCTCGAAACTCTGAGCGAGGGTCTCGACCGTCACCGCCAAGCTCGGCAGGACCTCCCGAGACGAGCTCGTCCAGGCGCTGATGTTGACCACCGATCGTATGTATGCCGCGGTCGAGATGATGAAAGGCGGCAACATCACCGCCGAGCTCGCCGCCAGGTTCCCCCGATCTGCCGACGGCGAATCCGGCACCCGATCGGTCATTTCCTCTCTACGAAGGATGTGGATTCCCTTGATCGAGCTATCACCTCGGTGGCTGAACCGTCGATGTGGGCCGCATGCCGTCGCTGCCGACCTACTCCGGCGAGTTCGGTCAGGCCCAGGCTGAGCGGCTTCTCTGGCGTGCGGGATTCGGCCCCCGTGGCGCCGAGGCTCAGATCCTTGCGGCCAAGGGCTTCAACGGCGCAGTCGACCATCTGGTCAACCCGCCGAGCAAGGACACTCTCGTTGGGCAAGCACCGGTCGCGGGCGGCGCGCCACTCGCACCCTACGCCGCCGTCGGCCACGACCACCTCTGGTGGCTCGACAGGATGGTTCGCACCTCGCGGCCGCTGATCGAGAGGATGACGCTCGTCTGGCACGACTGGTTTGCGACCTCCAACGAGACCGTCGGGAACCAGAAGTTGATGCTGGCCCAAAACGACCTCTTCCGGCGGGGCGCGCTCGGCTCCTTCAAGGGGCTCACGATGCGGGTGACGGTCGATCCGGCGATGCTCCTCTACCTGGACGGGCTCAACTCGATCAAGGGCTCCCCGAACGAGAACTATGCCCGCGAGATGATGGAGATCTTCACCCTCGGGGCCGGCAACGGATACACAGAGCGTGACGTCCGCGAGCAGGCTCGAGCCCTGACGGGCTGGACGGCCAACTGGAAGAACAACGTGGGCTGGGTGGATTTCCATTTCGACGGCGCGAACCACGACGCGGACATGAAGGTGATCTTCAACAAGCCCGGCCCGTTCGGCTGGGAGGACGCGATCAGGCTCTGCGTCACCCACCCGTTGCATCCGCCGTACTTCGTCAACAGGCTCTGGAGCTACTTCATTCCCGTACCGCCGGACGCCACGACGCTCGCGCTGCTCGAGAAGCTCTACGTCAACTCGGGCTTCGAGATCCGCCCCGTCGTGACGGCGATCCTCCGCCACCCCCTCCTCTACGAAGGGCCACGCATGGTCAAGTCTCCCGTCCTCTATACCGCTGGACTGCTGCGACAGCGAGGCACCAGGATCGAGACGGCCGACTGGGTCTACCTCGACGCGATGGCCGGCCAGCAGCTCTTCTACCCCCCGAACGTGGCGGGCTGGGATGCAACCCGCTGGCTCGACACCTCGACCTTCCAGGCACGCTGGCTGATCGCACGGCGCGCGCTCCAGAACTTCGCCGCCAACCCTGACAAGCCGATCCCCGCCGCCGACCGGCCGCCGAGCGACCCCGTCAAGCTCGTCGACCTGGCGCTTGCCTGGTGGGGCTCCCCGGCCGTCTCGGCCCATACGAGGAATGCCCTGCTCTCGTACGCCCAGACGACGATGGCGGCGGCGATAGCCGATCCAAACCGCCAGAAAACGTTTCCGGTGATGGTTTACAGCGCCCTCCGCCACCTCGCGGCTTGCTGCCCGGAGATGCAGACGGCATGACGACCGCCAACCGTCACCACCATTGCAACGAGTTCTCGCGCTCGAGCCTCCTACGGCGCGGCGCCGCCGCGGCGGGGCGGGGGCTCCCGGCGATCGAACCCGGGATGCCGGCGCCG
Source organism: Gaiellaceae bacterium (assembly GCA_035531915.1). GTDB lineage: Bacteria > Actinomycetota > Thermoleophilia > Gaiellales > Gaiellaceae > PALSA-600. The sequence continues at coordinate 22,633 of DATKRX010000025.1, read as the reverse complement.
GCCGGGACCGGTCTCAGCCGCGGGACGTTCCTCTCGCGTACCCTCGGCGCCGCGCTCACCGTCTATGGCAGCGCCGCGTTCGGGCCCCGGGCCTTCGAAGAGGCGATTGCCCGAGCCGCGACCGGCCCGAGTGCGCACACGACGCTCGTCAGCGTCTTCGCCCCGGGCGGCTGGGACTCGCTCTCGCTCCTGTACCCGAACGGCGACCCCGCCTACCGCAGGCTCCGTCCCCAGATCGCGTTCAAGCCCGGCGACGGGCCGGTCTTCGAGAGCGACAGCCGGCTCCACTGGCATCCCGAGCTGGAGCCGTTCGCGAAGCTGCACGCGCAGGGAAAGCTCACGGTGTTCCCCGCGATCGGCTACACCCACCCCGACCAGTCGCATTTCACCTCGCGCCACTATTGGGAGGTCGGCGCGCTCGATCCACAGCTCTCGACCGGCTGGCTCGGACGCGTGCTCGACGTGATCGGCGACGAAAGCAACGCGATGCAGGGGCTCTCGCTCGACTCGACGCTCCTGCCGTCGATCGCAACCGCAAGGGTCCCTGTCGCCACGCTGCAGAATCCGAGCGCCTACGGCTTCGACTCTCAGAACGTCTGGGACGTGCCCGGCACTCTGCTCCAGGACGCGATCGGCTCACTGGGCGGGCTGTCGGTTGCGACCGACCCGTTCCTCACCCAGGCGAGCGAGATCGCCGGCCAATCTGACCAACTCCGGCGTCAGCTCGGACGGTTCATCGATGCCAACGGTCAGGCGCACTACGAGACCAAGGTCAAGTATCCCGACAACGGCCAGTTCTCCACCAGCCTGGCCGGCCTCGCGGCGATGCTTCACACGGGCTTCCCGATTCGGGCAGCCGCGCTCCAGGCCCCCGGTGAGTACGACACCCACTCCGAAGAGAGCGGGCCACTCTCCCAGGGGCTCCAACAGACTGCCCAGGCCCTCGCCGCCTTCCAGCACGATCTCGAGCAGCGTAACCTCGGGCAGAGAGTGATCACGCTCATCTGGAGCGAGTTCGGGCGGCGAGCCGAGCAGAACGACACCAACGGCACAGACCACGGAGCCGCCGGAGTGGCGTTCCTCCTCGGAGAGCGGGTCAAGCACCGAATGGTCGGAGAGTTCCCGGGTCTCGGCCGCGGACTCGACGCGAACGGGAACCTCCGGGAGACGGTCGACTACCGCGCTGTCTACAAATCACTCGCGGAAGAATGGTTCGGCGTCGACGGCGATCTCATCCTCCCCGACGGCAAGACGATGCCGTCGCTTTCGCTTCTTGCCTGAGAGCGGCAGCTCGACCAAAGCACGGTCGTCAAGACGAGGCGCGCGTCAAGAACAGGCGCGCCCATCTCGAGACCGTTTCGGCGCGCACCCCCGGCGAGGTTCAAATCCCTCCCGGGCCGCTCGGTGAGCAGCAGTACGGCATAACCATCTGGGATTGCGGACTCAGACTCGCGCGGTCGCGCAAGCCGGCGCTTCGGGGCCACCTGGGCGTTTGCGCCGGGGACATGACTGCACTAACAGCGGCGCAGACGACCACGCCAGGACCTGCCTTCAGGCGACCAGAACATGAAGAGATCGAGGGGCGCCGCGTCTTCGCGACGCCCCCAGGTTTTCAGGCTGCCTCCGCTGCCTCTGCGAGCGACTCCTCGATCCGTTCGAAGGCCGGCACCACTTCGGCTGTTCGGGATCGCCTTGTCATCGCCAGGACGCCGAGCAGCGCGGCGCCGACCGAAACAAACAGCGCGGCGTGGAAGCCGTTGAGCGTCGCCTGCGGCGTACCGGAGCGGCCCGCGTTCGCGTTGATCACCGCCGTGACGAGGGCGAGCACGAGCGCGCCGCCGAACTGGAACGAGGTGTTCAGCAGGCCGCCAGCGAGCCCCTGTTCTTCGGCTGCGACCCCGCTCGTCCCGGCCACGTTCAGCGGCCCGAAAGCGAGCGCGAAGCCGATGCCCGCCAGGAGGAACGTCGGCAGCATCTCGAGCGCGTAGCTCGAGTGCAGCCCGATCGGCAGGAACAGGGCATACCCCGCCGCGATCGAGACCATTCCGGTCACGATCAATCGCCTGACGCCGAACCGGCCAATCAGCGTGGCCATGCGAGGCGAGACGAACGCGACGAGTACGCCGGCCGGGAAGATCGCGAGGCCGGTCTCCAGTGCGGACCAGCCGCGCAACTGCTGGAGGTAGAGCGTGACGATGAACTGGAACCCAACCCAGCCGCCGAAGAGCGACATGGCGCCGAGATTCGCCCGCACGAGTGAGCCTGAGCGGAGGATGCCGAGGCGGATCAGCGGTTCGGCGGTGCTGCGTTCCCGGGCAACGAAGGCGGCCAGAATCGCCGCTACTGCCACAATCGAACCGATCGTCCGCGCGGAAAGCCAACCGACGGTCGGCGCCTCTACGAGCGTAAAGACGAGCAGCAGCATCGCCGTCGTCATGCTCACGGCCCCTGCGAGATCGAACTTCCGGGTTATGTGCCGCAGGCCGCCGTCGGCCGGTACGAGCCGCAACCCGGCGGCGAGGGTGATGAGCGCCACCGGCGCCGGCAGGAAGAACACCCAGCGCCAGCCGATCTCGGTCAACAAGCCACCAAATACGAGCCCGAGTGAGAACCCGGTCGCGCCCGTGGCGGTGAAGATCGAGAGCGCCTTGTTACGCGCGGGCCCCTCGGCGAACGACGTGGTGATGATCGAGAGCGCGGCGGGTGCCGTGAATGCGGCGCTGATGCCCTTGATGAAGCGGGTCGCGATCAGCAGGGTTCCGTTGTCGGCGAACCCGCCCAAGACCGAGGCAACGACGAAGACGGCGAGTGCGATCAGGAAGACACGACGCCTTCCGAGCAGGTCAGCGGCTCGCCCGCCGAGCAGCAGGAAGCCCCCATAGCCGAGGACGTATGCGCTCACGACCCATTGCAAGGAACTGGTGGACATGTGCAGGCTGCTACGGATCGACGGCAACGCGACGCCCATCATCGAGACATCGAGCGCATCGAGGAAGAGGGCGCCGCAGAGTACGAGCAAGGTGCCCCAGGCGAGCCTGGTCAGCTTGTCGGTGCCGCCGAACGTTGGTGTTGCTGGTGTAGATCCAGACACAAGAGTCTCCTTTTCGGCTATTGTTCGACGCGCACCGTACATTATTGTTCGATGGTTGTCAAACAATGGGACAGAGAACCGCACCCTTGAAGTCGCCCGAGACGTTCCATTCGATCGATCTGGACACGATCGATGGGATGACGGTGCTCCATGCGCTGTCCGATCCGGTCAGGCTCGAGATCGTGCGCCAGCTCGCCGGCTGCTCCGGTTCGAGCGATCTGAAATGCGGCCAGATCGAGCTTCCGGTGACGAAATCGACGGCGAGCCACCACCTCAAGACCCTCTACGAGGCGGGAATGCTCGCCGCGCGCGAGCAGGGGACGAGCAAGTACGTGCGACTCCGCCGGGACGAGCTCGACGAGCGGTTCCCCGGCCTGCTCGACTCCGTGCTGCGCGCGACTGCTATCGCGGGCTAACCCGGTGACACGAGGCTCGGGCCACCTGCAGCTTCGCGACCTTTGTGCCTGGTCAATGGGGCCCACGCAATCGCCTGGCCGCCTTGCGCGACTCGCCTTGATTGCCACACTCTCGCTGACCGCCGTGACCGTCACAGGCTGTGGAGGCTCGAAGAGTCAGACGACGACCGCGACGGCGGGCACACCCTCCACAACCACGTCGGCGGCGAGCGCTCCGCGTGACCGGTGGGGCACGGTGTGGCTCTGCCGCCCGGGTGAGGCCGCAGACGCCTGCACGTCCAGCCTCGCGACGACCGTCGTCGCGAGGAGCGGCGAGAAACGGGTCGAGCAGACATCGCCGGCGAAGGCTCCGCGCGTCGATTGCTTCTACGTCTACCCGACGATCAGCGACGAGCCGACGGTCAACGCCAATCTCGAGGCCGGCTTCCGGGAGAGCGAGGTCGCGATCGCGCAGGCATCTCGGTTCTCGCAGTTCTGCAGGGTGTACGCACCGGTCTACCGCCAGATCACCCTCAGCGCGCTCGACCATCCGAATCGCATCACCTTGGCCGACGCGCTCGTCGCTTACCGAAGCGTGCTCTCCGCCTTCCACGACTACCTCACCCACTACAACGACGGTCGTGGAATCGTCTTTATCGGCCACTCCCAGGGCGCCGCGATCTTGATCCGCCTCCTCAAGCAGGAGGTCGACGGGAATCCGACGCTCCGCAAGCGTCTCGTCTCCGCGCTTCTGATGGGCGGCAACGTCACCGTGGCGAAAGGCCGGAGGGTCGGCGGTGACTTCGCCCATATACCCGCGTGCACGTCAGCCGAGGAGGCCGGCTGCGTCGTCGCCTACTCGAGCTTCACGACGACGCCGCCTGCCAACAGCCAGTTCGGGCGGACGAGCTCCGACGCGGGGGTGAGCATCCTCGCTCCGCACACGTTGTCCCCGAAGCTCCGGATCATGTGCGTCAATCCGGCCGCACCCGCAGGCGGCGCTGCGCCACTTCACCCCTACCTTCCCTCGCTCGTGCTCAATTTCCTGGGCTCGGGCTCGCTCAGCGCGACGACGCCGTGGGTCGCGTTCCCCGGCGAGTACGTCGCCCGCTGCCGGTCCGAGGGAAATGCGACCTGGCTGCAGGTCACGCACGCCTCCGGATCCGACCGCCGCCCCTCCCTCACCGGTCTCCAGGACGCGGGCCTCGGCCTGCACGTCCTGGACGTGAACATCGCGCTCGGCGACCTCGTCCAGCTCGTCGGCTCCCAGGCGGCCACCTACCTCCGCCGCTAGAAGCCACGCCCCGACCAGGTTCGCGGCGGCGACTCAACGCAAAGCGAGCGTGGGTGCACCGGTTTTCCCCGGTCAGCGCAACGCACAGTGGTGCAGAGCGGCGCCGGTAGACCGGCGCCGCTCTGTCGCGCTATTACATCCCGAGCTGGCCGCGGATCTCGCCGTTCGGGTTTTTCGCGGTGTGGACATTGACGTACAGGAGATGCTTTGTGAAATCCTTCTGGAGCGCCGCGCTGACCGTGACGGTACCGGTCACCGGACTCTTGCAGGGAGCGCAGAGCGGAACAACCACGTTTCCGGCCTTGTGCATCGCCCCGAGATGGATGTGCGCAGCACTCGCTGGGCCGGTCAGCTTCGCGAAAGTGAGCTTGAACTTCAGCTTCGTGCCGGTCAGCGTCCCGGTGAACGAGCCGTTCGCAGCGGTGTCCTTGACGACCTGCTTGGGAACCTCCTGCGCGACCGTCAGCTTCGCGACCCAGGCCATACTCATCGTCCGGTTCCCGGACGAGAGCGCGGTAAACGCGAGCACCACTACAGCAGAGAGAGTGATACATGCGACAAGCTTCCTCAACTTTCCCTCCTCGACCTGCCCTTAAGTGACGGATACAAGTTGCGCGTCTTCGAGAGAAATACTCAAGCCTGGAGCCTAGCGGCTCACCGATCCTCGACTCGCGGCGCCGATGCCGCCCTCCCGAGCGTGAACCGACACGCCCCTCCAGCGCCTAGGACGCGGCCCCCGCCTCCGCTGATCACTACAGTCGTGTAGCAGCGATTGCAGGGAGTCTGTTACTGCGGGGAGGCTGTTACAGTATCGTCCGCAGTATGGTCGCGATCGTTCTCTCAGCTGTTCTTGCGCTCGTCTCCCACAGCGCCTCAACCGCGTCACACTCGGCCAACTTCCCGAGCAAGGGAAACGTGGTGCCGGGGCACACGATCGGCGGGATCGGGCTCGGCATGACGGAGGCCCAGGTGAAGCTGCGCTGGGGGCACAACTACACCATCTGTACGGGCTGCGGGCACGATCTGACCTGGCTCTATGAGTACCCAGGTGGTGAGCCGCTGGGAGCCGCGGTCAAGTTCAACCTCCCGAACACAGCCCCCCCAACAGGCAAGCCCAGCAAGACGACGAGCAAGGCCGCCGCCGCGGCTGCTGCCGCCGCTGCCGCGGGCAAGGTGGTCTCTGTGTTCACGCTCGGCTCGCCGGCCGGATGGGGTGTCAAGGGAGCGATGATGTTCGACCCGGTGAGTAACGTCTACAACATCTTCGGCAACCCGGGAACCGCCAACTGCGTCGGCTACACCGCGCTCACGATTCGGATCGGCTCCAATACGATGTCGTTCTACTCGGCCTCAGGCGTGATCTACGGATTTGCCCTCACCGTTCCGTCCCAATCGCCCTGTCAGTAGCCCGCAGCGGGACAACCTCGATCACCCCGGGAGCGACTCTCAGCCGAGGCGCTACTCCGGCACGCCGAGCGAGCTATTCGTGAGACCGCCGCGTCCGAGGACCTGCCCCGGTATCGGCTGCCGGGGAACCGGCAACCGATCGACCCCGCGACCTTCCCGATCGCGCGGGCGGTCCGGATGAGCACCTCGATTCCCTACCACCGACGCATACCGTACAAGAATGGAATCACTCAAGGATACGAACTGATCCAGTACAAGGGTCCGCGGCTCCCGCCTCCCGCCTCGTCCTCGCAGGCACGGTCGAACCGTCTTCGGGGGGACGTAGGGCGACCCAAGTGAGGTCGATCTGCAGATCGGCGGCTTCTACCAACAGTACTACCCCAGGTATGCCCGGAACCCGGGTGACGCCGTCGAGATCGTCGTCAACAACGCCTCGCTCCTGATCCACCTCCCGTACGGCAAGACCGTTTCGAGCTGGCAGCGGTCGTCTCGGTGCTCGTGTAGGTCGTCGACCTCGATCTGTTCGAGGGCGCCACGACATGCTCTACGCGCAGGCGTTCCCCGTCAGAGGCAGTGCAGCCCGCACGAGACGACTCGCGCGGCTCGACCCCGCCGAGAGCACGAGCGCACGAACCGATGGTACCCCCGCGCGCGCGACTCGAGTCACTAGACTCGGCGCAATGTTTGACTACGCCGAGCGACGAGACCGGCTCGGCGAGAGGCTCGAGGCCGAGGGCATCTCTGCCCTCTTTCTCGCTCCCTCGGCCGATCTCGAGTACCTGACCGGCGTCGAACGGCAGATTCCCAGCTTCGGCGAGTCCTCCTATGCGCACGGGTGGGTGACCGGGGCCTTTTTCCGGCCCGGCTCCGAGCCCGTATTCGTCGTTCCGCGCATGTTCGCGGCCTTCGACCTCCGCGAGCGGCCGGAGGGCGAGCTGATCGTCGTCAACGAGACCGACGACGGGCTCGCCATGTTCGAGCGCGTCGTCGGCGACATCGGCGGTTCCGGGGTCGTGGCGGTCGGCGACCGGGTCTGGGCCGAGACGACCGTGAACCTCGGACGGATCATCGGCGCCGAGCGCTTGCGAACGGGCTCGGTGCTCGTCAACGAGCTCCGGCGGATCAAGTCGGGAGCGGAGATCGACGCCATGATGCGGGCGATCGCGACCGTCGAGGCGGCGATGGCCGCGACGGCCGAGCTCGTCGTTCCCGGCGTATCGATGGCGGAGCTTGTCGAGGCGGTCGAGCACGAGCTGCGGGCCGCCGGGTCGCGCTGCCCGTCTTTCACGACCCACATCTTCACCGGCCTCGGCGAGGAGGATTTCGACTCCGGCGAGGCGACGGCACAGCTGCCGATCCCGGATGGCACCTCGGTGATGTTCGATTTCGGCGGGGTCGTCGATGGCTATTGCTCCGATTTCGGCCGGACGATCTACTGCGGTGAGCCTCCCTCGGACTACCTCGAGGCCTACGAGGTCATGCTCGCCGCGCAGGAAGCAGGGCGCGCCGCCGCGTCGGCAGGTACGCCGGCACGGGAGGTGAACGCCGCCTGCCGGGCCCCGATCGAGGAGGCCGGCCTCGGTGAGCACTTCCGCCACCGCATGGGCCACTGCATCGGCAAGGACGTGCACGAGCGGCCGTTCATCTCGAGCGAGGACGAGACGCCGCTCCGGCCCGGGATGACCTTCACCGACGAGCCGTCGATCATCATTCCCGGCCGCTACAGCCTCCGAATCGAAGACATCGTCGTGTGCGAGGAGGGCGGCGGGAGGAAGTTGAACTCCTACCCGGCCGCCCTCGTCGCGAACCGCTAGTTACGCCGGCGAAACCTGGGAGATGTCCACGTCGTACTCGGCGTTGTAGACGGCCCCCTTCAGGTCCTTGGTCGAGACGAACACCTGCGTCGGCTGGATCAACGGGTAGTACGGCCCGCTCTGGTTCAGCATCCGCTGGATCTGCTGGTAGATGCTCTTCCGCGCGGCGGGCGCCGTCGTCACGAGCGCCTTGGCAGCGAGCTTCTCGATCGCCGGGTCTGAGCCCTTCGGCCAGCCCGCACGCAGACCGACGAGGTTCCCGGGCGTGAAGACGAGGTAGTCGGCCGGATCCGGATAGTCGGGGCCCCAGAGCGAAAGCCCGAAGGCCATCTTCCCGGAGCGGTAGACGTTGAGCCAGCTCGAGGTCGGCGAGCCCGAGAGCGTGATCTTGAAACCAGCGGCCTGGAGGCTCGACTGGACCTTCTCGGCCATCGAGGTGAACGGCACGCCGTTGATCGTCAGGTCGCTCGGATACTGGAGTGTGACCTGCTGGCTCGCATCGCCCGAGGCCGCGAGCGCCGCCTTCGCCTTGATCAGGTCCTGCTTGATGCCTGCGCTTTGCGGCAACGCCCCGAGGAACATCGAGGGGATCAGCCCGGGCGCCTGGATCGCGCCCTGCCCGGCGAGGCTGACGAGCGACGAGTAGTCGAGGGCGTCGCGAATCGCCGTCTGGAAGTCCTTGTTCGACATCACCGCGGAAACCTTCGGGTTGTCGTTCGCCATCAGGAAGAAAATCCAGGTCGAGGGCTGGAGTGAGACATTGACGTTCTTGTTGCTCTTCAGCGTCTGCGCCTGGTCCGCAGAGAGGTCGATTGCGATCTCGTGCGAGTCGCGCGCGACGTTCAGGAGCTGCGTCGGAGCGATCATGTTCCGGACGACGACGCTTGTCCATTGCGACTTGGGGGCGCCCCAGTAGTTCGTGTTCGGCACCAGGGTGATCTGCGAGGTGGTGCTGTAGGCGCTCAGGGCATACGGGCCGCTGCCGGCGCCGGTCGAGGCCGGAGAGTTGAGCCAATTCTCTGCCTTGTCGGCCTTTGCGGCATTGGCGGCGTCAGTGCCGCCGTTCTTGATCACGAGCGCCGAGTTGAGTATGCCGGTCGAGGGATTCGCGAGGATCACCGGCAGCTCCGTGTCGGGTGACTTGGAGTGCATGACGACGGTGTACTTCCCGGACGCGGAGATCGCCACGCCCGCAAGCAGGAACGCGGGGTTCCCCTTCAGGTTGACGAGCCGCTTGAGCGACCAGACGACGTCAGCCGAGGTCAGCGGCGTCATGTCGGCGAAGTGGACGTTCTTCTTGAGCTGGAAAGTGAACGTCTCTGCGTTCTTGCTTGCCGTCCACGACGAGACGAGCAGCGGGATCGGGTGGGCAAGGTCGTCACCCTTATAGGTGAACAGGGTGTCGTAGATCGCACGGTCGATCATCGAGGCGGTCGGGTCGAAGGCCCGCCCCGGATCGGACGTCTTGATCGTGAACGAGTTGTCGATCACGAGCGTCGGTGCCGAGGTGCGTGCCGTTGCGCCGGTGGCGACAAGGACAGCCGCGGCCAGTACGGTGGCCGCGAACGACACGAACAGGCCAGCCCGCCGGGTATGCAGTCTTTTCACAGCTCAGCTCCTCCTGGTTGTGGTGAATCCCGCGTTACGAGTTCCGAAGTCGGCACGCTATTCGACGCCGCCCCCCGCGACAAGTTTGGCCCGCTCGGCCGGCGAGGCCGCAGGCCCCCCTTCGGGCTGCAGCCAGCAGGCGGCCGTGCGCTCGCCGGCGAGCGCTACGAGCGGCGGTTCCTCCGCCTCGCAGCGGGCGAACGCATAGGGGCAGCGGGGATGGAAGCGGCAGCCGCTCGGCGGCAGCCCCGGATCAGGTACCTCTCCCGGCAGCGATTCGGGGAGGAACCCGTTGCCGTCGGGATGGGGGATCGCCTTGATCAGCGCCTCGCTGTAGGGATGCAGGGGTTGATCCCAGAGCTGCCGGGTCGCACCGGTCTCGACCATCTTCCCGAGGTACATCACCGAGACGACGTCGGCAACGTGTCGGACGATCGCCAGATCGTGCGAGATCAGCAGCAGGCCGAGGCCGAGCTCTCGTGAGAGGTTGACGAGGAGATTCGCGAGCTGCGCCTGCGCGGAGGCATCGAGCGATGCGAGCGGCTCGTCGAGCACGATCACCGAAGGCTCGGCAGCGAGCGTGCGGGCGACCGCGATCCGCTGGCGTTGCCCTCCGGAGAACTCGTGCGGAAACCGGTTGACCGCCGCGGCCGGGAGGCCGACGAGCTCGCACAGCTCGCGCACCCGGCCGGCGCGCTCGGAGGCCGGGACGAGCCCGAGCGTGGCGAGCGCGTCAGCGAGCTGCGAGCCGATCTTGCGGCGAGGGTTGAGCGACGAATAGGGGTTCTGGAAGACGAGCTGCAGCCGGGCGAGGTCGCGCTGGCGGCCGCGTCGCCCGAGCGGCGCGACCTCGCGCCCGCTGAAGACGACCGAGCCGGAGGTCGGCTTCACGAGCCCGACCGCAGCCCGCGCAAGCGTCGATTTGCCGCAGCCGGATTCGCCGACGAGCCCGACGATCTGCCCTGGCTCGATGCTGAGGCTCGCGCCGGCGACCGCACGCACGCGGCCGCCGTCGCGCCGCTCGTAGTCGACGACGACGTCGCGCAGCTCGAGTGCGCTCATCGCTCGGCGAAGGGGTCGACGGGACAGGCGAGCTCGCGACCCTCGACGCGGGCCAGAGGCGGCACGTCGACCAGGCAGCTTGCGCGGGTGTACGAACACCGAGGGTTGAAGGCGCAGCCCGCCGGGATGTTGCCCGGGCTCGGTGGCGCGCCGGGAATGGCGACGAGTTTTTGGTCGCGTGGTGCCTCCGGATGCGGGAGAGCGTCGAGGAGAGCCTGCGTGTAGGGGTGGCGAGGCCGCTTCAGGATCGCCTCGCGCGCGCCCGACTCGACGACACGGCCCGCGTAGAAGATCGACACGCGGTCGGCGATCGCCGACATCACGCCCAAATCGTGGGTGATCAGCACAACCGCGAGGTCGTTCTCGCGGCGGAGACGGTCGAGTAGCCGCAGGATCCCCGCCTGCACGGTCACGTCGAGCGCCGTCGTCGGCTCGTCGGCGATCAGGAGCTTGGGGCGGCAGGCGAGCGCGATAGCGATCGCGATCCGCTGCCGCATCCCGCCCGAGAACTGATGCGGGTAGGCGCGCAGCGCCGCGGGGCCGTCGGGAATGCGCACCTCCGCGAGCAGCTCGAGCGCACGACGCTCCGCCGAGCGGCGGTCGAGCCCGAGATGACGTCGCACGTGCTCGGTCAGCTGGCGGCCGATCGTCAGCATCGGGTGGAGCGAGGTCAGCGGGTCCTGGAAGACCATCGCCAGGTCGCGCCCGGAGATCGCCCGCAGGCGCGATCGCGAAAGGCCCAGGAGATCGCGGTCCTCGAAGCGCACGCTTCCTTCGACGACGGCGCCCTCCGGCAGCAGGCCGAGCAGTGCCAGCATCGAGATCGTCTTCCCGCTCCCGCTCTCGCCCGCCACGCCGAACACCTCGCCCTGCTCGACCCGGTAGTCGACCCCGTCGACGATCGTGCGCAGCCCGCTCCCGCCCCGCAGACGGACGCGCAGGCCGTCGACCTCGAGCAGGCTCAAGCGCTCTCCTCGCGGCGAAAGCCGGTGCGTGGATCGAAGACGTCGCGGAGGCTGTCGCCGAGGAAGTTGAACGCGAGCACGACCGTGAAGATCGCGAGCCCGGGGAACATTCCCATCCACCACCACTGGAAGTAGTTCGTCCCGTCGGCGACCATCGACCCCCATTCGGCCTGAGGGGGCTGGGCGCCGAGCCCGAGGAACGACAGGCCGGACAGGAGCAGGATCGCGTTCGCGAGATCGAGGGTCATCAGGACGAGGACCGGCCCGGCGACGTTCGGAAGGACATCCCGGAAGAGCGCTCGCCGCGCGCTCGCCCCCAGCAGGCGGGCCGACTCCACGTACTCGGAGTCGCCGGCCGTCAGGACGAGCCCGCGCACGACCCGGGCATACGAGGGCCAGGCGACGACGACGATCGCGAGCGCGGCGTTCTGGAGGCTGCGGCCGAGGACTGCCGCGACGACCATGGCGAGGATGATCGGCGGGAATGCGAAGACGAGATCGGTCATTCGCATGAAGAGGCCGTCGATCGGGCCGCGGAAGTAGCCGGCGATCGCGCCGATCGATCCGCCGATCGTCGCGGCGAGGAGGACGAGTATCAGCCCGATCGGGAGCGAGACGCGGGAGCCGTAGATCACCCGGCTGAAAACGTCGCGGCCGAGCTCGTCGGTCCCGAACAGGTGGTGCCACGACGGCCCGATCCCGGGAGTGAACGACTGGGCGAGCGGATCGGCCGGAGCGAGGAGCGGTGCGAAGATCGCGATCACGATCCAGGCTACGGCGATCGCCGCGCCGGCCACGGCGAGCGGCTGGCGCAGTCCCGGGTTGAGCCGGCGCCCCCTGAGAACCGCGCGGGCGCGAAACGTCAAGACGCTCATGTCACGCGGATCCGTGGGTCGATCACGCCGTAGAGGACGTCGACGACGAAGTTGACGGTGACGTACACGAGGGCGACGAACATGCTCACGCCGGCGATCGCCGGCACGTCGAGATTGACCGCGGCGTTGTAGGCGTATTGGCCGACGCCCGGCCAAGAGAAGATCTTCTCGACCAGGACGGCGCCGGTGAGAACGTTCGCGAACACGAGGCCGAGCACGGTCACGACCGACGGCAGCGCGGCGCGGAGGATGTGGCGGACGACCACGATCCGCTCCGGCATCCCCTTGGCACGTGCCGCGCGCACGTAGTCGTTGCCGATCACCTCGAGCACGGCGGCACGGGTGAAGCGTGTGAGCAGGCTGACGTTCGCCGCAGCCAGCACGAGCGCCGGCAGGAGCAGATGCCGGAACGCCTCGACGAACACCCCCCAGTTCCCGTCGAGCAGGGCGTCGATCGTGTAGAGGCCGGTCACGCTCGGCGGCGGGTTGGTGCCCGGGCTGAGACGCTCGCCACCCGGGAACCAGCCGAGCCGGTAGAAGCCGACGTAAAGCGCGACGAGGCCGATCCAGAACACCGGCATCGAGATCCCGCCGAGCGACACGACTCGGAGTACGTGATCGGCGGGCCGGTTTCGCCGCAGCCCCGCGACGACGCCGAACGTGATCCCGACGATCCCGGCGAACAGGATCGAATAGAGGGCGAGCTCCGCGGTTGCCGGGATGAACTGGCCGAGATCGTGCGTGACCGCATCGTGGGTGAGCGAGGACTGGCCGAGATCGCCCTGCACGACGTGCTCGAGGTAGATCACGTAGCGGAGCGGTAGTGGCTTGTCGAGCCCGTAGTGCTGTTCGAACGCCTTGACGGCGGCGGGATCTCCGGCCGCCTGCTCGCCGAGGTTCGTGGTCGCCGCGTTGCTCGGGACGAGCTCGGTGAGCACGAAGGCGACAAGAGTGATCCCGATCAGCAGTAGGACGAGCGCGGCCAGCCGGCGCAAGAGGAAGCGCAGGAAGCTCCCCGACAGGTAGCGGCGGTGCCCCCGAGCGACCGGGGAGCGTTGGACACTGGAGGCGGCCGTCACCGGATCTCGCGCGCGACTGCTCGTGCGAGCGAGCAGAGGGAGGCCCGAGCCATCGGCCGATGGTAGCGTCGAAATCGTGGCTGCACCCGTCCGCGGCCGATCCACGACGCGAAAGGAGATTGCAATCGTGCCGAGCGCATCACACGACGAGCTGCCACTGAAGGAGATCGTGCCCGGATACTCGAGCCGTCAGGCCGACTGGGGCGGCACCACCGTCGCGTTCGAGAAGGCCAACGCCGGGCAGGACGCCTCGAACATGGTCAAGGGGCTCCCCGGAGACCGCTGCCAGGCGCCCCATTGGGGCTACCTGTTCACGGGAAAGATGGTCGTCGACTACGGCGACCGCGAGGAGAGGGTCGAAGCCGGCCAGGCCTACTATCTCGCGCCGGGGCACAAGCTCAGCTTCGAGACCGACTGCGAAGCGCTCGAGTTCACCCCGACCGAAGCGCTCGAGCAGACGCTCGAAGCGGTCCGCCGCAACTACGCAGCGGGGGAAGCGTTGGACGGTTGAGCGAGGTCACCGAGCTGTACGACCTCCGCGTCACCGTCGAGCGGATCGAGGGCCGGTCCGTGTGCGGGCTCGAAGTAGGCGACTTCTTCGAGCTGACCGAGTCGAGCCGCCTGCGGATCCCGGCCGGTAGGCACTTCTGCGTCTACGCCTTGCAGGCCGTCCTGCCGCTCCTGCCGGCAAAACAGCGAGACCTGCCCGCGGGTGACTGGCTCGCGCAGGACTCGCTCGTCTGCTGCCCCGACCCCGAGGAGCGGCTGATCATGCGGATCGAACGAATCGGGCACCGGAGCCTTCCCACCTCAGAGCTGACTTGACCGGCCGCGGCCGCGAGCTCGGGCTTGGCCTCCAGACCAACAAGCGGCCCGGCGACTATGCGGCCCTGGCCCGGATCGCCGAGGACGGCGGCTTCGACGTCGTCACCACCTTCAACGACCTCTGGTTCCAACCGGCGCTCCCGGCCTTGCTGGAGATCGCGGCCGCCACGACACGCGTCCGCGTCGGCCCCTCCTGCCTGAACCCGTTCACCGTGCACCCGGTGGAGCTGGCCGGCCAGGTCGCAACGCTCGACCTCGCCTCACGAGGACGTGCGTTCCTCGGTCTCGCTGCCGGCGCCTGGCTCGAAACGATCGGGCTCGAGCAACGCCGGTCGCTCCGCTCGATCGCGGAGGCGTGGGAGATCGTGACGCGCCTGCTCGCCGGAGACCGCTCCGGTTTCGCGGGAGAGGTGTTCCACCTGGAAGCCGGTCACGGCCTCGCCTACACCCTCGAACGTCACCGAGTGCCGCTCCTGATCGGAAGCTGGTCGCCTCGGCTGACGGCGTTCGCCGCCCAACGGGCCGACGAGCTCAAGCTCGGCGGCAGCGCAAATCCGGCGCTCGTCCGGCTCGCGCGCGAGCGGCTTGGCTCCGCCGCCGAGGTCGGCGTCGTGGTCGGAGCGGTCACGGTCGTCGACAGTGACGGCAAGCGCGCGAGAGAGCACGCACGGCGTGAGGTCGCCATGTACCTCGCGGTCGTCGCCGGGCTCGACCCCACCGCCGGCCTCGACCCCGAGTTGATCGCCGCGCTCACCGAGCGCGTCGCGGCTGGAGATCAAGCCGGCGCCGCGAAGCTGATCTCGGGCGAGGTGCTCGACCTGTTCGCCTTCTCGGGAACCCCAGCCCAGATCGCCGATCAGGCCGAGGCACTCTTCGACGCCGGAGCTCGCCGGGTGGACTTCGGAACGCCGCACGGCCTCGACGAGCGGGCGGGGGTCGAGTTGCTCGTCCGGGAGGTGACACCGCGGCTCGGACGCTGATCCTTGCTGACAACAGCACGGGATCGCTCCGGCACTCTTTCGCTTGAGCCTCACCGCCGGCGGCTCTCTCCCCGAATCGACGGCCGTGGCGACGAGGCCGGCCCTGACCTTGACGCCGCTCAAGCCAAAGCGGTGCGCCGAGGGCTGGCTCGGCTTCACCACGCCGAGCACCAAGCGGGTAACGAAGCTCGAGTACGACTTCAACGGGACGATCTCCTGGAAGGTCGGCCGAGCTCGGCGCGGGTTTCGACCACGCCTCGAGCCGGTCGATCACGGGGAGCAGAGCTAACGATCAGCTCCAGGCCCCGGTGCCGACGGGCCCGGTCGGGGGAAGCCGCTCACTATGATTTCGGCGATGGCGAGCGCGACGCGACGGTTGCTCTGGCAGCGTTGACCCAGCCGCTTCGGCTCGCCGTCCTCGATCAGTCGCCGATCCCCGAGGGCGGGACCGGGGCGCAGGCGCTCCGGAACACGATCGACCTCGCCCGCCTCGCCGAGGAGCTCGGGTACGGGCGCTACTGGGTGGCCGAGCATCACGGCACGCCGATGCTCGCCTGCGCCGCGCCCGAGATCCTGATCGCCGCAATCGCTGCTGCGACGGCCTCGATCCGGGTCGGGAGCGGCGGCGTCGCCCTGCCGCACTACAGCCCGTTCAAGGTCGCCGAGGCCTTCAGCGTGCTCGGTGGGATCCACGGCAAGCGGATCGATCTCGGTGTCGGCCGTGCGCCCGGCGGCGACCTGGAGACGATCGCCGCTCTCCAGCGAGACCGCCGCCAGCTGTTGCCGGACGACTTCCTGGAGCAGCTCGCCGAGCTCCTCGCCTACTTCGAGGACGGCTTCGCGGCGGAGCACCCGTTCGCCCGGCTCTCCCGCCTGCCCGGCGCGCCGGGCAGAGCCGAGGTCTGGCTGCTCGGAACCTCCCTGCAGAGCGCCGTCTGGGCAGCCGAGCTGGGCCTCCCCTACGCGGTCGCCGACTTCATCAATCCCGCCAGCGCCTCGGCCGGATTGCTCTACCGCGAGCGGTTCACGCCCTCCCCGCGACTGAGGCGCGCCCGGGTCCTGGTCGCGGTCGGAGTGGTCTGCGCGGAGACCGACGAGGAGGCGGAGCGGCAGGCCTCGAGCTGGCGCATGGCGATCACGCTCGCAGAGCGGGGGCGGTTCGGGGCGCTGCCGACCGTGACGAGAGCGCTCGGCTTCCTCGCCGGGGAGTCGGGCATCGATACATTTGCCGGCCGGCGGGTCGTCGTGGGATCGCCGGACCGGATCCGGCCGGCGCTCGAGCAGATCACGGCCGACTACGGCGCCGACGAGCTGATGATCCACACGATGACGCACAACCACGCCGCTCGGCGCCGCTCCTACGAGCTCCTCGCCGAGGCGTTCGGGCTCAAGGGCACCCGAGCGGGCGAGCGGGCGGCGGCCTCGAAGCGGCAATAGCCGGATCGCTTGATCGATCGAAGCTGCCCCGCCCGAGGCGGCTACCGCGGTGATCTGCCGGCGCGGCCGAAGCCGACTGACGCAGAAACGCGATACTTACGGGCAAAGCCCGAAACAGGGCTAGCGTCTGCTCGAGAGAAGCTCTACCCTGGTGGTCGTCCCGATGTCGGTTCGCATGCCGAATGCCACGAAGCCGGTCGCGGCGCTGCTGCTAGCAGCCGCCCTTGCGTTCGCCGCCCAGGCGAGCGCGAAGCCCGCGGCGATTCAGACGCTGTATGTGACCTACACCATGAAATGCACCTTCACGATCACCGACGATTCCGGCACGAACGTCACCTCGATCGCACCCGGCCTCTACCAGGTGCAGGTCACGACCCCCGGGTCGTTCAGCGCCGTCGACCTCACGGGGGTCACCGATTTCACGGCCTGCAAAGGGTCGGCCCAGTTTCAGCTCACCGGCCCGGGCGTGAACGTCCAGACGACCCTGAACGACGGCGACGGCTCTCAGGACGTGCTCACCGCCACCTTCCAACCGAGCTCGACCTACGTCGCGCAGGACAACAACCAGCCGTCGGTGACGCGGCTCACCTTCACGACGCTGGCCTCGGGCGCCGGCGCGAGCTCCGGCGGCACCACCTCGACGGGCGCGACCACGACCACGTCGACCACGACGGCCGGGACGCCGCTCAAGGGGACGCTCCACGGAGCGGTCAGCCCGTCCGGGAAGCTGACGCTGACCTACAAGGGGAAGTCCGTACTCACGCTGGCTCCCGGCCTGTACAAGTTCTCGGTCGTCGACAAGAGCAAGAAAAGCGGCTTCTCCGTCGAGCAACTCCACGGGGCTGCGACGATGGTGTCCGGGGTCGCCTTCGTCGGCACCCGGACCGCGACGATCAACCTGAAGTCGGGGCAGTGGTTCTTCTCCTCGACGCCGGCCGGCAAGAAGATCGGCTTCGCGGTCCTGGCGGCCGGGCTCTACGGGTGACGCGGGCCTGCCGGTGGGGCCGCTTGCGGCGTGCCGCCCTGCTCGGCTCGTATCGGCCCTCCTGGCTGGCCGCCGGGCGAACGCGGGCAGAGTGAGCTCACGGTGGCCTCGGCGCGAGCACGGCTCCCTCCTCGCAAGCCGGGATGATCGCCGGATGGAGAGCGGCGCCTAGTGGCGTTCGGCCGCCGCGGACGGGATCCCGAAGCGTCCCGTCGCGCTGAGGAGAGCCTCCGCGCGATCGAGGCAGGTGGGCTGCCGCTGGCCGCTCGGGAGCGACTCGCGAACGTTCGCGCCGTTGGAGGCTCCTTCACCTCCAATCTCTCGACGGCGGAGTTCCTGCTCATCAAGCAGGCCGGCTTCAGGCCGCTGTCGCAGGTGATGGGTAGCTGCTTCTACCGCATCGGCTGGCAGTACATGCCGGGGGAACGGGCCCCCGGTAGCTACGTGCCGGAGGGCCAGATGACCCCGACCGGCGGCTACGAATACGACTCCTTCGGGCGTCGTGTGTATCGCGGTGCCTCGTTCGGGCAGGTGTTCGAGCTCGACGTCGAGACCCACGCCTGGCAGGAGGCGCGCCGGCTTGCGCTCGGTCGACTCGCGCAAGAGGCCAGGTTGCTCGGTGCCGATGCGGTCGTCGCCGTCAAGCTCCAGCGCGGAAGCTATGACTGGGGCCGAAATCTGATCGAGTTCGTGGCGATCGGGACGGCGGTCGCCTCCGAGCAGTACGACCTCGGCGAGGAGCCGGTGCTCTCGAACCTCTCCGGGCAGGAGCTCGCCGAGCTCTACGCGAGCGGCTACTGGCCCGCCGGCATCATCGCCGGCACAGCCGTCGTCTACGTGATCACGGGCTGGCAGCAGAAGCTCGGGAGCGGGCGGTTCGCGCCGAACCAGGAACTGCAGGACTACACGCAGGGGATCCAACACGCGCGCAAAGTCGCTGCGAGCCGCGTCGAGAGCGAGGCTCGCGAGCTCGAAGCCGCGGGCCTCGTCGGGCTCAAGCTCGAGGTGGCTCCACGTGAGCACGAGCACGAGGGCTCGAGGAGCCGACGCCAGAAGGACCTGATCGTGACGGTGCACGCGTTGGGCACGGCGATCGTCGAGATCGACCGGCCTCGCCACCCGCCGCCGGTTCGAATCGCCCTCTCCCTGAACGACCCCCGCGGCTGAACGGGCCGGCAGCAAGGCGCAGCCGGGCTACCCGGCTTCGCCCTCGCACCAGTCGAGCACGGCCGCGAAGCGCTGGTCGGCGACGAGGCCGTAGAGAGCATCGCGGGTCAGCTTCGCCCGCACCGTGGCTGGGCTGCTCAGCCCGCAGAGGAACCGTGCCTGCTGTCTCGGCAGCCCGAGCGCGCCCGGGTGGGCCGAGCGAAGCGCCACGAATGCCCGCTGATCGACGAGCGCCTCGAGCGCGACCGGCGGCGCTCGCTCGGGCAGCTGCTGCGGCTCCCCGCTAAGGCAGAAGCTGCAGTGGCCGCAGGGCGCGGCGCGCAGCTCGCCGAAGTATGCGACGAGTGCGTTCACCTGACAGCCCTCGTGGGTGACGAGCGAGACGACTCGTGCGATCCGATCGGTCTCGGCCTGCTCACGGCGTTCGGAGCGCTCGGCGAGACGGTCGCAGAGCTCGGAGAGCGAGTCGGGGCGTGCGAGGAGCGTGAATCGCTGGCGCGCGTCGGCCGTCTTCAGCTCGATCAATCCTCGCTGTTCGAGGTAGCCGAGCGCCGCCACGATCCGGCTTCGCTGCTCACCGAGGGCCGCGGCCACCTCGTCGGGGTCGAGGGTCGTCCAGACGCGCCCGGTCTTGCCGCTCTCGACGATCCGCCGCAGGAACTCGGCGCGGCGCCCGTCGAAGGCGGCGAAGAGATCGCCCAACGAGCCCGAGCTCGGACGCAGGCTGTAACCGGCAAAGAACGGCGTCCCCTGGAGCAGGTACCCGTCGAGCTCGAGGTAGGTCAAGATCGTCTTCAGCACGAGCGGGCGAATGTCGTACCGGGCGGAGAGGTCGTACTCGGAGACGGCAAACGGGGCGCCGGGCTCGCGGGCGAAGATCTCTTCGACGAGCCCTTCGAGCGCAATGCGGGTGGGCGTGTCGCCGAAGGCGAAATTCTCGAGCGTCGGGATGTCGTCGGGAGAGGCGAAGAGCTCGCAGATGCTGGCGGCTCCGTCCCGCCCGGCGCGGCCGACCTCCTGCGAGTACGACTCGAGGCCCTTGGGGAGGTTGAGGTGGTAGACGTAGCGGACGTCGGGCTTGTCGATGCCCATCCCGAACGCGATCGTGGCGACGACGATGTTCCGGCCGGAGCCGGCCCACCACTCCTGCACCTCGACCCGGTCCTCCGCGTTCATCCCCGCGTGGTAGGCACGGGCGGGAAGCCCGGAGGCAGCGAGCAGCGCAGCGACTCGCTGCGCTGTTCGCTGGAGCGTCACGTAGACGATCGTCGAGCCTGCAGGCCGCTCGCGGAGACGGTCGATCAAGCTCTGATCTCGGCGGGGCGCAGCAACCGCCGTCGTGAGCAGCGTGAGGTTCGCTCGGTAGAAGCCGGTCACGACCGAGTCCGCCTCCTCGATTCCGAAGCCGGCGCGGATGTCGGCAACGACACCGGGGGTGGCAGTCGCCGTGAGCGCGAGCACGCGCTCGGCCCCGAGCTCACGGGCGCGCTCGGCGAGCTTCAGGTAGTCAGGCCGGAAGTTGTGCCCCCACTCGGAGATGCAGTGCGCCTCGTCGACGGCGAGGAGGGCGATCCTGAGTTCCCTCAGCTGGGCGAGAAACCGCTCGTTGTTGAACCGCTCTGGCGCCACATAGACGAGCTTCAGACTCCCGTCGCGAAGCCGCTCGGAGACGTCGCGAAGCTCGTCGAGACCAAGGCTCGAGTCGATGCGGGCCGCCGCGATGCCGCGGACGGTCATGAAGTCGACCTGGTCCTTCATCAACGCGATCAAGGGCGAGACGACGATCGTGACGCCGTCGAGGAGCAACGCCGGCAGCTGGTAGCAGAGGCTCTTCCCGGCGCCCGTTGGGAAAACCGCCAGCGCCGAACGTCCGGCAAGCAGCGACTCGACGACCTGTTCCTGCCCCGGGCGAAACGCCTCGAAGCCGAACCTGGCCGCAAGGACGGCTCGCGTCTGCGCGTTCGCAATCAGATCGGGCATCTATCCGAAACACGGTATCCGCGCCCGCTCGACCGACACTTTGCCCAACGAGCGAGAGGTCGTTGCGCAGGCAGGGACCGTCAGCCGCCGGCGAGCTTCACGACATGGCCGAGCGCTTCGAGCCGCGCAGCGACCCGCGCGCGGTGATCGCCTTGGATCTCGAGCGCACCGTTCTTGACCGTCCCTCCCGAGCCGCACAGACGCTTGAGATCGGTGACCGTGCTCGACAGGTCAGAAGCGGCAAGCCCGCGCACAACCGTCACCGTCTTACCGCGTCGCCCTCCGTGCTCACGAGAAACACGGACGACCCCGTCACCCGGTGACTGCGCCACGAGGCTCGCCGCGGCGCCGTCGGTCGCACGACGCCGGTCACCGTCACCCGTGGAGTAGACAAGCCGGCTGCCGGGCATGCTCCGATCCTAGATCTCGAGCGGCTCGATCGGCCCAGGCTCACGCGACGACGACGAACCGGCGCGCTCCACTCGCCTTCGAGTAGTAGGTCCAGGTTCCGGCGGTGAAGTCGACCTTCGTCGTTCGCCGGCCGACGAACGCGGCGCCGGTGAGCGAGAGAGGCGGCCGGCCGAGCTTCCGCACGGCGAAACCGGCCCGGGCGGTCTCGTCGTCGACCGCGACCTCGTATTCGCCCGCCTCGAGCGAGACGACGCTCTTCCCGTGCACGGTCAGCGTGGTCTTGCCGGCCGTGCCGACCGTCGCGCGGAGCGTGCCTCGGTCGGGGACGACGTCCGAGCCGACGAGGCCCGGCTGGACCTGCCCCGCGCCCGCGGCCGGGGCGTACGACGGCGAGAGGAGTGAGGTACTCGAGCCGGTGGCTGCGGTGGTGAAAACCAGCTGCACGAGCGGCTGATCCTCGACCACGGCGACGAAGGTGGAGGAGGCCGCGAAGCTCTGCGTCGCCTCCTCGTAGGGGCTCCCTTCGCCGACCACGAAGGAGAGGCTGACACCGGGGCCCGTGAGCAGGTAGGTCGACGGAGCGCAGCGAGGCGCGCCGGGCGACAACGCGTATGCCTGGCTGACCACCACCTGGTACAACCCCGGCGGGATGACGACACCAGGCGCGGCCGGCGAGGTGATCTCGATCCCGCCGTCGACGCTCATCGCGAACGTGCAGTCGGTCGTGTAGTTCACGTAGATGGTGGGAATCGTGGCCAGGCGCGAGGAGAGGGCCGCTCCGGGCCCCAACGCGACCGCCGCCACCGACACGGCGAGCACGCTCACGACGACACGGACGAGCCGGGCCTGCTCGGGCACGAATCGGGCCCGGCTCAGCCCGAACGGGTGGAGGCTCGCTCTCACGTGGTCAAAACGCTACCGAACGCGGCCCGGAGTCCCGCTCAGCGGGAGGTGCACTTGGCCGGGCCGCGCCAGCCGTTCGGGTAACCGCCCGGCGCTGCCGCGTCCGGGGCGAGGCCGGGCCCGCCGGTGAGCGTGCCCTTGAACGAGGCGGTACACGTCCAGTGCTTGTTCACGACCGTGACCGAGACGAGGCCGCCGTGCCCGCACCGGGGTGGGGACAAGCGTTGCCGGCATGGTTGCAGAGGCCGCGCTCGGAGATATCGGCGTGCCACCAGATCGCGACGCTATCGACCGTCTCACCGACCTTCGGGGCGGGCTCGCGAACATGCGCCGCGTCGTAGAACTCCGAGCGCAG
>DATKRX010000024.1:0-2789 GCA_035531915.1 Gaiellaceae bacterium | reverse complement strand
CGATCTGGAATACGGCTCCGACAAGCCCGACCTCCGCTTCGACCTCCGGATCCAGGACGCGACGAAGCTGACGCGTGGCAGCGAGTTCGGCGTCTTCGCAAAAGCCGCCGCCGTTCGGTACATCCGGGTCGAACGGGAGCTCAGCCGCGGTGAGATCGCGAGGCTCGAGGAGACGGCGAAGGGCTGGGGCGCCCGCGGTCTCGCCTCCATGGTCTTTCGCGCGGACGGCGAGGTCTCGTCGCCTATCGCCAAGTTCCTGTCGGACGAGGTGATCGAGTCGCTGCGCGAGCCCGGAACGACCGCCCTCTTCGTGGCTGACGAGTCGCGTGAGGTCTCCCGGATCCTCGGCTTTCTGCGGCTGCAGCTCGGACGCGAGCTCGGCCTGGTCGACGAGAAAGCGTGGAGATTCACATGGGTCACGGACTTCCCGATGTTCAAATGGGATGCGGATCTCGACCGCTGGGACGCCGAGCATCATCCGTTCACGCGGCCCACCGAGGAGTCATTGCCCCTTCTGGACACGGATCCGGGGGCCGCCAAGGCGATTGCCTACGACCTCGTCGGGAACGGTCTCGAGCTCGCCGGTGGCTCGTTCCGGATCCACGAGCCCGAGCTTCAGGCCAAGGTCTTCGACCTGATGAAGATCTCGCCCGAAGAGCAGCGGTTGAAGTTCGGGTTCCTGCTCGACGCGCTCGCGATGGGAGCGCCCCCCCACGGAGGCATCGCCTCGGGGATCGACCGGCTCTCGATGGCCCTCTTGGACGAGCCCTACATCCGCGACACGCTGGCCTTTCCGAAGAACCAGGCGGGCATCGATCCGATGTCGGGCGCCCCCACGGACGTGACCCCGGCGCAACTGGCGGAGCTCGGCATCGACGTGATTCCGCAGGAAGACTCAAGCCCGGACTGAACTACCGCCGATAGAGAAGGCATACTTCTCCCGATCCGGCGTTGCCGGACTCGAGCTTCTGCCATGACCAGTCCTTCACCCCAGTCGTCGCCCCTCACCTCGCTGCCCCGGATCGAGGACCTGCCGCAGACCGAAGACGGCACCTTCGAGCCCGACGGCGTCCGCGAGGCGTTCGACTCGTTCCGCCGCCACGCCTTGCAGCTGCAGGCGCAGCTGCGCGTGCTCCAGGCCGCGGGGAAGTCCACGAACGTCGATCCGACGGGGCATGCGGTGCGCATGGACGCGCTGCATCTCATTCGCGCCGCCGCCGAGTTCGCCGACGCGCTCGAGCGCGACGCGCAGAACGCGTCCGCCGCCCAGATCCAGCGGACCGAGACAGAAGTCACACGCCGGCAGCGCAACCTGCAGGATCGCGAGCGCGAGGTCGAGCGCTACCGCGAGGAGAGCGAACGCCAGCGCAACGAGATCGTCAACGCGGCCAAGAACGAGGCGCGCGAGCTGCTCGCGAACGCAAACCGCGACGCCACGACCGAGTTGCACGAGGCCGAGGCGAAGGGCGCCCGGCTGCTCGAACAGTCCCGCCACCAGGCCACCGAGGTCACGAACGCGACCCGCGCCGAGGTCGAGCAGACCCTGGAGTGGGCGCGCGCCCAGGCCGGGGTCATCCTCGCCCGCGCCCAGCAGGGTGCCGAGCAGCTCCTCACGGCCGCGGGCCTTGGCCCGGAGGCGCTGGCGGAGGTCTCCGAAGCGATCCTCAACGCGGCCCGCGCGTCGGCCGAAGCGAGCCGCAGTCGCGGTGGCGCTGCAACGGCTGCGCCGCCGACGCCGCCCGCGCCGGAGCCGCCGCGCATTGCCGCCGCGCCCGAGCCGGTGCCGGAGCCGGAGCCGGAGCCGGAGCCCGGTGCCGAGGAGCTAAGCGAGGAGAAAGCACCCCCGCCGCCGGTCAGCCCGCCGCCCGTCTCTGCTCCGCCCGCTGCCGGTCCGCCGACTGCTGGTCCGCCGACCTCGCCTGCGCCCGAGCAGGGCGAGGACGCCTCCTAGTCGAAGAGAGGCTCGATGCCCGATCGTCGCGGCTCGCGGTTCGTCCTCGAGGTGCTCTTCCTCCTCGGATTGGCCGTTGCGCTCACGTTGGCGCAGCTCGGGCCGCTCGAGATCGCGGGCATCATGCTGCTCGGCTGGCTGATCGTCGCGTTGCTCGAATGGGCGGCGTGGCGCGGCGAGCCGCATTACGGCAGCGGTCTGCCGCCGCGCTACTACGTGCCGAACGTCAACCTCCCACCGGCCCAGCCGCTCGAACAGGTCCTGGCGGGCTACCCGGACGCCCACCGCGACGAGGCTCCCACCTGGATCGCTTCCGCAGCGCTGCGGGCCGAAGTGCTCGGCGAATGGCCGCACGCGACGCCGGTCCACGGCGACGAGGGCGACGGCAACGGCGACGGCGAAGAGCCCGGATCGGACGCGGATCCGTGGACGATCGCAGAGCTCCCCGCTGCGCCGCTCGGTGAGCCCGAACCCGAGCCCGAGCCGGCTGCGGTCAGCGAGCCGGAACCGGAGCGCTCGCTCGAGGTCGCGCTCGCGCGATCCGTGCAGGGGGTCGCCCGCTACAGCCTCGAGCCGCTCGGAGATCCTCAACCGAAACGGCGGTTCGGCCGAGGTGCCGTTCAGGCGCCGCTCGCAGTCGAGGTCCCGGCACGCCCTGAAGGCGTTCGGGCACTCCCCGGCCGGTCGAACCGTCAGGATTAGAGCGTGAGCTATTTCAGTCGCCCGGGACCTCGGTTCGTCGTCGAGGCCGTCCTTATCGTCCTGACCGCGGTTGTCACGGGTGTGGCGCATCTCGGCTGGCTTTCGATCGCCGCCTCGGTGTTTTTCGTGTGGTTCA
>DATKRX010000023.1:0-14103 GCA_035531915.1 Gaiellaceae bacterium | reverse complement strand
TGCCGCGAGGCGCTGTTCACCCTCGGCGACAAACCGGAGCTCCGCTACCGGGCGGCGCGTGAGGAGCTCGCTGCGCTCGGCTTCGGGACGACGCTCGAATACCTGGCGCACGCGGCGCGAGCCGTGCTCGAGAACACCTCGCTCCTGCCGCACCTGAATCCCGGCATCCTCTCGGCCGCCGATTTCCAGCTGCTCCGCCCGGTCGCGGCCTCGATGGGGATGATGGTCGAAACCGGCGCGGAACGACTCTCGGAGCCAGGAGGCCCGCATTTCGGCTCGCCCGACAAGCTCCCGGCCGCGCGGTTCGAGACGCTGCGGCTCGCGGGCGAGGCGCGGGTGCCCTTCACGACCGGGATCCTGATCGGGATCGGTGAGACGCGCGCGGAGCGGATCGAGGCGCTCGAGGCGATCGCCGCCGCCGGCCCGCAGATCCAGGAGGTGATCGTGCAGAACTTCCGCGCCAAGCCCGGGACGCGCATGGCAGGCGCAGCCGAGCCGCCGCTCGAAGAGCTCCTGTGGACGATCGCCGCCGCCCGCCTGATCTTGCCGCCGGAGGTCGCGCTCCAGGCTCCGCCGAACCTGACGGAAGAGTTCGCCCGGTTGCTCGACGCCGGGATCGACGACTGGGGCGGCGTTTCGCCCGTCACGATCGACCATGTCAACCCGGAGGCGCCCTGGCCGGAGCTCGCGCTCCTACGCGCGGCGACGGCCAGCCGCGGACTCGAGCTCGCGCCGCGCCTGACCGTCTACCCGGGCCACAGCGGCACGGGATGGATCGACCCGGCCGTTCTCCCGCGCGTCCTGCGCGCCGCCGACTCGCTCGGGCTCGCCCGTGAGGAGGAGTGGGCCCCCGGCGAGGCGGGCGAGGTGCCTTTTCTCGTCCGCCGCGACGCCCTCCCGCTCGACGGTCTCTCGCTCAGCACAGGGCAGCTCGGCGAGGACGAGATCGCCCGTCTCTTCCGCGCCCGCGGCGAGGAGCGGCAGCGGGTGTTCGCGGCAGCCGACCACCTCCGGCGCGAGGTCAACGGCGACGAGGTCACCTATGTCGTCACCCGGAACGTCCAGTACACGAATGTCTGTTATTTCCGTTGCGGGTTCTGTGCCTTCTCGAAGGGGAAGCTCGCCGCGAACCTCCGCGGGGAGCCCTACCTCGTGCCGCACAGCGAGATCGTGCGCCGCGCCGTGGAGGCGTGGGAGCGGGGCGCGAGCGAGGTCTGCCTGCAGGGCGGGATCCACCCGGCCTTCGACGGCGACTACTACGTCTCGGTCGTGCGGGCGATCAAGGATGCCGTCCCCGACCTCCACGTGCACGCCTTCAGCGCGCTCGAGGTCTGGCAGGGAGCGGCGACGCTCGGCGTGCCGCTCCGCCACTACCTCGAGCGGCTCCGCGACGAGGGGCTCGCCTCGCTGCCGGGTACCGCGGCGGAGGTGCTCGACGACGAGATCCGCGCGCTCATCTGCCCGGACAAGGTCACGACCGCGCAGTGGCTCGAGGTGCACCGCACCGCCCACGAGGTGGGCCTGCGCTCGAACAACACGATCATGTTCGGCCACGTCGACGGCCCGCGCAACTGGGCTCGCCACCTGCTCGCGGTGCGCGAGCTCCAGCGCGAGACGGGCGGGTTCACCGAGTTCGTGCCGCTCCCGTTCGTGCACATGGAGGCGCCGATCTACCTGAAGGGCGCTGCCAGGCCGGGCCCGACCTTCGGCGAGGTGCTGTTGATGCACGCGGTCGGCAGGCTGGCGCTCCACCCGGGGATCCCGAACATCCAGGTCTCGTGGGTCAAGGCAGGCCCCCAGGGCGTCGTCGAGGCGCTGCGCGCCGGGGTGAACGACCTCGGCGGGACGCTGATGAACGAGTCGATCTCGCGCGCGGCCGGAGCGGGGTGGGGGCAGGAGCTCCCGCCGGAGCGCATGGAAGCCCTGATCCGCTCCGCCGGCCGCGTTCCGCGCCAGCGCACGACCCTCTACGGCGAGCCGCCGCCCGAGCGCGTCGCCCGCTCCTTCGGTGCCGAGCCGCTCGAGCAGCCGCGGAACCCGCACGTGAACGACGCACGGCTCGCACGCCCACGCCGCCTCCTCCGACCGGTCAGAGGCTAGGAAATCGTGAGCAGCGTCGTCGCGCTCGCGCTCGAGACGCCCGCGACCGCCTCGACCCTGACGCGAGCCGTACCGCTCGACGCGTTCGGCGCGACCCTGAACGTGAGTGTGAACGGCGCCGTCGCGGGCTTCCCGTCGTCTCGCCGCCCCGCCGAGCAGACGGGCCGCCCGACTCTCGCAGGAGGCGTCGCGCACACGTGCACCGGCCCCCACAGCCCGGCCGGGCTGCGCACCGTCAGGTGAAGGGTGACTCGGCCGCCGGGCGCCCCGGCGAGAGGCCGGGTCCGGCCGATCACGGCCGACGGAGGCTCCAGCACGACCGGCGAGCGGCGCGAATCGTCGAGCGTGCTGCCGCCGGCGTTCGTGACCGCTACCTCGCACGCGATCGGCTCGTAGGCGTCTTTCTGGAGCGGGACGAACGTCGTCTGCCGGCCGCGCTGAAGCACCGAGCCGTCGGTGAACGTGTAGGTCACCCGGCCCTCGCGCGACCAGCCGCCGGCGGAGCAGGTGAGTGTGGAGCCGACGACGAGCGGCGATTGCCACGAGAGCTTGACGACCACCCCGTGGCGTTTGCGGGGCGCGAGCGGCGGATGCGCGTCGCCCTTGAGGAAACGGAGGATCTCGGGTGCGCCGACGTAGGTGAAGAGGCCGTCGCTCCCCACTGGGCACCCTGAGGGGCCGCCGTCGGTGACCCCGAGCAGGGTCGGGCGGCCGTGGAGCGTGACGAGCGCGCTGCCGCTGTCGCCGCTGCAGACCGCGGCCTTCACCGCGGAGGCGCAGAGCAGGATCGCGTTGTCGGGGAGCGTGCCGCCCCGCTGGAGGCTCGGACAGGTGCCCTGGGCATCGATCGTCGCCGTCATCCACGCGAGCGGGCCGCTCGCGTGGGTGTTCGGGTCGTCGCGGCCGAACCCGCCGATCCCGACTGCGGTACCAGAAGGAAACGCGGTTTTCGCCGGCGGCAGCTGGAGCGCCCTCACCGCTCTGCCGCCGAGCCGGAGCGGCTCGGAGAGTGTCAGCACGGCGACGTCGTCGGGAGCCGCGAACCGCGTCCACCGGTATCCGGGATGAACCCGGAGCGCGCTCACCGCACTGTCCTGCTCGGCGTCGGTCGGAAGCGGCACCGAGAAGTTCGAGACCCCGGCCTTGACGGTCAGCTCCGCAGGGGTGGCGCGATTTCCGCGTTCGTCGAACACGCAGTGGGCCGCGGTGAGGATATGACGGGCGTCGATGATCGAGCCCGTGCACTGCAGGCGATCGAAGGCCGACCGGTCCTGCTCGACGAACACCGTCCAGGGGGCGGCCTGGACGTGGATCGCGCTACTGCCGA
Organism: Gaiellaceae bacterium; assembly: GCA_035531915.1. GTDB lineage: Bacteria > Actinomycetota > Thermoleophilia > Gaiellales > Gaiellaceae > PALSA-600. The sequence goes on along the minus strand of DATKRX010000023.1, from coordinate 10,676 downwards.
TCACAGAGACCGCCGGTGCCGCAGCGCCCGTCGAGACGACGCCCGCGAGGGCGACGAGGCCCAGGCCGAGAGTCAGGCGCCTCTGCACCTCAGCTCCGTGTGATGTGGAGCACGGCCTTCGTCTTCGCGGTCGCGAGACCGGCCACCACGTCGATCTCGACGTGTGTGGTGACAAGTGGCGAGGTCGGCCGGATCCGGAAAGAGAGGGCGAACAGGTACGCCCCGCCGATCCCGAGGACGTTGCGCTGCGAGGAGCAGATCTTGCCGCCGACCGGCTTCGGCGGAACCGCGCAAACCCCGAACTTTCCGTACAGGCCTGCCGGGGTGTGGAGCAAGACCCGAAGGGTGACGGTGCGCCCCCGCACGCCGCTCCTGGCGGCGATCGGGCCGATCCGCACCGCGGGCGCGGCCTGCACGGCCGAGGTTGGCGTCGTCTCGGCGAGCGTGGTGCCGCCGTCGTTCGAGGCGGCGACCCTGCACTGAACAGTTGCCCCCGCCTCGGCGGTGGGGATCAGGAACGTCGGGTGCGCGCCGCTCTGGAGCACCTGTCCGCTGGTGGTGTCGATGAACGAGAACAAAAACCGGGTCGCCCCGCTCCAGCCGCCCGTCGAGCACGAGAGCGTGTTGCCGACGACGAGCGGCGGGTCCCACTCGAGCTCCAGCGTGGTCGAGGACATCTCGCGTGGCGCGCTCGGCGGCTGGTCGTTTCCCTGGACGAAGTCGAGGATCTCGGGCGCGCCCACGTAGGTGAAGCTGCCGGGGCTTCCCGGGTCGCAACCGGCTGCGACGCCGTTTGTGACCGCGAGCAGCGTCTTCGGGTCGGTGGTCGTGACGAGCCCGCTGCCGCTGTCTCCGTTGCAGACCGCGCTCGAGGGCGAGGCGGCGCAGAGCACGATCCCGTTGTTGTCGATCAGGCCGTCTGCAGCCGAGGCGCTACACGAGCCCTGAGGGTCGACCGTCGCGGTCGTCCAGGAGAGCGAGCCGCTCGCGACGGCGGTGGGCGTCTGCTTGCCGAAGCCCGCGACCCCGACCGCGGCGTTGGCCGGGAACGCCGCGTTCGGCGAGGGGAGTGCGATCGTCTGCGCGGGGGGGCCGCTGACATCGAGCGCGCTCGAGAGGCTCAGCACCGCCACGTCGTCCGGCTCGAGGTTGCCTGTCCACACGTAGCCCGGGTGGACGCGGATCGCGCTGACGGTCCTGTCCTGCTCGACGTCTGTCGAGGAAGGGGTGGAGAAGTTCGAAACGCCTGCCTTGACCGTCAGCTGGGAGGGGCTCGCAAGGTTGCCATTGTCGTCGAAGACGCAATGGGCTGCGGTGAGGATGTGCGATGGGTCGACGATCGAACCCGTACAGAGGAACCCGCCCGGCGCGACCCGCTGCTGGACGAACACCGTCCACGGCGCCGGCTGGATCTGGATCGCGGTTCCACCGACGATCCGTGAGGCCGAGGATGCGTTCGAGGCGCAGATCGCGCCGACGAGAGCGGCGAGGGCCAACCCTCGCAACAGTCGCCTCGGCACCACGCCCGACACCGTAGCGGGAGGGCAGGGGCACGCTTGGGGCCGGTCGGCGCCGACGGCGGCGAAGACGAGCGGCGCCTCCTTGCCGGCTTGGCCCGATGATCAGCGTCGATCAGGCCTCGAGCGCGAGCAGGTCGTCGATCGTCTCGCGGCGGCGGATCACGCGTGCAGAGCCGTTCGCGACGAGTACCGCAGCGGGGCGGGGAACGGCGTTGTAGGTGGAGCTCATCGCCAAGGTGTAGGCGCCGGTCGCGGGGACGGCGAGCAGGTCGCCGCGGCGCGGCTCGGGCAGCTCGACCGCGTCGATCAGGAGGTCGCCCGACTCGCAGTGCTTGCCGACGACGGTGTAGAGGCGCGTGGGGGGCTCGTCGGCCCGGTCGGCGAGGAGCGCGGTGTAGCGCGCGCCGTAGAGCGCAGGCCGGGGGTTGTCGGACATCCCGCCGTCGACGGCGACATAGGCCGTCGCGTCGGCCGACTCCTTCACCGATCCGACCGAGTAGAGGGTGAGGCCGGCGCGGGCGGTGAGCGAGCGACCGGGCTCGAGGATCACGTGGGGGCGGTCGAGGCCGTGCTCGGCGAGCGCTCGCTCGAGCTCGGCGAGCAAGCCGCCCACGAACTCCGCGATCGTGAGCTCCCGCTCGTCGGGCGTCGCGGCGACGCCGAGGCCGCCGCCGAGGTCGATCGTCTCGAGCTTCCAGCCGAGCTCGTTACGCGCGCGGGCGGCGAGGGCCGTCACCCAGTCGACCGCCATCTGCGCGGCGCCATCGTCGCGCAGCTGCGAGCCGATGTGGAGGTGGAGCCCCTCGGTCTCGGGCGCCCGGCGGATCGCCTCGAGCGCGTCGAGGGGTGAGAGGCCAAACTTGGAGCCGTGGTGCCCGGTCCGGACCGCCTCGTGGGTGTCCGCCTCGATCCCGGGCGTGACGCGGATCAACGTGCGGCCGATCCCCGCGGCGCGGGCGCGCTCGACCTCCTCCAGCGAGTCGATCACGAGCAGCGCGCCGGCGTCGGCCGCCGCTGCGAGCTCGTCATCTGCCTTGTTGTTCCCGTGCACGACGAGGTCGGCTCCCGCGATCCCCGCCGCGAGCGCGAAGCGCAGCTCTCCGAGCGTCGAGACGTCGGCGCCGATCCCCTCCTCGGCGAGGACTCGCATCACCGCCACGTTCGGGAACGCCTTCGTCCCGTAGGAGATCGAGGCGCCGGGCGCTGCCTCGCGGTAGGCGCGCGCCCGCGCGCGCAAGGTCGCCTCGTCGTAGACAAGCAGCGGGCTGCCGTGGGCGCGCACGAGCTCGGCCGCCGTGATCCCCCCGACCGAGAGCCGGCCGCCGTCGATCCGAGCCGTGTCGGGGAAAAGAGCGAGCATAGGGCGATTCTGCCTGCGCCCGAGGGACGCCACCTCGCCGACGTCTCACCGTCGCCCGAGCTGCCTCGTCGGTCCTCTTCGCGCGAGCCCGACTGCAATCGCCGTCAGCCCATTTGGGAGCGACGTGGGGTGACCTGCAGCGGGGAGGTTGACCGCCGCTGCGCGGCTGGCCGACCCCCTAGGGCGTTCGCCCAAACGGTTGCCGGCCGCCGAAAACGGCCGCTAGACTTCTCACACGTGAACCTCCTCCTTACCTAATCGAGGAAGCCACCGCGGCGAGGCCGCGCAGCTTCCCTCTGGCCTCTCGCACAACGAGAGGCTTTTTCGTCTCTAGGGGCGGAAAACGTTCGTCTCCAGGAGTCAAAAATGCGCCAGCCCGAGATTGGACAACGATAAACCGTGAGCAGCTACGAACCCCATGCGATCGAGCGCAAGTGGCAGCAGGTCTGGGAGGAGGCCGGGGCGTTCGTGACCCCGAACCCGGAGGATCCGGCCTCGCGCGAGGCGCGGAACTCCTACGTGCTCGAGATGCTCCCGTACCCCTCGGGTGAGCTGCACATGGGGCACGTCCTCAACTACACCCTCGGCGACGTCGTCTCGCACGTCCGCCGGCGCAGCGGTTGGTCGGTGCTGCGCCCGATGGGCTATGACGCCTTTGGCCTCCCCGCCGAGAACGCGGCGATCCGCGAGGGCGCCCATCCGCGCGAGGTGACCGAGCGGAACATCGCCGCAATCCGTGGGCAGATCAAGCGGATGGGCTGGTCGATCGACTGGACGCGCGAGGTCTCGACCCACGAGCCCGAGTACTACCGCTGGACGCAGTGGATCTTCCTGAAGCTGTTCGAGGCGGGCCTCGCCTACCGGAAGGCTGCGCCGGTCAAGTGGTGCCCGAACGACCAGACGGTGCTCGCGAACGAGCAGGTGATCGACGGCCGCTGCGAGCGCTGCGGCGCGGAGGTCGAATCCCGCAACCTCGAGCAGTGGATGTTCAAGATCACCGACTACGCCGACCGGCTGCTCGACGACATGGCGCTGCTCGAGTCGTGGCCCGAGCGGGTGCTCACCATGCAGCGCAACTGGATCGGCCGCTCCGAAGGGGCCGAGGTGACCTTCCGCGTCGAGGAGGTCGACGAGGACGTCCCCGTCTTCACGACCCGGCCCGACACGCTGTTCGGTGCGACGTTCTTCGTGCTCGCGCCCGAGCACCCCCTGGTCGAGCGGTTCGCCGAGCGCTCGCCCGCCCGGGACGAGCTGCGCGCCTACGCGCGCCACGCGGCCGCGAAGAAGACCGAGGAGCGGGCCGCCGCCGACGAGAAGACCGGCGTCTTCACCGGTTTCTACGCGATCAACCCGGTCAACGATGCACCGATCCCGATCTGGGTTGCCGACTACGTCTTGATGGACTACGGCACCGGCGCGATCATGGCCGTGCCCGCGCACGATGAGCGCGACTTCGAGTTCGCTGAGAAGTTCGGGCTGCCGATCATGCAGGTTGTCGCGCCGGCCGATGGCGAGGCCGAGGCGGGCTTGTACGTTGCCCATTCCGACGAGGAGATCCTCGTCAACTCCGGGCCGTTCACGGGGCTCTCCTCGCCGGAGGCGAAGAAGGCGATCGTCGAGTCGCTCGCAGGTCGCGGCCTCGGCCACGCCGCCGTCAACTACCGGCTGCGCGACTGGCTGCTCTCGCGCCAGCGCTACTGGGGGTGCCCGATCCCGATCATCCACTGCGAGGCGTGCGGGATCGTCCCCGTGCCCGAGTCCGAACTGCCCGTCCTGCTGCCCGAGGTCGACGACTACTTGCCGAAGGGGCGCTCGCCGCTCGCCGCTGCGGAAGAATGGGTGAACGTCTCCTGCCCGTCGTGCGGCGGGCCGGCGCTCCGGGAAACCGACACGATGGACACGTTCGTCGACTCGTCCTGGTACTTCCTGCGCTACACCGACCCGCGCAACGACAAGGCGCCGTTCGACCGACGCCTCGTCGATTACTGGCTGCCCGTCAACCAATACATCGGCGGGATCGAGCACGCGATCCTGCACCTGATGTACGCGCGCTTCTTCACCAAGGCGCTGTACGACCTCGACCTGCTCGGCTTCCGCGAGCCGTTCGCGCGGCTCTTCAACCAGGGGATGATCTACCGCTTCGGAGCGAAGATGTCGAAATCGAAAGGGAACGTCGTCGCGCCCGACGAGCTCGTCGACCGCTACGGCGCCGACGCGCTGCGGCTCTACATCCTCTTCATGGGGCCGGCCGACCAGGATAAGGAGTGGCAGGACACGGGCGTCGAGGGGATGTGGCGGTTCCTGAGCCGGCTCTGGCGGGTGGTACACGATGAGCTCGATCGCGAGCCGCAGGAGCCGGGCTCGACCGCGCTCGCGCGCAAGGCGCACGAGACGATCCACAAGGTGACCGACGACATCGAGCGGCGGTTCGTCTTCAACACGCCGGTCGCCGCCGTGATGGAGCTCGTGAACGACATCTCGCGCGATCCGGCCGATCCCGCCTCGCGCTTCGCGGTCGAGACGGCCGTGGCGCTGATCCAGCCCTACGCGCCCCATATCGCAGAGGAGCTCTGGTCGGCGCTCGGCCATTCGCGCTTGTGGGCGGCGCCGTGGCCCGTCGCGGACGAGTCGCTGCTCGTGCGGGAGACCGTCGAGCTGGTCATCCAGGTGAACGGGAGAGTGCGTGACCGGCTGCAGGTCGCGGCCGGGTCGCCCGACGAGGAGCTGGTCGCGCTCGCGCGTGCCTCCGAGCGCGTCCAGGCGCACCTGAGCGGCCCGGAGCGGCGCGTCGTCGTCGTCCCGGACAAGCTCGTCAACTTCGTCGTGTGACGGGCTGCGCCCGAGCGGGAGACGGCGTCTCGACCCGGATCGCTCGACTCACTTCACCGGGCCGAAGCGCGCGACGCAGGGAGGTGCGGGAGACGAAAGGGGCCGGGCGGCGGAGCCGTCAAAACCCGCTGCCCGACCCCGGCTCTCATTTACGCTGCCCCGGCCTCTCATTCCTGCTTCCGCGACAGGAGAAAGCGCTTGAACGTCATCTTCGCGTTGCACCCTCGCTCTCGGGCTGAGCGCAGTCCAGCTCGGGGCCGCGACCAGACGACGAGGCATCGTGGTCCGCGGCCCGCGCCTATGCTTGGCCCGATGGCGGACGAGCAGCTCAACGCCGCGTACCTGATCGCCGGCACCGACCGGCCGAAGGTCGACCGCGCCGTCGAGCGGCTCCGCCGCCGGTTCTCGACCGACGCGGTCGAGCTCCTCTCGGCCCGCGAGACCACCGGGGAGGGTGCGGTTGCCGCCTGTAACGCGCTCGGCCTGTTCGCGGCGGCCGGACGGCTGATCGTGGTCGAGGGTGTGGAGGCATGGAAGGCCGAGGACGCGAAGGAGATCACCGCCTACCTGAAGGCGCCGGCCCCAATGACGACGCTCGCGCTTGTCGGCGGCGAGATCAAGAAGGACGCGCCGCTCGCCAAGGCGGTGCATGCCAGCAAGGGCGAGCTGCTTCTCTGGGACGCGCCACAACGCGCGCTGCAGAAGTGGGTCTCCGAGCAGTTCGGCGTCCACAACACCAAGGCCGAGCCGGAAGCCTGCCGCGCGCTCCTCGAGCTCGTCGGCGACGATCTCTACGACCTCTCGTCCGAGATCGACAAGCTCGCCACCTGGGCTGCCGGCGAGCCGCTCACCGCAGCCGACGTCGAGCGCCTCGTCGCCGCGCGCGCCGAGACGACCAACTTCGCGCTCACCGACGCCTGGGGCGCCCGCGACGTCGTCGGCGTGCTCCACGCGTCGGAGGGCCTGCTCGAGCGCTCGTGCGATCCACGCTCGAAGACGATTCCGCGCGTCGTCGGCATCCTCACGAGCCACGTCGCGAAGATCCGCCGCGCCCAGGCGCTCGAAGCGCAGGGCGTCGCCGCCAAGGACGCTGCCGTCAAGCTCAAGCAGCATCCGTACTACGTCGGGAAGCTCTACGCGCAGGGCCGCAACTACACGGCCGAGGAGCTTCGCGGCGTCACGGTGCGCCTCGCCGATCTCGACCACGCGATCAAAGGCGGCTCGCGGCTCGCGGGCGACCTCGAGCTCGAGCGGGCGCTGATCGAGATCACGGCGCCGTCGGCGCGCGGCTAGGGCGAAGCCGTCGCTCCCTGCCGGGCCCGAGACCCGGGCGTCTCCCGCCGGCGCTACGCCTTCGGTGAGCTGAGGCGCGCGGCCTGCGATTTCTTGCGCGCACCCGTGTTGCGATGGAGGGCGCCGCGTGAGACCGCCCGGTCGATCAACTTCACGAGGCTGCGGTGCTCGGCGTGGACGGCGTCCGCGTCGCCGCCCGCGACGGCCGCGGCGAGGCGCTTGGTCAGCGTCTTGATCGTCGAGCGGTAGCGCAGGTTCTCGAGCCGCTGGTCGGCGGCGATCCGGATGCGCTTCTTCTGCTGTTTGATATTTGCCATCTGCGTGAGGGGTAGAGCGCGAAAACGCCCGCAGGAGCGGGCTCAGCGATGGTAGCAGGCGATGGGAGCCGCCGACGGCGCCGCTCCCTATGCTGGGGCGGGTGGACGATGAGCAGCGCGCCCGCGAACGGGAGGCCCGGCTCAGGGAGCGAAACGAACGTCGATGCGCCCGCGGGAGACCCGAGGTCGCCTCCGCCGTCTTCGGGTGGGACGGCGACGAGGACCCTCGCGGCCGGTCGAGGCTTCCGGCGCCGCTGACGCCCGACCCGGGCGGGGATCCCTCCGAGCCAGGTCGCGGAACGCAACGCCGCATCGCCCGCTCGACGGCGATCTTCTCGCTCGCGACCGGCCTCTCGCGCGTGCTCGGGCTCGTCCGCGAGGTGGTCGCCTCCTACTACTTCGGCGCGCAAGGCCGGATCAACGCCTTCACGATCGCTTTCCAGTTCCCGAATCTCGTCCGCGCGCTCGTCGCCGATGCCGCGCTCTCCTCGGCGTTCGTCCCCGTCTTCAGCGAGCTGATCGAGAAGGGCGACCGCAAGCGCGCCTGGCGTGTCGCTTCGAGCCTCTTCTGGCTGATGCTGCTCGGCCTGACCGCGCTGAGCGCGCTCTTCGTCCTGGTCGCGCCGTGGATCATCGGCGTCTTCGGCAATCCCGGCAACGACCGCAGCCTCACGGTTGGCCTCGCGCGCGTCCTCTTCCCGATCGTCGCGCTGCTCGGAGTCTCCGGGATCGTCGTCGGGATCCTGAACAGCTACGACCACTTCACCATCCCCGCCCTCTCGCCCGTCTTCTGGAACATCGCGATCATCGTCGGGCTCGCGATCGGCGTACCGCAGGCGCACAGCTCGAGCTCGAAGCTCTATGTCTATGCCTTCGCGATCCTCGTCGCGACGCTGATCCAGGTCTTCCTGCCGATGCCGTGGCTGCGCGGCCTCGATCGCGGCGAGGAGCGCCTGCGGGTCGTCCTCGACTGGCGCGATCCGCTGGTCAAGCGCACGTTGAAGCTGATGCTCCCGGTCACGCTCGGCCTCGGGCTGATCAACGTGAACGCGCTGATCGACGTCTTCTTCGCCTCCCGCCTGATCAACGGCAACCTCGCGCCGACCGCGATCCAGAAGTCGTTCCTCGTCTACATGCTCCCGCAGGGGATGTTCTCGGTCGCGATCGCGACAGTCCTCTTCCCGTCGCTCTCGCGCCTTGCCAGCCGCGGCGACACGGCGGGCTTCCGCGAGACCGTAGCGCGTGGTCTCCGTCAGATCTCGTTCCTGCTGATCCCGGCGGCCGCCGTCTTTGCCGTGCTCGCGGAGCCGATCATCCGCATCCTCTTCCAGCGCGGTGCCTGGGCGCCCTACCAGACCCCGGTGGCGGCCGACTGCCTGGCCGCGTTCAGCGGCGGGCTTGTCTTCAACGGCGCGATGCTGATGCTGAATCGCGCGTTCTTCAGCCTCCAGGAGAACTGGATCCCGACCGCGGTCGCGCTCGGGAACCTTTTCCTGAACGCGATCCTCGACTTCGCCTTCTACCGCTTCGGCACCTGGGGGATCCCGCTCTCGACCGCGATCGTGAACGTCGCCGGGACGGTCGCGCTGCTCCTCCTGATCCGGCGGCGGCTCGGAGGGATCGAAGGCGGGCGGACGGCGGCGGCGGCGGCACGTATCGCCCTCGCCGCCGCAGCCGCGGCAGGCATCGCCTTCGCCGTCTGGTACCCGCTCGACTCGGCGCTCGGCCGCTCGTTTGGCGGGCAGTTCGTCTCGCTCGGCTTCGCGCTCGCCGCCGCAGGGGCGGTGTACCTCGGCTCATGCCGCGCGCTCGAGGTGCCCGAGCTCGAGCTTGCGATGTCGCTCCGCCGCCGCGTTGCCCGCCCCTGACCGGGCGGCGATTCGGCGGGGGGCGGATCCTTCGCAGGTCGGGTCCCCGTAGAGCGCCTTGCAGACCGCGTCTGCTCGAAACGAGCTCTTCTGGCCGGTCGAGTCGGCGTGGAACGACGCGAAGAAGTTCACGTGTCAGCACCAGCAGCGAGCGCCTCAGCAGGTCCCCGATTTCGCGTCCGGCTCGCTTGCGAGCAGCCATTGCCCACCCAGCTGCCGGATCCTCCAGCCGGCACGCCTGAACTCGTCGGCGTGGCTTCGGTTCGACCCGGTGCTGATCACGACATAGAAGAGGCCTTGGCGTAGGGCGGCGACCAGCGGATCCACGTTGCCCGAGAAGTACTCGAGGTGGTATTCGAGCTTCGGCCCGTAGAGCAGGTACGAGGGCTCGTCGGGGTTGAGGATCGCACCGACGCAGGCTCCCGACGGCACGGCCCGCAGGTAGGCGGCATCCCCGTTCACGATCTGGCGAGCAAGCGTCTGCCGCTGGTGTCAGGACCACGGCCGCCCGTGAGTGATCGTCAGGCCGGCGACGAGGCAGCCGGCGACTGCGTAGGCCGCGGTCGTCGCTCGACCTCGGAACAGCCGCGCGAGCAGCGGGGCGGTCAGGGCCGCCGGGACGAGAAGGAACCGCGTCAGGAAGGCGTTGAAGCTGAGCTCGAGCGAGGTGAGGCCGAAAAACAGCGGCAGCACGAGGGCGAGTGCGAGTTGGCGGAGATCGACCCGTCGCGCCGCATAGAGGAGAGCCGTCACGGGCGGCGCGCCGAGGAGGACGACGGTGCCGATCGGGCCGAACGCCGACTGGTCCTCGCTCGCATAGTGGTTGATGCTCCCGACCGTTCCGTCTGGCCCCCGAACCGGGTGGCCCCACCGGCGGGCGAAATAGGCGAGCGCCCCTCCGGAACCGATCACGATCAACGGAGCGGCGAACGGCACGGCCACCCACACCGATGCGCAGATCGAGCGCCGGCTGCTGCGGCTCGACCGCCGCGCCCGGTATGCGAGCAAGGCGAGCGCGGCGAGCACCCCGGCGACGGCAAACAGATCCACTTCCGCGTTCGAGAGCACGGAGCGGTCCATACGTCTTGTACAGCAGGTCGACCCCAGTCACGAGGCTGCCCGGGTAGGACGGCGATGCGCTGACATCGAGGCTGAATCGCCCCTGACCGAGCACGTGTCCCGTGTGCGCCAGGTTGAGCACGTACCCCCGCATCCCGACGAACGCGAACCCGCCCACCGCTCCCATGGTCGAGACGACTACCGCTCGACGTCCCCGTCTCGCCGTGAGCAGGATCAGCACTGGCCAAACGAGCACGGTCGTGAGCTTTACGCCGACTCCGATCCCGAGCGCTACACCGGCGAGCAACTGCTCCACCGTGAGCTCTCCGAGAAGCAGGTAGGCCGCTACAGCGGGGAACGACGCGGCAACCAAGTCGTTCTGCGCGGTGATTGCCTCGAGCATGACCAGCGAGAAGGTCGCAAACAACGC
>DATKRX010000022.1:0-7791 GCA_035531915.1 Gaiellaceae bacterium | reverse complement strand
CGAGCACGGCGTGCCGCTCTCGCGTTGGTCATCCGTGGAGCTCGCACGCGAGGCGCAGGCGCGCGGGATCGTCGAGCGGATCAGCGGCGTGACGGTGTGGCGCTGGCTGTCGGAGGACGCGATCCGTCCCTGGAACTACCGCTCCTGGATCTTCCCGCGCGACCCCCGCTTCAGAGAGAAGGCCGGGCCGATCCTCGACCTCTACGAAGGGCGGTGGGAAGGCGAGTTGCTGCATCCCGGCGACTACGTCGTCTGCGCCGACGAGAAGCCCTCCATCCAGGCCCGCGCACGGAAGCACCCCACCCTGCCCGCCAGAGCAGGCGAAGCCCAAAAGGTCGAGCACGAGTACGAACGGAAGGGAGCCCTCTGCTACCTCGCCGCCTGGGACGCCAAACGCGCGCGGCTCTTCGACCGTTGCGCACCAAAGGACGGGATCGAGCCGTTCGACACGCTCGTCGACCAGTTCATGAGCACCGAGCCCTACCGCAGCGCACAACGGGTGTTCATCGTCCTCGACAACGAGTCCGCTCACCGCGGCAAACGCTCCATCGATCGCCTCCAAGGCACCTGGCCCAACCTGACCGTCGTCCACACCCCGATCCACGCAAGCTGGCTCAACCAGGCCGAGATCTACTTCTCCATCGTCCAACGCAAAGCGCTCCAACCAAACGACTTCCCCGACCTCGACGCCCTCGAACAACACCTCCTCGCCTTCGGTCGCCGCTACCAGCAGATCGCCCGACCCTTCCAATGGAAGTTCACCCGCACAGACCTCAACGACCTCCTCGACCGACTCGACACACACCAGCCGCCCCTACGCCTCGCCGCCTGACCAGCCAGATACGTGCGCGAACTTACGAGCCAGACCACTAAGCACCCGGAGCGCTTCCGCCCGTCGTGGCCCTCTGAGCGCCCCCAGCGCAGCGAGCGCGAGCGCGGAGCTATTCAGGTCGACGCCTCGTCCCTCGAGCTGGTAGCGGGCGTGCCAACGCACGGCTGCCGCGTCTTACTTCCCCGGGTCGTTGTCAGCGATCAGCGGGAGGAGCAGGAGTGTGCCGCGGCGGTCTAACGTCAGGAAGCCCTGCGATGCTGTCTGACGTCCCGGCTATGAATCGCTCAAGGTTTTCGGGCTCGCTGCCGATAGATAAGGCGGAAGCACGGTAAGCCTCCCCGGTCCGGGAACTGACGGCAATCATTCTCGCGGCAAGGGATCAGACGGCGACCCACGGGTCGCCGTCTCTGTGAGGGCACCGATCTGTGCCGCGGGCCGCTCTTTTGCCGTGCGCCGGGGAAGCAGCGCAGGTAGGACGAGCCGGAGCGATCGAGGGTCACGCTGCCGCTCTCGAGGTGCGAGCGGGCGTTCCAGCGATCAACATCGCCGTCAGGCCGGTTCGAGGTCGTCCTTCAACTTCCGGATGCGGCCAACCAGTTCGGCGAGGCGGTCGTGGGCGATCTCGCCGGCCTCGTGGAGCTCGAACGCGAGCTTCCCGAGCTCGTCGTAGGCCTGGCCGAGCTCACGTTTCGTCTGAACGTCTCCGATTCCCTCCTTGGCCTTGGAGGTCGCCGTTTCCGCTGCACTCTTCGCCTTGTCCAGGAGTCCCATTTGCGTCCTTTCGTCGAGCGTTATCGAGCAAGCGCGACTCTACTCGGACACCTAACCCCGTGGCTGGAGGCTTGGGGGAGTTCAGGCTCGCGCGACCGGGCTCGAGCCGCGCGAGCGCTCAACCCTCACAAACCGGCCCTGTCAAGCCTCTTCGCGGTTGACCGCGTGGGGCGAGAACGCGGGAACGCACACCGCGATGTACTCGGCGCCGCCGGGATCGGGCGTCGAGTACCGCACCCGCTCGCCGAAGCGCGCGTGCACGGCCTCGCCGGCGCGGATCTCGAGCTTGCCCTCGTCGTGCTCGACCACCAAGAGCCCCGAGAGGACGAGCGTGTACTCGTCGAACTCGGGCCTCTGAGCCGGCTCCTCCCAGCCCTGCGGGCTACGCATCCTGGCAATGCTGATGCCGGTTTCGCCGGTGTTCGCGCCGCCGAAGTACTCCTCGATCGTCTTGGGCAGCGTTCCGGCCGACGAGACCACGGTCGGCAGCGCGATCTTCTCGGGCATCTACATCCGCTCCGGGGAGCTGACGCCGACGAGGTCGAGGCAGCGGGCGACGACATCGCGGGTGGCGGCGATCAGCGCGAGGCGAAACGGCTGGTGCTCGCCGCCCTTCGACTCGAGCACGACGTGTTCGTGGTAGAAGCGGTGGAAGTCGTCGGCGAGCCGGATCGCGTACACCGGGATCGCATGCGGGCCGCGGCGCTCGGTCGCCTCGCGCACGACGCCCGGGAACTCGGCGAGGCGCTTCACGAGCTCACGCTCCTCTGGCGCGAGGGGCATCCGTGGCACGGCGTCGAGCTCTGCTCCTTCTGGCGCCTCGCGGAAGATGCCGCTGATCCGGGCGTGCACGTACTGGACATAGTAGACCGGGTTCTTGCGCGACTTCTCGGCCGCGAGGTCGACGTCGATCTCGATCGACTGGTCGTGTCCGCGGTCGACCAGGAACCAACGCGCGAAGTCGACACCGGCCTCGTCGATGAACTCGTCGAGGAAGACGACGTCGCCTCGCCGCTTCGACATCTTCGCTTGCTCACCGCCCCGGGTCAGGTGGACGAGCTGGTAGAGCAGCACCTCGACACGGCCAGGGTCGTACCCGAGCATCCGCGCGACCACCCCGAACCAGATCGCGACGCCGTGGTGATCGGCGCCGAGCACGTAGATCGCCCGGTCGAAGCCACGGTCGAGCTTATTACGCAGGTAGGCGACGTCAGCAGCCTCGTAGGTGGGGAGGCCGCCCTTTTCGGCCGAGCGGACGAGGACGCGATCCTTGTCGTCGCCGTAGTCAGTCGAGCGGACGAAGAGGGCACCCTCGTGCTCGTAGGTGGCCAAGCGGGCGAGGAGCTCGTCGAGCCCGCGCTCGAGCTCGCTCTGCTTCGCCCACGAGTCGAAGTGGATCCGGAAGCGCTCGAGCGTCGACTCGATCTGCTCGAGCATCTCGGGGACGGGATCGCCCGGCTCCGCCGCGAGGACGGCGACGTAGGCGCCGTGGTAGCCGTCTTCGGGGACATCCTCGCCCGCGCGAACCGCGTCGACCGAAGCGCGGAACCTGTCCATCTGCGCGCCGGCGTCGTTGTAGTAGTACTCGCGCTCGACCTGGTGCCCGGCGAACTCGAGCAGTCTCGCGACGCTGTCGCCGAGCGCGCCGTTCCGTGCGGAGGCGACCGTGATCGGGCCGGTGGGGTTCGCGGACACCATCTCGACCTGGACCTTCTCCGGCGACCCGGCCCAACCGCCGCCGTAGCCGGAGTCGATCTCGCCGAGCACCTGACCAAGGAACGCATCGGTCACGCGAAGGTTGAGGAAGCCCGGCCCGGCGACCTCCGCCCCCTCGATCTCGGGTAGAGCGAGCGCCTTGACGGCGAGCTCCTCGGCGATCTGGCGCGGGGCGCGCTCGGCACCGCGCGCGGCCTGGAGCGCCACGTTCGTCGCGTAGTCGCCGTGCGCGGCGTCCTTCGGCCGCTCGAGCGAGACCTCGCTGCCTGCGAGTTCGCCGAGCGCGGCCTCCAGGCGGGCAAGGGCGCTAGCCGCCAACGGTCCCTGGCGCGAACATGTCTTCGAGCGCCTTCAGTTCCGGCTCCGTCCCGATCGCGATCAGCACGTCTCCGGCGTGGATCGCGACGTCCGGGCTCGGGGTGACGTCGAAGCTCCCGTCGGTCTTGCGAAGGGCGATCACGACGGCGCCGGTCGTGCTCCGAATGCGGAGCGCGCGGATCGTCCGCCCGCAGACCGGGCAGTCGTCCGATACTTCGATCTCCTCGAAGCGCAGGTCGGGGCCGGCGTGGCCGGAGACGAGCTCGAGGAAGGCCGCTACCTGGGGCTTGAACGCGAGCTTCGCCATCTCCGTCCCGGCGGAGGCGTACGGCTGGACCACCCGGTCGGCGCCCGCGAGCAGGAGCTTGCCCTCCGCTTCGCGGGTCGACGCCCGAGCGACGATCATCAGGTCAGCCGACAACGAGCGCGCTGACAACGTGATGTAGAGGTTCTCGGCGTCGGAATCGGCCGACGCGAGCAGGCCGCGGGCGTGCACGATGCCGGCGCTCTGGAGCGAACCGTCGTCGGAGCCGCTGCCCTCGACGAAGAGGATGCCGCGCCTGCGGGCAAGCTCGATCGCGTCGGGGCCGGTGTCGAGGACCACGTAGCGCTGACCGGATGCCTCGAACTCCTCGGCCGCGCGGCGCCCGACACGTCCGTAGCCACAGATGATGAAGTGCTGTTCGAGGTTGTCGATCATCCGCCGCCGTCGCTTGTCCTTCCGTGCATCCCCGGTCACCTCACGGGCGATTGATTCGACGGCCTGTGCCGCCAGGTAGCCGAAGATTGCCACGCCGCCGAGCGCCATGACGATCGTGAGGTACTCGGCCCCCGGACCGCGCGGCGTGGAATCGAGCCCGGTCAGCGTGACGGTGACCACTGTCCGGTAGAAGGCGTCGTGCCATGCCCCGTGCAGCAGTTGGTGGAAACCGACCGTGCCGCCGGCCAGGAGCAGGCCGGCGCTTGCGGCTGAGAGAGTGACGCGGAGTACGACAGGACGTGGCATCGCTAGCCTCGCCGTTCGCCCGCGTATAGCGTTCGCGCCTGCGCGGGCAACCTGATGAGAGTCGCTGTCGTCTCAGACATCCACGGGAACTATCACGCTCTCGAGGCCGTGCTCGCGGAGGTGCTGGCCGAGGCGCCCGACGAAATCTGGTGCCTGGGCGATGTGGTCGGGTACGGGCCCGACCCGAATCGCTGCTGCGCGGCGGTCGAGAGGCACGCGAACGTCTGCCTCGCGGGCAACCACGACCTGGCCGTGATCGGCTCGTTGACGGTCGAGGACTTCAACGGCGACGCCGCCGTGGCGGTCCGCTGGACGCAGACCGTGCTCGCTGACGGTGCCCGCCGCTTTCTCGAGCCGCTCGTCCCGGCGGCGACGCGGAACGGTGCGGCGCTTTTCCACGGCAGCCCGATCGACCCGGTCTGGGACTACGTGCTGAGCGAGGAGGGCGCGCGGGCGAGCATGGAGATGGTCAGCGCGCCGCTCGTCATGGTCGGTCATAGCCATGTGGCGCTCTCGATCGCCTACGACGGGGACGCGCTGAGCGGAGGCCTCGCGCACGGCGGGGAGGAGATCGACCTCAAAGCCTCGCGCTGGCTGCTCAATCCGGGCTCGGTCGGCCAGCCGCGCGGGGGCGATCCCCGGGCCGCCTGGCTGATGCTCGACCTCGCCGCCGGCTGGGCCTCGTTCCGACGCACGGAGTATCCGATCGAGCTGACGCAGGCCGAGATCCGGGCCGTCGGCCTGCCCGAGGCTCTCGCCGTCCGCCTGGAACGAGGTCAGTGAGAAAGGTTCAGGCGAGGATCTCGCCGGGCATGGGCACGGGCGTGGGCTCGTCGGCGAAGGTGATCCCGTCGTGTGCCAGCGCGAGCTGCACTTCTTCGCGTGCCTTGAAGATCCGCCACTTCACGGTGGCGAGCGTGATCTCGAGCGCGTCGGCAATCTCGCTGTACGGAAGCCCGACCACGTCGCGGAGGAGCAGCGCCATCTTCAGGTCGGGGTTGAGATCCTGGACGGCGCGCCAGATCGCGTCGATCGTCTCGATCCGCTCGGCCGGCTGGTCGTAGCTCTCCATCGCCGGCATCTCGTCGAAGCTGGCAGCGGCCTGCGGCCGCCGTTCGCGGGCGCGCAGCTCGTCGAGCACGCGGTTCTTCGTGATCTGGAAGAGCCAGGTTGTGAACTTGCAGCGGGAGGAGAACTTCGGCAGCCCGTTCAGGACCCGGACGAAGACCTCCTGGGTCAGGTCCTCCGCGAGCGTGCGATCGCCGGTCAGGCGCAGGACGTAGTTATGAACCGGGATCTCGTAGGCGCGCACGAGCGAGGTGAACGCCTGTTGGTCGCCCTGCTGCGCCCTGCGAAGGACGTCGGGGTCGGGTTGTGCGAGGGGCAACGACGTCACTCTACCGCGGGAAAATCAGCTCGAACCTCACGCTCACAGGTGTTTCAACAAATCCTTACCACTCATGGCCGTCGATTCCTGCAAGCCGAGCAGATTGAGCACGGTCGGGGCGAGGTCGGAGAGCTCGCCGCCGTCGCGAAGCTCACCCTCCGTCGTGAGGATCAGCGGCACGGGATTGGTCGTGTGGGCGGTGTGCGGCGAACCGTCGTCCTGGAGCATTTGCTCCGCGTTCCCGTGGTCTGCGGTGATCAGGCACACGCCGCCGATGCTCGTCACCTTCTCGACCACCCGGCCGACGCAGCGATCGGTCGTCTCGACCGCCTCGACGACGGCGGGGATCGAACCGGTGTGTCCGACCATGTCCGGGTTGGCGAAGTTGACGAGCGCGAAGCCATACCCGTTCCCGACCTCCGCGCAGAAGCGGCGCACAAGCTCCTCCGCCGACATCGCCGGCTTGTAGTCGTAGCTCGGGACATCGCGCGGGCTCGGCACGAGGATCCGCTCCTCGCCTGGCCACGGCTTCTCGACGCCCCCGTCGAAGAAGTAGGTGACATGGGCGTACTTCTCGGTCTCAGCCGCGTGGAGCTGCTTGACGCCCGCCTGCGCGAGCACCTCGGCGAGCGTCCCCTCGACCAGCGTCTCGGCGAACATCACGTGCGAGTCGATGTCGGCGCCGTACCGCGTCATCGTGGTCAGCTCGACGCCGGCTTCGAGCATTGCTCGTGAGAGCTGCCGAGCGCGGTCAGGCCGGAAGTTGAAGAAGACGACCGTGTCCCCGGGCTCGATCCGAGGCGTGCCCTGCGCGACGATCGGCTCGATGAACTCGTCGCTGACGCCCGCGTCGTAGCTCGCTTGCATGGCATCCAACACGCTCGATGCTTGCTTGCCGATCCCGAGCATGAGTGCGTTCAGGGCCGTTTGCGTCCGCTCGGCCCGGTTGTCGCGATCCATCGCGTAGTAGCGGCCGACGACGGTGGCGATCCTCTCCTGCGGGAGCGTCGCCAGGTCCTTGAGCGCGGCGTGCGGCGAGACGTCACGCCCGTCGGTGAACGCATGGACCCAGGTGTCCGCGGGCGCGGAGTCGAGGATCGCCCGCAGGTGATCGAGGTGCGAGTGCACCCCGCCCTGCGACACGAGCCCGATCAGATGGTTGCGGCGGCCGCGCCCGAACGCCTCCCGGAGCCGAGCGTTGTCCTTCAGCACGCCGTCGGCGACAGCGCGGTTGATCCGCGCAAGGTCCTGGTAGAGCCGCTGGCCCGAGCCGATCGTCAGATGGCCCACCTCGGAGTTCCCCATCTGGCCGGCCGGAAGACCGACCGCCTCGCCGGAGGCGGAGAGGGTCGTGTGCGGGTAGCGGGCGAAGAGGTCGTCGAAGACGGGCGTTGCGGCCAGTTCGACCGCGTTTCCGGGGCCGGGCGGCGCGCAGCCCCAGCCGTCGGCGATCACGAGCGTTACGAGTGAGAAGCTTCCCGGCAAATCGTTGCGAACGATTCCAGGTCGAGGGAAGCACCGCCGACGAGCGCGCCGTCGACGTCGGGCTGGGAGGCGAGCTCGTACGCGTTCTCTGGCTTCACCGACCCGCCGTACAGCACCGGCACGTTGAGGATGCTCTTCACGAGCGCGTGGGCCTCCTGGGCCATCTCGGGTGTCGCGGTCTTGCCCGTGCCGATCGCCCACACCGGCTCATAGGCAATCACGAGCTCGTCGGTCTCGGCAACACCGGCCTCGTTCAACCCTGCGGCGATCACGCCT
>DATKRX010000021.1:0-8859 GCA_035531915.1 Gaiellaceae bacterium | reverse complement strand
CCCGCAAGCAGGCCGCGCTCGCTCTGGAGAACCACGTCCTCAACGCGTCTCGAACAGAGACCGAGGCGAACCGCGGCTGATGCCGACGAGGCTCCTGCATGGGTGCGGCAGCAAGCTCGTTCCGCTCGACGCGAACCGGCGGCGGCGTGACAACGACCTCGCCATCACGGCCGAGAAGCACGGACCCAATGGCGAACTCGACGGCTCGCGTTTACAGCGAGCCGCAACTTGCGATTCGCCCAAAAAACGCACCATTCGCGTGCTCGCCGCGAACCGCTTGTTGGGTGGGTGTTGGGTGGAACTCGCGGCTTGCGAGCCACCCTTGCAAGAAACCCCTGCAAATCGGTAGTGGGCGCACGTGGGATCGAACCACGGACCTCCCGCGTGTGAAGCGGGCGCTCTCCCGCTGAGCTATGCGCCCGGGAGCGTCTAGATTAGTCATTCTACGAGCCGTCGAGCGGAGCCGTTCGAGCTCGTCGGTCGTCAAGCCCGGGATGGCTCATCTTAGCGTCCGACGGCAATCTCGTCTTCGCCGTTTGACGGAGTCCGGGCGGCAGTTCGGTGCGGTCTGGCGGAGCGTAAGAGGACTAGGTGACGGTTGGTCCCACGTGTGTGAAGCGTGTGCTCTCCAGCCGGGCAAGGCGCCCGGGAGCGCCTGGATCAGTGATTCTCGGCCGGCGCAGACGCTCCAGCAAGCGGGCGAGAATCAAGGCCGCGGCACCTGCGAGGGATCCTTAGGGCTGCTTCCTCCCGGATCTGACCCGGTTCGGAATCTCGCAGCGCCGCGGGCGCGGAAAGTCTAGCCGCGGAGCTTCGAACGGCCGCTAACCGCCGTTGAGCCCGAGGCTCGTCGGCGTGCCCGGGGCTGCGCTGAACTTCATCGTCGTCGGGCCGCACTTGTCGCCGTTGTCGCTCTGGGAGATGGTGATCGTCCCGCTGAGGGCCGTGGCCCTCGTGAATTTCCCCTTCAGGGTCGCGGTCGTCACCATGAGCCCGGCCTGGGGGAACGCAGGCTTGGTCGTCATCAGGATCACGCCCTTCGAGCTCACAACGACCGACTTGATCGTCCCGACCGCAGTCGGGTCGCCATAGGGATCGGTGCCTACAGGATAGGAGCCATGGCCGAAGCAGCCGAGCGTCCCGAACTGGAATGTCTTCAGCGAGAGGCCGTTGGCGGCCGCCGAGAACGTCACGAGATCCGAGAAGCCGTTGATCGGATGGAGCGAGGTCGTCCCTGCAAACGCCCCTTTGCTCGGGTGCGCCGCCCAGGCTGCCGCAGCGAGACAGAGGGTGGAAATGGCGGCCAGCGTAATCGCGAGCTTGCGCATGTGTTCACCTCGTGTCGTCTCTTCGGCCGGCGGGGAAGCGGCCCTCTCCTCCACGATAGTTGAGAGAGGGCGAAAGGGTCAATGCGCGCGCGAGAGCCTTACAGAAGCTTCAACGTGTCCGCAAGAACTTTCAATGGGTCCCGGGCGCCTGCGCGGCGAGGATCGCCCTCCCGACGACGGCGGCCTCGGCTCCGGCATCGGCCAGATCGGCCACGTCCGCGCGAGAGCGGACGCCGCCCGCCGCGAGCACGCGGAGGCCGGAGGCCGCGACCGACGCGACGAGGTCGACGTCCGGGCCCGAAAGCGTTCCGTCACGATCGATCGCGGTGCAGAGGACGCGTTCGACGCCGGCGGCGAGGCAGAGCTCGACCGCGCGGGGGAGGGTGAGGCCCGACTCGGCTGTCCAGCCGGCGGTGCGGACGACACCGTCCTTGACGTCGAGCGCGACGACAAGCCTCTCGCCGAGGGCCGATGCCCACCTACCGGGATCGGGGAAGGCCGCGGTGCCGATCACGACCCTGTCGGCGCCCGCAGCGAGCAGGGCCTCGGCATCGGCCAGCGAACGGATCCCCCCTGATGCCTGGAGAGGGGTGGGTGCGACTGCCTCGGCCACGAGCCGCACGAGCTCGGGCCGCGCGCGGCCGGCCCGGGCGCCATCGAGATCGACGAGATGGACCCGGCGCGCGCCTGCTTCGGCAAAGCGCCGCGCGAGGGAAACAGGGTCGCCGGCCTCCTCGACCACCTGGTCGTAGTCTCCGCGGTGGAGCCGCACGGCACCATCGCCGAGGACGTCCACAGCGGGGATCACCTCGATCGCCAGCTCAAGCCACTGGGATAGCACATTGCCATGTTAACGTGCTAACATGAAAAGCGCGAATTCGAATGGTCGAGACGGGACGACACACATGGCGGACACGGGAGCTGAGAGAGCTGTCGGGCACGATCCTGGCGATGGAGTCGCGGGACGAGGTGGAGCGGTTCCTGCGGGACCTGTGCACGATCGCGGAGCTGGAGGCGATGGCCCACAGGTGGGCCGTGGCGCGACTCGTCGACCGGGGGCTGCCGTACCTGGAGGTCGCGCAGAGGACGCACGCCTCGACGACGACGGTGACGCGGGTCGCGCACTGGCTCCGCCACGGCGAGGGCGGCTACCGCTTGGCGCTCGACCGGACGGCGGCGGCCACATCGACCGGCTGACGATCGCCGTCCCCGTCAAGGGGCGACTGCGCGAGCCGTCGATCTCCCTGCTCGAGGACGCCGGGCTCGGCCCCGAGCAGCCCGGGGAGCGAGCGCTCGCATTCCCGTGCCGGAACGCGCCGGTGGACGTCCTGCTTGTCCGTGCGGCCGACATCCCCGAGTACGTGCAGGACGGCGTCGTCGACTGCGGGATCACCGGGCAGGATCTGGTTCGCGAGAGGGACGCGCGCGTCGAGGAGCTGCTCGAGCTCGGGTTCGGCTCGTGCCGGCTCGAGGCCGCGGTTCCGCAGGAGTCGAGCTACCAGACGCTCGAGGAGCTCGCGGGGGCGACGATCGCGACTGTCTACCCACGGCTGACGCGCGAGCTCCTACCGGTCGAGGTCGAGCTCGTGGATGTCACGGGCTCGGTCGAGATCGCGCCGCGCCTGGGGCTCGCGGACGGGATCGTCGACCTCGTCTCGTCCGGGAACACGCTGCGGACGAACGGCCTGCGCTCGCTCGGATCGCTCTTTGCGTCGCAGGCCGTCTTGATCGCCAAGCCCGGCGGCGACGTCACCCGCCTCGCCTCGATGATGCGCGCGGTCGTCGAAGCGCGCGCCCACCGCTACTTGATGTTGAACACCCCCGAGTCGGCTCTCGACGAGGTGTGCGCAATCATCGGCTCGCGCTCGCCGAGCGTCCTGCCGCTCGCCGAGCCGGGGATGGTCGCGGTGCACGCGCTCGTTCCCGCGGCCGAGGTGTGGCGCCTACTCCCCGAGCTCGAGCTCGCCGGCGCCTCCTCGATCCTGGTCGTCCCGGTCGAGCGGATGTCCCGTTGAGAGCCGTCGCGCCTTCGCTGGGAAACGCGCGAGACACCGTCGGGAGCGACCGGGAGCTCAGCCCTTCGAGCGTTGCTTTTTCCTGCGCCCCAGGGTTTTCGTTGCCACGACGGGTGGTGTCGGGCACCGGGGTTTCGGCCCGGAGCGAGGGGGCGGCGTGAGCATCGTCGAGGAGATCAAGCGGGAGGGCGACCCGGCCGTTCGGCGCTGGGCGCTCGAGCTCGACGGGGCCGAGCCGAGGCGCGCGGTCGCGGACTCCGAGCTCCTTCCGCGCGAGGCGCTGCTCGACCTCGCCGGGCGGGTTCGGCGCTGGCACGAGGCGCAACGCCCGGCGGACATCACGCTCGAGGTCGAGCCGGGCGTCGTGCTCGAGCGGCGCTGGCTGCCGCTCCGGACGGTGGGGATCTACGTGCCGCGAAACCTCGTCTCGACGCTCGTGATGTGCGCCGTCCCCGCCCAGGCGGCCGGGGTCGAGCGGCTCGTCGTCTGCACGCCGCCGGACGGCGCGGGGCTCGTCGCTGCCGCCGCGGAGGCGCTTGGCATCGACGAGGTCTGGGCGCTCGGCGGCCCGCAGGCGATCGGCTGGCTCGCCTACGTCCGCAAGGTGGACAAGATCGTCGGGCCCGGAAATGCCTACGTGAACGACGCGAAGCTCGCCGTGCAGCGCGACGTCGCGATCGACCTGCCGGGCGGGCCGTCCGAGGTGGTCGTGCTCGCCACCGGCGAGGTCGACCGGCGCATCGTCGAGCTCGAGCTTGCTGCGCAGGCCGAGCACGGGCCGGACACGCTCTGCCGGGTCGTCGAGACGCTCGAGCAAGCCGAAGCGATCGCGCCCGAGCACCTCGTGCTGCTCGGCGACGCCGAGTCGCTCGCAGGCGAGGTGCGGAACGCCGGCGCCGTCTTCGTCGGCCCCTCTTCCCCGGTCGCCGCGGGCGACTACGCGACCGGCGGCAACCACGTCCTGCCGACGAGCGGCTGGGCGCGGTCGGTCGGCGGCCTTGGCCTCGAGACGTTCCTGAAGCCGATCACGATCCAGCGGATCACGCCCGACGGCTTGGCCCTCCTTCGTCCGACGGTCGAGGCGCTCGCGGCGGCAGAAGGGATGACCGCGCACGCCGCGGCGGTGCGCCGATGAGGCCCCTCGTGTCGGAGTTCCGCGCCTACACCTGGGCGCCGCCGAGCGACGAGGTCGCCCGGCTCGCGGGAATCGACCCCTCTCAGGTCGTGCGTTTCGACCAGAACACGCCGCCGCTCCCCCTGCCCTCGACCAGGCTGGGGGCGATCGCCGGCTCGCTCGCGTCGATCAACAGCTACCCCTCGGGCGGCTACGCGGAGCTGCGAGGCTCGATCGCGGAGTACGCGGCCGTCGAGCCCGAGAACGTCGTGCTCGGCGCCGGGGCGGACGACCTGATCCTGCTCTGCGCCCGAGCCTTCGCCGGGCCCGGCGACCGGGTCGCGATTCCCGAGGCCCCGACCTATCCGCTCTACCGGATCGCGGTCCAGCTCGCAGGCGCCGACGTGGACGACGACGGCGCGGTGCTCACGTTCGCCTGCCGGCCGAGCAGCCCCGACGGAGCGCTCCGGGCGCTGCCCGAGGCTCGGCCGCTCGTCTGCGACGAGGCCTACTTCGAGTTCTGCGGCGAGACGGCGGTGCCGCTGCTCGCGGACGGCGTGATCGTCCTGCGGACGTTCTCGAAAGCATTCGCGCTCGCAGGAGCCCGGATCGGCTACGCGCTCGCCTCTCGCGAGGTCGCCGCGGAGCTGAACGCGCGACAGGCGCCGGCGCCCGTCTCGTCGCTCTCGGCGGCGCTCGCGGTCGCCGCGCTCGCCTCCCCACCCGATCTGGGGCCGGTGATCGAGGAGCGCGAGCGGTTTGCCGCGGCGCTCCGTGCGCTCGAGCTCCAACCGCTCGCATCGAGCACGAACTTTCTCTTCGTCCCGGTCGCCGACGGCCGCACCCTCGGCGAGGCCCTGCTCCGGCAGGGGATTGTCGTGCGGGCATACGACGAGGGGATCCGGATCACGATCCGCGACAAGAGCGACGACGACCTGCTCGTCGAGACGCTCGCGCGCCTGCTCGAGCGGCCTGCGCCGGTTGCCGCAGCCGCCGGCCGCCGCACGCGTCACCTGCGGGCGACGGCCGAGACGCGGATCGCCGTGCGGCTCGGGCTCGACGGTGCGAGCCGGGTCAGCGTGCAGACGGGGGCCGGGATCTACGACCACTTCCTCGAGCAGCTCGCCTTCCACGCCGGGCTTGATCTCGTCGTCGAGGGCACGGGCGACCTCGAGACCGGCGATCATCACACGATCGAGGACACCGCGCTCGCGTTCGGCGAGGCGCTCGACCGGGCGCTCGGCGATCGGCGCGGGATTGCGCGCTACGGCGACGCCACCGTGCCGATGGACGATGCGCTTGCCCGTGCCGCGGTCGATCTCGGCGGGCGGCCGTTCGCGGAGCTCGCGATCGAGCCGGAGCCGGGAATGGCGGGGCACTTCTTCGGGAGCCTCGCCCAGGCCGCTCGGATGGCGATCCACGTCGACGCGTCGGGCCGGGACCCGCATCACACGGCCGAGGCCGCCTACAAGGCGGTCGGCCGCGCGCTCAAGACGGCGCTGCGGGTCGAGTCGAGCGGCATTCCCTCCACCAAGGGGAAGCTGTGAAGGTTGCGGTCTGCGACTACCGCGCGGGGAACATCCGCTCGGTCGAGATCGCATTGCGGCGGCTCGGGGCCGAGCTGGTGGAGGATGTCGCCGGCGCAGATCTCGCGGTGCTGCCTGGCGTCGGCTCGGCGCGTTCGGCGATGGCCGAGTTGCGCCGCCAGGGCCTCGATCAGGTTCTGCGGGCCAGGGTAGACGCCGGGCGAGCGGTGCTGGGGATCTGCCTCGGCCTCCAGCTCTCGCTCGACTACTCCGAGGAGGACGGCGGCGTCGAGGGGCTCGGGATCCTGCCCGGTCGATCGGTCCGGATCCTGGCCGAGCGCGTGCCGCGCATGGGTTGGGCCGAAGTCGACGGGACCCCCTACTACTTCGCGCACTCCTATGCGGCGGAGACGCCCTCGGCGACCGCGTGGTCGGAGGGGATCGTCGCCGAAGCTCGCTCGGGTTCTTTCCTCGGCGTGCAGTTCCATCCGGAGAAGAGCGGCGCCGCGGGCGCGCGCTACCTCGACCGGGTGCTCGGGGAGGTGAGGGAGCGATTCCGCTCCCGCGCCTGATCCCGTGCCTCGACGTCGCCGCCGGCCGCGTCGTCAAGGGCATCAAGTTTCAGGGGCTCCGCGACGTCGGCGACCCCGTCGAGCTCGGCGCTGCCTACTCGGACCGCGGCGCCGACGAGCTCGTCTTCCTCGACGTGAAGGCCACTGTCGAAGAGCGCGACACGCTCGTCGGAGTCGTTCGTCGGGTTGCCGAGCAGCTCGCGATCCCGTTCACCGTCGGTGGAGGGATCAGGACGATCGCAGATGCGGACGCGCTGCTCTCGGCCGGCGCGGACAAGATCTCCGTCAACTCGGCGGCGCTCGCGAGCCCCTCGCTGATCACCGCTCTCGCCGAGAAGCTCGGGTCACAGGCCGTCGTCGTCGCGATCGACACCGAGGGCGGCCGCGTGCGGGCTCGCGCCGGCACCACCGAGACCGCGCGCGGCACCGTGGAGTGGGCGATCGAGGCGGAGCGCCGCGGCGCCGGGGAGATCCTGCTCACCTCGATCGACTCCGATGGGACGCGGGAGGGCTACGACCTCGAGATCACTCGCGCGGTGGCCGAAGCGGTGTCGGTTCCGGTGATCGCCTCGGGCGGCGCGGGTGAGGCGCGGCACGTCGCCGAGGCGCTCGCGGTGGCGCAGGCGGCGCTGCTCGCCTCGATCCTGCACGAGGATCCCGAGCGGCTCACCTTGCTCCGGGCCGAGCTACGCGAGATGGGGGTGGAGCTTCGCGATGCCGCCTGAGGGAGAGCTCCGCCCGGCGATCGTCCAGGATGCTGACTCCGGCCGCGTGCTGATGCTCGCGTGGATGGACGAGGAGGCCGAGCGTCGGACGCGCGAGTCCGGCGAGGCGTGGTTCTGGAGCCGCTCGCGCGGGGAGTACTGGAACAAGGGAGCCACCTCGGGGAACACGATGGCGGTCGAAGAGCTTCGCGACGACTGCGACGGCGACGCGCTGCTGATGCGCGTACGCCCGGCGGGGCCGGCATGCCACACGGGATCGCTCTCGTGCTTCGCGCCCGCGCTCTGGCGGACGGTCGCCGAGCGCGCGCACTCGCGGCCCGAGGGCTCGTACACGGCGAAGCTGCTCGCCGAGGGTGTTCCGGCGGTCGCTCGCAAGGTCGGAGAGGAGGCGGTCGAGGTGATGGTCGCGGCACTCTCCGAGAGCGACGAGCGAGTCGTCTCGGAGGCAGCGGACCTCGTCTACCACCTGTACGTCCTGCTCGCGGCGCGCAACCTGGACATCGCTGCCCTCGAGGACGAACTGGCTCGACGGCACCGGCCGGAATGACTCAGCCCAGACGCGCGAACCGCATCACCAGTCGCGGTCGAAGCTCTCGAGCTCACGTCTTCTCAGGGGCCTGATCTCTGAAGGCTCGTCGTGATCGCCAAGCATCGGGCTGCGTGAGCTTCTCGGTCGTCCGCACCGCTCGCGCGAGCGCTGCATCGAGGGGGCCCGCAGCGGCGTCTGCGCGGCGGTGACTAGGAGGCTGGTGTCAAACGGCCTCCGAAAACGGGGACGGGTCGATGGCGTGGCAAGCCTCGAAAAAACGACGCCCTGTAAGCTCGTCTGCGGCTCTTCGGGCCGTTGGTCATGCTGATTTGATGTCCGCCCGCGAGGGCAAAATCGGACATCTCGCGAAAGACACCAGCCTCCTAGGAGAAGGGCTTCGCGACCATGTCGACGATCACGAGCAGCAGCATCGCGACATCGGCGCGGGCAATCAGAAGGATCCTGGCGATCGCTGCCTTCGCCTCGGGCGTCTCGGGGCCCTGCTCGGTGATGATCGCGGACACCTTCGCCGACATCGGTGTCAGGACGGCGACGCCGAGCACGAAGGTCGTGAGGAAGCCGAGCAGACCGAAGACGACCCAGAAGTGGCCGTAGCCGATGTGGGCGTTCTCGACCATCGCAGCGCCCATCACGACGACGACGATTGCCGACGGCGCGAACACGCGCTGACCGAGGAACGCCGCCTGCCGGGCGATCGCCGCGAGTTGGACGCCGTCGCTTTTTGTTTCGGCCACGATCCCGAGGATCGTCAACGCGGCGCCGCCACCGACCCAGATCACGACGAACATGACGTGAACGGTCTGGAACGTGTCGAACCAGCTGCCGCTCGAGACGACGAACACGGCCGCCCCGATCAGGAACGCGAGCCCGATCAGGGCTGTCTGGAGCTGTGAGTCGCGGCCGGCCGGAGTTGTCGCGGGGGTCATCGCCCGCGCAACCCTAGCGGCCAGTCCCGCGCGTTCCAAATTCGGCTCAGCTGACCCTCTCCGTGCTCGACGAGAGCTCCTGCACGACCTCGACGATGTCTCT
>DATKRX010000020.1:0-15563 GCA_035531915.1 Gaiellaceae bacterium | reverse complement strand
TCCTGGACGACGTGACCGTCTCACGCAACCACGCCGTTCTCGTCGAGCGCGACGGTGCGTTCTACGCCGAGGATCAGGGCTCGCTGAACGGCACCTTCGTCAACCGTCGGCGGATCGACAGCGTGCGGCTCGAGAACGGCGACGAGCTGCAGATCGGCAAGTACAGGATGACCTTCGTCGAACGATGACATGACCGTCGTGGCAGGAACATCGCAACGGGAGCGCCTGATCCGGATCGGAGAGGTCGTGCGGCGCCTGCGCGAGGAGTTCCCGGACATCTCGATCTCGAAGATCCGCTTCCTCGAGGACGAGGGGCTGCTCAGCCCTCAGCGTACGCGCGGGGGGTACCGGCTCTTCGGCGAGGACGACGTCGAACGCCTCGTGACGATCCTGCGCTTGCAGCGCGACGAGTTCCTGCCGCTGCGCGTGATCCGCAACGAGCTCTCTGTCCCCGGCGCGTCGGAGCGCAAGCGGCGCCGCCCGGCCGCGCTCGGGGAGCGGGTCGAGGCGATCGACTTCGAGGAGCTCTGCCGCCGCTCGGGGGTGCAGCCTGAGTTTGTCAAGGAGCTCGACGAGTTCGGCCTGCTGTCGCCGGCGGGGAGCGGGGCGGACAAGCGCTACCCGGAGACAGACGTGGATATCGCGATCGTCTGCGCCCAGCTCACCCGGTTCGGCATCGACGGGCGCCACCTGCGCACCTTCCGGACCGCAACCGACCGCGAGTCAGCGCTGCTCGAGCAGCTGATCGCGCCCGCGCTGCGCTCGCGGAACGCCGAGCGCCATGCCGCCGGCCTGACCGACCTCCAGTCGCTCGGAGAGCTGGCGCAGGAGCTCGCGGGCCTGCTCCTCTGGGGGAAGGTCAGGGAGATCGCCTCGGCATGAGCGTCGTCGACCTGAAAACCAGGATTCGCGAGGTCGACGACTTCCCGACGCCGGGCGTCGGCTTCAAGGACATCACGCCGCTGCTCGCCGACGCGGTCGCCCTGCGGCAGACGATCGCCGACCTCGCAACCTGGGTCGAGGCCAAGGACGCCGACCTCGTGCTCGGCGCCGAGGCCCGGGGCTTCATCCTGGGTGCCGCGATCGCGGCGCAGGCGGGTGTGGGCTTCGTCCCCGCACGCAGGCCCGGCAAGCTGCCCCCCGAGACGGTCGGGGCGTCCTACGTGCTCGAGTACGGCGAGAACATCCTCGAGGTACACCCGGACCTGATTCCGAAGGGCTCCCGCGTCGTGATCCATGACGACGTGCTGGCGACGGGGGGGACGGTCGAGGCGATCTGCGGCCTCGTCGAGCAGATCGGAGGTGAGGTGATCGGCGCCTGCTTCATCATCGAGCTGACCTTCCTCGGCGGCCGCGAGCGCCTCGCAGGGCTCGACCTCCACTCGCTCATCTCGTACTAGGCCGCGACGCCGTAGCCCCTGAGGGGGAGGTGCACACTCGCGCATGACCCCTGGCGCTAGGGATCATCGAGATCGGACGGGTAGCCGATGCTCCACTCGATGAGCACGGCAGGAGACAGGAGCTTCGAGGAGCCACCCGCGCCCCCGTGGCGGCTCGCGCGCCTCGTGCTCCAGTCGGCACTCCCAGAGATCCGCAGCGCCCGCGAGCGCTTGGACGCGGCCCTGGGGCCCGAGCTGGCTCGCTTCCTCGTGACCACCCTCTCAGAGAGCCATGGCCGAGCGACGTAAGTCGGAGCCGCCCGCGAATCGCGCAACGCGTGTCCGTCTCACCAAGAAGCTAATTCAAGTCAAAAATTAATTCACCGAGCCGGTGGCGCTTTCGTCCTCCGGTCCCGTTGGCTTTCCGCTTCCGCGTACAACCCCCAGGGTCGGACTCGACCTACCGGCGCTCCGTGCTCGGTGCATGCGGCAACCTACTCGGGCAGGGGCGGCCGGGCAAGGCGCGCGGAGCCGAATTGGCGCAATTTGCGCTCGAAACGCGTTCGGTCGGTTGTGCGGGCCGCGCTCGTGGAGCCGACTAGGATTGCGAGACATGTTCCGGTTGCCGGCGTTTTCGCATGGGGTCACGTCGTTTCTCTGGGCGCTCGGCTTCGGGCTCTTCATCTGGCTCGGCGGTGTCGGCGTGGGGTTTTCGGGCGCGCTCACGTTCGTCGTCGCCTGCGTCGCGGGGTGCGGGATCTTCCTGTACGTGCGGATCTACGGCGAGGACGACGCGACTCGCTCCTAGGCGCGCGTCGGCGCGTTTCCGGCGCCCGGACTTCCCGCTATTTGCGAAGAGCAGGCTCCGGTGAGGGATTTCGCGTTCGGGCCGTGACCGGAACACTTGGGTGCGACAGGAAGACGATAAGGCCGGTCGCTCTCGTTCGGGCTCTCAGGGTGAGAACTTCAGGCGCGTCGGAGGGGGTGCGGGGCGATGCTGTTCTGCCGACTCGACATAACATTGATTATCGTGCGTGGCCGTTTGCGACAGGATTCGGTGACCTGGCTCTGATTGTCGACGTCGATACCGTGCTGGCGAGCGAAGAGCTGCGCCTACTCGTCGAAATCGGGGAGGAACGCGGCCGGATCCGCCAGTCGCAGCTGAACGAGGTGCTCGAGCCGCTTCGGCTCGACCCGCTCGAAATCGAGTGCGTCCATCGCGAGCTCGAGAAGCGCGCGATCGAGGTCGTCGACGACCTGCTCGAGGACGGCGAAGCGCCGGCGCCGCTCCCGGTGCCGCTGCCGCTCGCATTCGAGTCGACGACCGACGCGCTGCAGCTCTTTCTGCGGGAGACCTCACGACATCCCCTGCTCACGGCATCCCAAGAGGTCGCCCTTGCCAAGCAAATCGAGCGTGGCGACCCCCTCGCCAAGCAGCGGATGATCCAGGCGAACCTACGTTTGGTCGTCTCGATCGCCAAGAACTACCGCAACCAGGGTCTCCCCTTCCTCGATCTGATCCAGGAGGGCACGCTCGGCCTGATCCGGGCGGTCGAGAAGTTCGACTGGCGCCGCGGCTTCAAGTTCTCGACTTACGCCACCTGGTGGATCCGCCAGGCGGTCGCGCGAGCGCTCGCCGACAAGGCGCGAATGATCCGGATGCCGGTGCACATCGTCGAGCGTGTGCACAAGCTGAACCGCGCCGAGCGGAACCTGTGGACCGCGCTTGGTCGCGAGCCGACGCTCGCCGAGATCGCACACGAGGCCAACATGCCGCTCGAGCAGGCCAAGGACGTACGGGCGGCGCCACGCGCGACCTCGCTCGACACGCCGGTTGGCGAGGACGAGGACGCGGTGCTTGGCGATTTCGTCCCAGGCGACGAACCATTGCCCGAGGACCTCGTCGAGGAGACGCTCCGCGCGGCGGCGATTGCCGCGGCGCTCGAGTCGCTCCCCAGCCGCCACCGCGATGTGATCGTGCTTCGCTACGGCCTCGACAAGGCCGAACCGCGCACTCTCGGCGAAATCGGACGCTTTCTCGGGATCACACGCGAGCGCGTCCGCCAGATCGAGGTCGAAGCCCTCGGCCGGCTCGCGATGCGCCAAGACATGCGGCTCATGTAGCGGGCGCGCGCAACGGGCGTCGTCACGTTGGCCCACACATCGGTCACGATGGCTCGATCAGGCTGAACAGCCGGCGAGGAGCACGGCTCTTCGCCGCTATTGTCCCGCAGTTCAGAGATCACTCCCTTGGTCATTTCACGCCCGCCGACGCAGGCAACTGGCCTTGTCCCCGATGACTTCGGTCGGTCTTCGCCGTCTAATACAACAGGTCCTGCGATCAAGGAGAAGGGAAGATTGCTGTGGACGTAAGAGAACCATTGACGGTACTCGACGCTGGGTTCAGTAGCGAGGGTGCGCATCCGACCGAGTGGGCGGAAGGGCGTCAGAAGCTCGAGGCTGCGGAGGTGTTCTGGCTCTCGACCGTCCGCCCCGATGGACGCCCACATGTCACACCGTTGTTGTCTGTGTGGTGCGCCGACGGGATGTACTTCTGCACCGGCCCGGACGAGCGCAAGGCGAAGAACCTCAAGCGGAACCAGCGTTGCATTCTTACGACAGGCCGTAACACTCTCGACGAAGGTCTCGACGTCGTGGTCGAAGGGCATGTCGCCAAGGTCAGAGTCAAATCAGAACTCGAACAGGTCGCGAGCACCTATGAATCGAAGTACGGTGAGCACCTGACCGACCCCGAGGGCACCTGGTTCGGGCTCGGCGAAACGATTCGGCGGGGCGAGGTACTGGTCTATCGCCTCACCCCTACGACTGTCCTCGGCTTCGTCAAGGGTAAGCAGTTCAGCCAGACCCGATGGCGTTTTGTCTGATCCGACTCAGGTGTATTCCGGCACTGGCGTATGGACGGAGCACGGCTCAGCTGCACTGCCGGAAACTGGCAGAGACGATTCATCGCCACCGCCCTGGTCCCTCCAGGCAGGCGGATTGCGCGCTGGCTAACCGATGTGCGGCAGGAAGCGGCGCGCGCGCCGACTCTCCCTGCGGCGTCTCGGCCGCTCATCGCCGTCGGGTTCGTTCCACACGGAATGTGAGTTGCCCAGAAGCGAAGGCTCTGTGCAAGTCGGGGAGGCGAGGGATCGTGGCCGTCGTGACAGCCTTGCCGTCGGAGAGCGTGATCGCTACCTGACGAGCGTCGGCGAAGCTGGCACGCTGGTTGATTGTGGGGCGCCGGCGTAGTAGGCGATCAGTCGCCCCACCACGCGTCATCGGCCTGTACGCCGTCGCCGCCCTCGGGCCGGTCAGAGCCGATCGCGAGCAGCTCGAGCCCCTCGGGCCCGGCCGAGAAGCCGCGAAAGGTCCCCGGCGCGACGCGAACGACGTCCCACGAGCGAACCTCGACCAGTTCGTCGTCAAGCTTGACGTGGCCCGAGCCGCCGAGCACGACGTAGACCTCCTCTTGCTCCCTGTGGCTGTGACCGCGGTTGCTGCGCCGCCCGGGCGCGTAGCGGAGGTGGCTGACGCCGATGTGATCCGATTCGATCGCGCTACGGGCGAAGCGCGCGTCGAGCGTCGGGCCTCCCTCGCCGGCCCGGTTCTCGAGCTTCATCAGGTTGACGATCGTGTATCCGGCCAATTCCGGTCCCTCCTCTGTTGGTTGCCGCGCGTGGTACGCGTCTTCGATAGAACGAACCGGACCACTCCCGCATGCCGCCGCGTGCGTCACTCGACCAGGCCGGCTCCTGATCGTGGGAGCGAGCGTCTACGCAAAAAGAGAACCCGATACACACCACTCGCCGGGCCGTTCCGGATCTGCGTTTCCGAGGCGGGGCGCAATGGCGGGCCGTACAACTTCTGGGGCTACCCTCGGTACTCGAGGGTCCCGCCCGTTTGTACCGAGGCGTTCGACCGCACGGACTGCGAGGGAGGCAGCGTGAATGTCCTCAGAGCCAGCCAGGTCGCGACCTTGCCGTTCTGCCATGAGCCGTTTGCGAGAACCTGTTGAAAGACCGGAAGGTTGAACTGAATCTCGCACGAGGTCGGCGCAGCTGTGACGAACGCTCCCTGCGCGTGATCGGCGGCGACGGTGGCCCGCTGCGATCTCGGGGATGTTCGATTTCAGGCAGCTGCGCAACTCGATCGCGAGGGCGCCTTTCCGAGAGGAGCGCCTGGCGCAACCGTCGCGGCGACTCCCAAAGCGCCGAAGAGGGCAAATCTACGCCAATGCCGTCTACTTTCGCCGCGGCTCCACGTGGGTCGAGTTGTCGTTCGAGGTCCCATCAAAGTCGCGTCCCCCGGCGAACGTCATCGCAGCTCAGGGGAAAGAGCTCCTAACTGTGGCCCGCAGGGTCTACGCGCTGATGCGCTGAGCCGGCTCCTCGGAACGACGCAGTCGAGCTCTGGCGTTCGCGAACTGTGAGTCGACTCGGATGAGCTCGATGGAACCGATCCGCGGCGTTCCTTGCTCTCGTCGCGATGCCGGGACGACCATGGGGCCGGAGTGCGCGCGGAGTCGGCGGTGTCTCGCCCCGGGGTCACCGCGACGAACCTGGCCGCGGGGTCAGATCTGGAGATACAGCTTGAGCGCGGGCGCGGCCCGGCGTAGTTCACGTAGCGCCTTGTTCTCGAGTTGGCGGACGCGCTCGCGCGTGATCCCGAGGTCGGTCCCGAGCTCTTCGAGGGTCTGCGAGGCGTGCCCGTCGAGTCCGTAGCGGCGCTGGATCACGTGTCGCATGCGGGCATCGAGCGAGCTGAGGGCGGCGTCGAGCTCGGTGGCGCGATGGGTCTCGGCGGTCGCCTGGTCAGGCGAGGCGACGCTGTGATCCTCGATCATGTCGGAGTAGAGGCTCTCGCCGTCACCGACAGGCGTCTCGAGCGACACCGGGTGCGCAACGAGCTCGAGCAGGCTCCCGACCTTCTCCTCCGTGATCCCAACCTCGGTCGCGATCTCGCCGTTCGAGGGGTCACGGTTCAGCTTCTGGGTCAGGTGGCGCCTGGCGCGCAGCACCTTGCGCACCTGGTCACCAACATGCACGGGCAGTCGGATCGTTCTGCCCTGGTCTGCGAGCGCCCGTGAGATCGCCTGGCGGATCCACCAGGTGGCGTAGGTGGAGAGCTTGTAGCCCATCCGGTAGTCGAACTTCTCGACCGCCCGGATCAGCCCCATATTGCCCTCCTGGATCAGGTCGAGCAGGGGCACGTCGGCCTTGGTGTAGTTGCGGGTGATCGACATCACGAGGCGCAGGTTCGACTCGATCAGGCGTCTCTTGGCAGCCTCGTCGCCGGCGTCCTTGCGCCGGGCAAGCTCGCGCTCTTCCGAGGCTGTCAGCAGCCGGCCGTCGCCGAGCTGGCGGACATACAGCTTGAGCGGGTCGGCCGAGGCAAGCCGCTCGGCTGCCGAAAGATGCGCATTGTCCGGCTCGTCTTCTTCCTCGACCTCCGCCTCGGGGTCGTCCAGCGTCGGCAGGAGCTCGACGACCGTCTCGACGAGTTCGTGCTCGTGCTCGTGCTCAAACTGGGGTTGCGGGACAGCCATGCCGTACCCTGGTATCGGCTCGCCGTATTGCATTCTTGAGTTGCGCCGTCTTTTGCCGAAGACGTCAACTGCAGGCGCCAACCTTTCAGCGCCCCAACCGTCTCACGACGTACGATCGGACCATGTGCGGAATCGCCGGATATAGCCTCGCCCCCCACTCGCGCCTCGACCGCACCCTCGCGGCGCAGGCGCTCCTCGCGGCAATCGCTGAGCGTGGCACGGACGCGGTCGGCTATGCCTACACCGCCCCCGAGGGCAAGGGAGCGCCCGTTGTCGTCAAGCAGCAGACGCCGGCCTCGATGCTGCTCGAGCGCGTGTCGATCCCGCCGGAGACGACCGAGTTGCTCGTACATGTGCGCGACTTCACGAAAGGGCATCCCTCGATCGAGGCAAACAACCACCCGGTCCGGCACGGGCCGGTCGTCGGGGTGCACAACGGACGGATCCTCAACGACGACGAGCTGCTCGGCGGGCACGCCTGCGCCCGCGCCGAGCCCCGGATGACCGTCGACTCGGAGGCCGTGTTCGCGGTCGCGGCCCATTCGGGCAACGACGGGCGCGCATTCGAGGTGCTCGAAGGCTCGATGGCCGCCGCCTGGCTCGATGAGCGCCGTCCCGAGATCGTCCACCTCGCCCGTGGAGTCGGCCGCCCGCTCTGGCTCGGCGAGGGCAGCGACGGCCTCATCTTCGCCTCGACCGAGTACGCGCTCGAGGTGCTGGAGCGCTTCTGCGGGCCGACGCTCCGAAAACGCGAGATCTCGGACGGCACGCTCCTCGCGCTGCACCACGGGAAGATCGTCCTGCGCGAGCGCTTCCAGCCCAACGCCTACGCCGAGGAAGACCCGCTCCCCGAAGCCCGAGGGATCAGGGAACGAGACTTCTGCCTCCGCCGCCTCGCGACGCTCGCCGCAGCCGTCTAGGCGAGCGAGCCGTCGGAGCGGATCGCGGCTCCCTGGTCGAGCAGGCGGCGCCGGATCAGGAACTGGAACGTCGCCCAGGCGCCACGGCGCGAGTCGAACATGCGGTAGACCTGCCACTCGGTCAGCATCCCTTTCGCGGCGCGCCTGGCCTCGGCCCAGTCGGCGAACTTCGGGAGGCGGCCGAGTTCCTGCGCCAGCTCGACGCCCTGCTCGATCGCCCGCTCCAGCCGCTCCTCCCCCACCGCGATCTCGTAGCCAGCCTCGCGCAGCGCCGTGCTCAGCGACCCGAACGTGTGCCAATAGAGCGACTTCGAGGGCATGCGTCCGCGCCGGTCGTCGAGATCTCGCGCGGTCGGCATCCGGCCGAGCTCCGCGCCGAGGGAGCGCAGCACTTCGAGCAGCTCCTCGCGCGTCGCGAACCGCCTCGGCACGAGCCCTGCCGCGCGCTTGGCCGCATTCCAGGTGCCGAAGTGCTCGATCACCGTCTGCGGGTGCACCCGCGTCTCTGGGTCGGCCGCGAACTCCTTCATCGTCGGGGAGCGCCCCACCCGGCTCACATGCGCGCGGAGCTCGGCGAGGATCTGCTCGTCGGAGTAGCGCTTGCGGATCGCCGACTGGAACGAGACCAGCTCGTCGCGGTCGATCCGTGCGATCGTTTCGTAGCGCGGCTTCTCGCCCATGCAATAAATGGTAGATCATGCTGCATGAATAACAAGTGGAGCAGATTTCCCTCGCTGGGTACGCTCTCCTGATGCTGCTCGCGCTCGAGGTCGCGGCCGCACGCTCGGTCGGTGCGCTCTCGCGCCTTGCGGGCCGCGGCGGCGGGACGACCCTCCCTGGGAAGCTGCTCTCGACCGTCGACCCCGGCGCGGTCGACCGGCTGGCGGCGCGCCTGCCGCGCGGCTCGGTGCTCGTTTCCGCAACGAATGGCAAGACGACGACGACGGCGATGGTCGCGGAGATCCTGCGCGGGCGACTGGCCTACAATCACTCGGGCGCGAACCTCCTCTCAGGGGTCGCCTCGACCCTCCTCGCCTCGCGTGGCGCCGAGCTCGGGCTGTTCGAGGTCGACGAAGCCGCTTTGCCGGAGGTCGCACGACGCGTGCACCCGCGAGTCGTCGCGCTCGGAAACCTCTTCCGCGACCAGCTCGACCGCTACGGCGAGCTGGAGCTCGTCGCCGAGCGCTGGCGGGGCGCCGTCGCGGAGCTTCCCGAGGCGCTCCTCGTCGTCAACGCGGATGATCCGATGCTCGGCGCGCTCGCCCGCGGACGCCCGCGGACGATCTCCTACGGGATCGACGACCGCCGTCAAGCGCGGGCCTCGCTCCAGCACGCGGCCGACTCGACCTACTGCCTCGACTGCGGCACTCCGTACGAGTACGCGGCGGCTTATGTCGGGCATCTCGGCGACTGGCGCTGCCCTTCCTGTGGCGTTGCCCGCGCGCCGCTCGAGGTCGCGGCGCGCGAGATCGAGCGGCGCGGCCTCGACGGCTCCGATTTCACGCTCGCGACTCCGGCGGGCTCGACGCGGGTGCGGCTCGCACTGCCAGGCCTCTACAACGTCTACAACGCGACCGCCGCGGCGGCGATCGCGGGCGCGCTCGGAACATCGCTCGCGGAGATCGCGGCCGGGCTCGAACGCTTCGTGGCCGCATTCGGGCGGTTCGAGCGGATCGCGGTCGGCGACAAGCGACTGCTGCTCCTGCTGATCAAGAACCCGGCAGGCGCCAACGAGGTGGTGGGAACGCTGCTCGAGAGCTCCCCCCCGCGTCTCGCGGTCGTCGCGCTCAACGACGAGATCGCCGACGGGCGCGACGTCTCCTGGATCTGGGACGTCGACTTCGAACCGCTGCTCTCCGGGCTCGACCGCGCCGTGGTCTCGGGATCACGGGCGGCCGAGCTGGCGCTGCGCTTCGCCTACGGGGGCCTCGACCGCGGGCGGATCGAGGTCGTCCCGGCGCTCGGGGCCGCCCTCGACCGGGGCCTCGAGCTGACCGGAGCCGGCGACGAGCTGATCGTGCTCCCGACCTACACCGCGATGCTCGGCCTGCGCGGGATCGTCGCGCGGCGCGGCCTCGTGCCCGATTTCTGGCAGAGGCCGGAATGAAGATCCGCATCGGCCACCTCTACCCCGAATACCTGAACATCTATGCCGACCGCGGCAACATCGCGGTGCTGGCGGCGCGTGCCCGCGCACGTGGCCACGAGCTCGACGTCGCGGCGATCAGCCTCGGCAACCCCGTGCCGGCGGGTGCGATCGACCTCTTCTACATCGGCGGCGGCCAAGACCGCGAGCAGGAGCTCGTCGCCCCCGACCTCGCGGGCAAGAGCGACGCGCTGCGCGACGCGGCCGGCGCAGGCGCTGCGGTGCTCGCGGTCTGCGGCGGCTACCAGCTCCTCGGCCGCCACTACCGCGACCGCTCGGGCTCCGAGCTGCCCGGGATCGGCCTCCTGCCGCTCCACACGGTGGCGGGTGAGCGCAGAATGATCGGCGACGTGCTGCTCGACTGCGCCTGGGCCGGCGAGACGCTCGCCGGGTTCGAGAACCACGCCGGGCGCACGATCCTCGACGAGGGCGCCGAGCCACTCGGCCGCGTGATCTCGGGCTTCGGCAACGACGGCGTCTCCGGCTTCGAAGGCTGCCGGTCAGGCCGCGTGTACGGCACCTATCTCCACGGGCCGCTGCTGCCGCGCAACCCGTGGCTCGCAGATCGGCTGCTCGAGGACGCGCTCGCCCATCAGACAGGAGCAGCGGTGGAGCTCGCGCAGCTTTCGGACGAGCTCGAACACCTAGCGCATGCGGTCTCGGCAGCGAGGGCCAGGGCGCGCGGCGGCCGCTCTCGCTAATCCCTGCGCCCGAGGACGCGAAACGTGCCGCCGACGAGCTGGCGGCTGCCCTGGAAATACGCGTCGTCGGGATGGGCGAGCTCACCGATCCGGAGCCCGCGGACGACCTCCACCATCACCTCGTCGAGGTGGTCGGTGGTCGTGAGCCACTTCTGCGACTCCGGCCAGGGGTAGAAGGTGACGGCGTCGATATGGATCTGCTTCGACTTGTTTGCCTGGATCAGCGCCCACGGGAACAGGGCCGCGAATCGCGCAGCGGGCCAGACGAGCTCGCGGCCGAAGGCGACGGGAGCCAGGAAGAGCCCTCGCCTCGACGGGGACGTACGGCGATGTGGCTTCCAACCGGGGGATGCGAACCGGGAGAGGTAGATCTCCCATTCCCGCCCGTCGTGGCCGGTCACTACGCGTTCAGGGCGGAAGAAGCCCACCGGCTCAGTATGCCGCCTCCCAGCGTGAACTCGCCCGTCTCTCCCGAGCGACGGGGCGGGGCACGGCTAGGTTCCGGCTTCGAGCGTCCGGACACGCTGGCGTCGTACCTCGTTCAGGAAGACGGCGGCCGCGCTCGCGAGGTTGAGCGAGCTCGTGATGCCGCTCGTCGGGATCGTCACGACCTCGTCGCACAGCTCACGCCAGCCGGCGCTCAAACCGGTGGTTTCGTTCCCGAATACGAGCGCCACCGGGCCGGCGAGCTCGACGTGGTCGAGATCCTCTGTCCCGTTTGCACTCGTGCCCACGATCCGCAGGCCCTCGCAGGCCGCTGCGAGCCACCCCGCCACCTCCGCCGGCGCCTGGTGCTGGATCGCGGGGATCGCGAAGATCGCGCCCAGCGATGCGCGGACGGCCTGCGGGTCGTAGAGATCCGCCGCGTGACCGGTCACGACCACGGCATCGGCCGCGAAGGCCTCTGCGGTGCGGATGATCGAGCCCAGGTTGCCGGGGCTGGAGGGCCGGTCGAGCACGACGACGAGAGCCCGGGGCCCGAGCTGAACCTCCGATAGGGCCTTCACCGACAGCTCGACGAGCGCGACGAGCTCTCCGGGCTCGGACTTCTCCGCAAGCTGCGCGAATAGCTCCGGCGCGAGCTCGACGTGGCGACGCGCGCCGGAGCGCTCGATCACCGAGCTCGCCCACGCCGAAAGGCGGCGGCCGCGGGGCGTCCAGACCGACTCGAACTCCCAGCCGTTTACGAGCGCACTCTCGATCGCCTTCACGCTCTGGACGACGAACCGCCCCTGACGCGCTCGCTGTTTGCGGTTTGTGAGGAGCGCCGCGGTCAGCTGGTACTCGTCGCTCGCGGTGAGAATCGCCTGGCGTTGCGGTTGCGGCATGCCCTAGCGGATCCAGAGCGAGCCCAGGTACAGGGCCGGGTCGCCCGGGCGCCATCGCTGGACGAAGCGCTTCATCGGCGGGTGGACGACGATGTCCTCCAGCTCGTCGAGTGAGAAGAGGCGCAGGCCGCGCACGGCGGCGTCGTGCGACTCGACGTCGTCGAGCGAGCGGTGCGAGAGGTCGGCACCGAAGACGATGTGCACCACGTGCCGGTCGCCTGATCTCCATTCGGGCGCGATCGACTCGGCGACCGCGATCGGCCCTTCGAAGACGAGATCGTCGGAGATCCCGAGCTCCTCGCCGAGCTCGCGACGCAACGCCTGGTCGAGCGTCTCACCGCCTTCGAGCCCTCCCCCCGGCAGCAGCCAGTACTCTTTGCCCGGCTTCTCCTGGCGGCACAGCAACACCCGGTTCTGCCACCGGAGCAGCGCTGCGACGCGGACGCGCGGGCTCATCGCAGCGAGGAGGAACCGAAGCCGCGGACGCCGCGCTCGGACTCGGGCAGCTCGTCGACCAGGACGAGCTCGAGCTCGGGGATCGGGACGACGACGAGCTGCGCGACGCGCATCCCCGGTTCGACCACGAACGTCTCATGCGGGTCGGTGTTGAGCAGGTTGACGAGCAGCTCGCCACGGTAGCCGGAGTCGACGAGGCCGGGTGTGTTCACGATCGTGATGCCGTGCTTGGCCGCGAGGCCCGAGCGCGGCTGCACGAAGCCCGCGTACCCCTCCGGGATCGCAACCGCGAGCCCGGTCGGCACGAGCGCCCGCGCACCGGGGACGAGCTCGACGCGCTCGCAGGCTGCGAGGTCGAGCCCGGCGTCGCCCGCGTAGGCGCGCGCCGGGACGACGGCGTCGTCACGCAGCCGCCGGATCGGCAACTCGATCAGCCCGTCTCCCGGATCTTCTCGACGCCACGGGGGCCGGCGTCTGCGATCAGATAGCGCGCGTAGCGGAGCAGCTCGTGTCGCGGCAGTCGCGCGACGACGAGCACGCCCTCCGGTGTGTCCTCACGGCCGTCGATCGGCGCGCCGAGCGCATACAGTTCCGAGAGTCGGCCGCCCTCCTCGTAGGGCACGAGGAGCCGCACCGTCTCCCAGCGGCTCGCGAACTGCTCGGCGATCCGCCTCTTCAGTTGCTCGAGCCCCTCCCCGGTCGCTGCCGATACCTGCGGCGCGTCCGGGAACCGGTTCTCGAGCCGCCGGCGACCGACCTCGTCGACCCGGTCGATCTTGTTCAGGACGAGCTGCACGGGGAGCTCGCCTGCGCCGATCTCGCCCAGCACGTCGTTGACAGCCGCGAGCATCGACTCGAACTGCTCCTCCGAGGCGGACGCGTCGGCGACATGCAGCACGATGTCGGTGACGAGCGTCTCCTCGAGCGTCGCCGCAAACCCCTCGACGAGCTGGTGGGGCAGCCGGCGGATGAAGCCGACCGTGTCGGTCACGAGGTACCGGCGTCCCTCGTGGTCGTAGCCGCGCGTGGTCGGGTCGAGCGTCTCGAACAGGCGGTTCTCGACCGAGACCTCGGCGCCCGTGAGCGCGTTCAGGAGCGTCGACTTGCCGACGTTCGTGTACCCGGCGAGCGCGATCGTCGGCACCTGCGTGCGGCGGCGCTCCTTGCGGCGGGTCGCGCGCTGCTTCGCGATCTCGGTCAGGCGGCGCTTGAGGACTGACACGCGCCGGCGGGCGAGGCGGCGGTCGGTCTCGAGCTGAGACTCGCCGGGGCCTCTCGTGCCGACGCCGCCGCCGAGCCGCTCTAGGTGCTGCCACATCCCCCGCATCCGGGGCAGGTTGTACTCGAGCTGCGCCAGCTCGACCTGGAGCTTGCCCTCGGCGCTGACGGCGTGCTGGGCGAAGATGTCCAGGATCAGCTGTGTCCGGTCGATCACCCGCGCGCCGATCGCGTCCTCGAGGAAGCGCTGCTGCGCCGGGTCGAGCTCGCCGTCGACGAGGACGCTCTCGGCGTCGGAGGCGTTGAACTGCTCCTTCAGCTCCTCGATCTTCCCCTTGCCGACGTAGGTTCGCTGCGCCGGCCTCGCACGATGCTGCACGATCCGACCGACCGGCTCGACGCCGGCCGTCCGTGCGAGCTCTTCGAC
Source organism: Gaiellaceae bacterium (assembly GCA_035531915.1). GTDB lineage: Bacteria > Actinomycetota > Thermoleophilia > Gaiellales > Gaiellaceae > PALSA-600. The sequence goes on along the minus strand of DATKRX010000020.1, from coordinate 1,440 downwards.
CTCGGCCAGCTCCTGGTCGGGATCTGCTCCCTGAGCCAGCACCGCGAGGAGGAACCCGCGCTCCGGCTCCTGGGAACGTGGGATCATCACGTCCATTATGCCCGCGGACCCTGCCGGCCCAGCCCTCGCGAGACGGACGCTCGATCTCGTCGACATCGCCTCCCCTTCGCGCAACGAGGCCGGCGTCTACGAGTACGTGAAGGAGCACGTGCCGCTCCCGGTCGCCTACGACGACGGCGAGTCGCTGCTCTATGCGCGGCGCGGCGGGCGGCCGCTCGTCCTGCTCGCAGGCCACACCGACACCGTTCCGGCTCAGGGGAATCTCCCGGGCCGGATCGAGGACGGCGCCGTGCACGGGCTCGGCTCGACCGACATGAAAGGCGGGCTTGCCGTGATGATCGAGCTCGCCCGCTGGGCGGTCGAGGCCGAGCTCGGCTACGACCTCGCACTCCTCTTCTTCCCGCGCGAGGAGCTCGGCCCGGAATCGAACCCGCTGCCAGGGGTCTTCGCCGCCGCGCCGATGATCGACGAGTCGGCGCTCGCGATCTGCCTCGAGCCGACAGACAACACCCTCCAGCTCGGCTGCCTCGGCAACATCAACGCGCGAGTCGTGTTCGAGGGCCGCTCGGCCCACTCGGCTCGCCCGTGGCTCGGCGTGAACGCAATCGCGCTCGCGCTCGAGGGGCTCCGCGGCGTGCTCGAGCGGCAGCCCAACGACGTCGAGATCGACGGCCTCGTCTTCCGCGAGGTGGTGAGCGTCACTCAGATCGACGACTGCGGGAACGCGACCAACGTGATTCCCGGGCGGGTCGAATGCACGCTCAACTACCGTTTCGCGCCGACGCGCACCCAGGAGGAAGCGCAAGCTCGCCTTCGGGAGCTCGTAGGCCGCGAGCTCGAGATCATGCAGTCGGCACCGGCGGCGCACGTCGCGCTCCGCTCTCCCCTCGTCGAGCGGCTCCGACAGGTCGGAGAGTTCGCGGTCGAGCCGAAGCAGGCATGGACGAACGTCGCCGACTTCGCCGCGCGCGGCCTCGATGCGCTCAATCTCGGGCCCGGCTCGACGCGCTACGCGCACACAGCCGACGAGCGGGTCGAGATCGCCCAGCTCGCGAGGACCTACGACGCACTTCAGCGGTTCCTCGAGGCGTAGCCGTGCAGCTGTCGCCGGTTCTCGCAGGGCTCGAGCAGTACCCTTTCGCACGGCTTGACGCCTGGCGGGCGGAGGTGCGCGAGCGCGGCCTCGTGCCGATCGACTTCGGCGTCGGCGAGCCGCGCGAGGCGACGCCAGCGTTCATCCGCGAGGCGCTCGTCGCGAGCCTCGAGGAGCGTTCGTCCTATCCGCGCGCGAGCGGGCTGGCGGCGCTGCGGGAGGCGATCGCGGCGTGGATCGGGCGCCGCTACGGCGTCGGAGTCGATCCGGCGGTCGAGATCCTCCCG
>DATKRX010000019.1:0-19646 GCA_035531915.1 Gaiellaceae bacterium | reverse complement strand
CCTCACGCGGCGTCGCTGCATCAGGCTTCCGCCCATTGTGCAAGATTCCCCACTGCTGCCTCCCGTAGGAGTCTGGGCCGTGTCTCAGTCCCAGTGTGGCTGATCGTCCTCTCAGACCAGCTACGGATCGTCGCCTTGGTGGGCCATTACCCCGCCAACAAGCTAATCCGCCGCGGGCTCGTCCTCGGTCGGAGGCCGAAGCTACCTTTCCCAGCCGCCCCGAAGAGCTGCTGGGCCATCCGGTATTAATCCGAGTTTCCTCGGGCTATCCCGGTACCGAGGGTTGATTACCCACGTGTTACTCACCCGTTCGCCGCTTTCCCCAGTCCCGAAGGACCGGATCTCGCTCGACTTGCATGTGTTAAGCGCGCCGCCAGCGTTCGTCCTGAGCCAGGATCAAACTCTCCGTGAAGAACTGATTGCCGGCATGGAGTCCGAAGACGCCGCCGGCGGTCCTGTCACTTTGAGCTCGTGCTCAAAGGTCATGGTCCCTCTTGCCACCAAAACGCGGCATTCGGGCATGACGAGTTATGAGCCTCTCCGGGAATCCCCGTTCCAGCAAGCTGTCCAAAGCGACAGTCATGCAGGAGCGGCCCTTCGAGGTCTCGACGTATGAACGCTGTTGAGTTTTCAAAGACCGGTGCCGACGCTGCGGCCGAAAAAAAGCCTCCGACTCGCGCCAGAGGCCTCCTAGAATGATCGATTCGTATCTGATACGAGTCGGCCCTGAGGGAGGCTCCTTGGTCGTGAGGGGGACTTCCGAACTCCTGCCCCGAAGGGCAGCCGGTGAAATATAGCGGCTACGGAGGGCCTGAGCAAGCCGATCACGCTCAAACCGTGTCGACGAGCCGTCCGAACCGCCGCTTGCCCACCTGGAGCACCCCGCCGCCGAGGCTCGCGCGGGCCACATCGACCGCCGTGACCGGGTCGCCGTCGAGCTTGACGGCGCCCTGAGAGATCAACCGGCGGGCCTCCGAGGTCGAGGCGACTCCGAAGGACGTCACGAGCACCGTCGGCAGATGAACGGGATCGCCGTCCGGCAGTGCGACCTCCGTCACCTCGTCGGGGGCCTCATGTCGCCGGACGACTTTGGTGAAGTGCTCCTCGCCCGCCCGCGCGCCCTCTTCCCCGTGCCAGCGCGTCACGAGCCTCCGCGCCAGCTCGAGCTTCCACTGCATCGGGTCGTCGGGATGGCCGAGGTCGCCGACGAGCAGCTCCCACCACTGCGGCAGCGCTCTGTCGGGGATCGACATCGTCTTTCCGAACTGCTCCTCGGGCGGTTCGCTGATCCCGATGTAGTTGCCCTTCGACTTCGACATCTTCTCCTCGCCGTCGGTCCCGACAAGCAGCGGAAACGTCATCACCACCTGAGGCTCGAGCCCGTAGTGCGGCATCACCTCACGCCCCGAGAGAAGGTTGAACAGCTGGTCCGTGCCACCGATTTCGATGTCCGCCTCGATCGCGACCGAGTCGTAGGCCTGCATCGGCGGATAGAGGAGCTCCGAGAGCGAGATCGGGACATGATCGGCGAAGCGCCTCTCGAAGTCGTCCCGCTCGAGCAGCCGCGCAACCGTGAGCGTCCGCGTGAGACGGACGACCTCGGCGAACGACAGTGTCCCGAGCCATTCGCCGTTGAAGCGCACCTCCGTCCGGTCGCGGTCGAGGACGCGATATGCCTGATCGGCGAACCGGGATGCATTGGCGTCGAGAACCTCATCGGGCAGGACGGGCCTCTCCGCCGAGCGGCCTGACGGGTCTCCGATCCGCGCCGTGTAATCGCCGACAATCAGCACCACCGTGTGCCCCTCGCGCTGGAACGCCGCAAGCCGCTCGAGCACGAAGGCGAAGCCGAAATGGATGTCGGGCGAGGTCGGGTCGATCCCCAGCTTGACCCGCAGAGGGCGTCCCAGCGCGAGTTTCGCCTCCAGCCCGCCCTCGGGAAGGACGTCGACAGCGTTGCAGGTCAGGTCAGAGACGGTCACTCGGGCTACACTATCGGGCGCTCTGGCACTGCTCAGAAAAAGGAATCGCCCGCCCAAGCGGCGCCGCATCCGCAAGCTGAGATTGCTGGCGCTGCTCGCCGTGCTCTCGGTGCTCGGCCTCTCGTCGTTCACGTTCGGCATGCTCACGGCGATCGCGGCGCAGGTAGCGGGGCTCGACCCGAACCGGCAGCACGTCCAGCAGCAGAACACGTATGTCTACGCGAGCGACGGGCACACCATTCTCGCCGTCCTGCGCGGCTCTCAGGCACGGGTCGAGGACAAGTCGCTCAACGACATCTCGGCGTGGATGCGCCACGCCATCGTCGCGATCGAGGACAAGCGGTTCTACGAGCACCACGGAATCGACGTCCGCGGCATCTTGCGAGCGGTCTGGGCGGACATCACCCAGCAGGGCACCGTTCAGGGCGGCTCGACGATCACGCAGCAGTTCGTCAAGAACGCGATCAACGGCAATGCGCCCACCTTCGCGCGCAAGCTGAAGGAGGCGGCGCTCGCCTGGAAGCTGGAGCAGGTCTGGTCGAAGGACAGGATCCTCCTCGCGTACCTGAACACGATCTATTTCGGAAACGGCGCCTACGGGGTCGAGGAAGCCTCCCGGGTCTACTTCGGGCATAGCGCGAAGACGATGACCCCCGCTGAGGCCGCTCTCCTAGCCGGGATTCCCGAAGACCCGAGCCTCTACGACCCGGTCGCCCACCCCGCGCTTGCCCGCGAGCGGCGCAACCTCGTGCTGCAGCAGATGTACCTCCAGTCCTACATCAACCGGAAGGAGTACACGACCTGGATCAAGGCGAAGATGCCAAATCCGGCGTCGGTGCATCTCCCGGCGACCCAGGGCCAGGCAGCGCCCTATTTCGCCAACTACGTGACCAGCCAGCTGGTCTCGAAGTACGGCAAGCAGATCTACGGCGGCGGGCGGAAGGTGACGACGACGATCGACCTCGGGTTGCAGAAGATCGCCCAGCAGGCGATCGCGAAGGTGCTGCCGCCGTCGATCGGGCCGACCGCTGCGCTCGTCACGATCGACGTCCACACCGGCGATGTGCTTGCGATGGTCGGCGGGCGGAACTACCACGTGAGCCAGTTCAACCTCGCGACCCAGGGCGAGCGCCAGCCGGGGTCCGCGTTCAAGCCGTTCGTGCTCGCGGCGGCGCTCAAGGCGGGGATCTCGCCGGCCACGACTCTCGTCTCGCACCCGGTCACGATCGACGCGGGCGGGCGCCTCTGGAGCGTGAACAACTTCGAGCACGAGAGCCTCGGCACCATCGACCTCTCGAAGGCGATCGCGTACTCCGACAACACCGTGTTCGCGCAGCTGACGAACATCGTCGGCCCGCAGAACGTCGCCGCGGCCGCCACGACGATGGGAATCACGACGCCGCTCAGTAGCTACTTCTCGATCGCTCTCGGCTCTGAGCCTGCGACGCCGCTCGAGATGGCCCGCGCGTACGCGACGCTGGCCGACGGCGGCTACAGGCTCGACAGCTCGATGTTCGGCAACCAGCCCAACGCGGTCCAGAGCGTCCAGGACTCGAAGGGCCATCTGGTCGTCAACAAGACCGAACCGGTCCCGATCGAGTGGCTCACGAACGGCAACGCGGCGATCGAGGACCAGATGCTCCAGGGCGTCCTCCAGTACGGCACCGGAGTCGCCGCGCAGCTCCCGAACTGGCAGGTCGCCGGGAAGACGGGGACGACCGAGAATTTCGGAGACGCCTGGTTCGTCGGCTTCACGCCCGACCTCGTGACCGCCGTCTGGGTCGGCTACCCGAACAAGCTCGTCCCGATGCTGACCCAGTTCCACGGCCACCCTGTCGAGGGCGGCACGTATCCGGCGCTGATCTGGAAGGCGTTCATGCAACAGGCGCTCACGTATCGCAAAGCTGTCCCGTCGTCGTTCCCGACCGCCTCGATCCCCAACTCGGCGCCGTCGACGGTGATCTTCCGACAGAGCCAGATCGAGCTCGACAACGGGAACTGCCGCGGCGCGGCATCGATCCAGTTCTTCGACGGCGCGGCGCCCACCGCGATCGCCCCGTGCAAGCCGAACGAGGTCGACGTGCCGCACGTCGGGGGCGAAACGCTCGCGGCGGCAAAGGCTCAGCTGACCGGCCAGCCCCTCCTCTATCACGTCGTCTACGTGCCGGCGACGCCGGGTGAGCGAGTCGGCTTGGTGATCGCGCAGAGACCGAGCACCGGAACACTCTCGGCCTACGACACCGTGAAGCTTTTCGTCGCGAAGCCCTTGCATGGTGTGATGCCGAGCCTCGTCGGCATGACCGTCCCGAAGGCTCGGGCCGCGCTCGCGAGCTTGAAGCTGCGTGTGCGAGTGACGGGTGGCCTCCGCGGACGCGTCGTCTCGCAGGTTCCACGGTCCGGTGTGGCTAGGGCGCCGGGCATGAAGGTCGTGCTCACCGCCGGAGGCTCCTGAACGGCCGACTCAGGTACGACGAGCCGGCGAGCCCGTACCGCCAAGGGCGGTCGGCGGCCTTTGTCAAGCCGATGCGGGTGCCGACGGCGATCTCGTAGGGTCCGTTCCCGGCCCGGAGCTCGAACGGCGGACGATCGAGCGGGAGGCCGTCCTCCGCGCGCGTCACTCCAAGCGCCTCGCCCAGACGGCCAGGCCCTGAGCAGAGGAGGCACGGGTCGTCCACCCCGCGCCGGGCCCGCATCTCCTCGAGGTCGTTGGTCGGCTCGAGTGCGCGGATCAGCACGGCGCTCGGGACTCCCTCCGCCTCGCAGACGACGTTGAGGCACCAGTGGATCCCGTAGGAGCGGTACACGTACGCGTGGCCGGGCGGCCCGAACATCGAGGCGTTGCGCTCGGTGCGGCCTCGGAAGCCGTGAGCGGCCGGATCGTCGGGCGAGTAGGCCTCCACCTCGACGATCGGGCCTCCGACGCCCCTGACGAGGAGTTCGGCACCGATCAGGGCGCGCGCGACCTCGTGGACGTCGCGCGCGAAGAAGTCACGGTTCAAGCGCCGCGGCTGAGTCGTATCGCCAGACCCTGTTGGGAGCATGGTGGCCACGATGGCGCGTCGCGGGCAATGCGTCGCCTCGAGCCGCCGCGAGATTGCTGGCCCGCCGCTCCTCCCGGCGAGCTCAGACGGCTCAGAAGAGGCTCTCCGGCTCGGCCGGGGCGGTGGTCGCCTGTAGGAGTCGGCGGGCGCGGCGGCCGAGGTCGACCACGTCGAAGCGGCCCTGCTCGGCGGCACCGGCTACCCGTTGGGCGAGGTCGAGGGCCCCGTCGAGGATCTGGGTTGCCTCGGCGGACGGGTTCGAGCCCATCGCGGCGATGATCGCGCGCTCGGTGCGTGAGGCGACGATCGGGTCCGCGATGCCGTCGACCCAGACGCGCGTGCGTGCGCCGTGCCCGCGTTCCCCCTCGGGGAGAGGCTCGAGCGCGTAGATCTTGTCGGCGCGTACGTACTTGCCGAAGCCGAGGAAGATCATCCGGGGAGAGCCGTCGGCCATGGCGGGATTATCGCGCCGCGTGCGCTCCGGCGCTGTCGAGATTGACGTGCTCGGGGCCCTCGACTGCCGATGCGGCCCGCCAGCTCAACCACGAGGGGTGCTGTCAGCGAGCGACGTTGGCAGAGACACCTCACACCTCCCGGCGGCGAAACCGGCGTTGAATCAGGCGGGCGGAATCCCGCCCTGGCGGCATAGGTTGCGGACCTTCGAGCCGCGGTATGACGGGTTCGCGTGCGGGCCTTGCGGTCAGGCTGCTTCGAGCGCGATCCGGAGGGCCTCGACGACGCGACGCTGATCGTCGTGCGCGAGCCGTGCGTGGAACGGAAGCGCCATCGTGCGGGCGCTCGCGTCCTCGCTCACCGGGCAGAGTCCCTCCGAGAACCCGAAGCGCTCCCGCATGTACGACTGCAGGTGAATCGATGGCAGGTACGGCGCACAGGCGATCCCGTCGCCGCCGAGCCGCGTGATCACGGCGTCGCGGTCGACTCCCGCCGGCAGCTTCACGACATAGACGAACCAGGACCGGACGTGGTCGGCATCGTTGGCGAGCGGCGTCTCGAGATCGACGCCCGCGAGCAGTTGTGCGTAGCGTTCGGCGACCTCGCCCCGCGACTCGAGGATCCGGTCGAGCCGCTCGAGCTGGCCGACCCCGAGGGCGGCCGAGATGTCGTCGAGGCGGTAGTTGAACCCGAGCCGGCCGTGCTGCAGCCAGCTCGACGTCTCGAGACGGCCCTGATTGCGCAGCGAGACGAGCAGGTCGTGCTCCTGCGCCGACCCGGTCGTGACCGCTCCCCCCTCGCCGGTCGTGACCTGCTTGTTCGGGTAGAAGGCCCAGACGGCGGGATGGCCGTGCGAGCCGATCGGGCGGCCTTTGTAGAGCGCCCCGAGCGCCTCGCAAGCGTCCTCGACGAGCGCGAGCCCATGCCGGTCGCAGATTGCGAGCAGCTCGTCGAGCTCGCACGGGTACCCGAAGATGTCGACCGCGACAACCGCCTTCGTCTTCGGCGTGATCGCCGCCTCCACCGCCGCCGGGTCGAGATTGAGCGTACTCGGGTCGATGTCGGCGAAGACGGGTGTCGCGCCCTCGTAGATCGCGCAGTTCGCCGAGGCGACGAACGAATACGGCGAGGTGATGACCTCGTCGCCCGGCCCGACGCCGGCGAGCCGCATGCAGAGATGCAGCCCGGCCGTCCCGGACGAGACGGCGGCGCAATACGGTGCCCCCACGGCCTCCGCGAGCAGCCCCTCGAAGCGTGGCCCCACCGGCCCGAGCGAAAGCTGCCCCGAGCGCAGCACCTCGAGCACGAGCTCTTCGTCGCGCTCGTCGATCCAGGGGGCAGAGAGCGCGATCTTCCGCGCGGCCGACACGCTCACGCGCGCGTCATGCTCGGAACCAGTTCGCGCCATTGCGCCCAGCGGTCGCTCTGGCCGCGCACCGTTTCGAGGTATGCCTTCTGGAGCGCCTGCGTGACCGGGCCGACTCCGAGCTCGTGGTCGTCGACCGACTTGAGCGGCGTCACCTCGGCGGCCGTGCCGCACATGAACGCCTCGTCGGCGAGATAGAGGTCGGAGCGGATCAGCATCTTCTCGCGCACCTCGTAACCGAGGTCGTGCGCGATCTGGATGATCGAGTCGCGCGTGATCCCGTGCAGGATCCCGGTCGAGAGGTCAGGAGTGAAGATCGTCCCGCCCGAGACGACGAAGATCGTCTCCCCCGGGCCGTCCGCGACATTCCCTTCAGGTGTCAGCATGATCGCCTCGTCGTAGCCGGCGCGCTGCGCCTCGTTCACGGCCAGCATCGAGTTCAGGTAGATGCCGGTCGCCTTCGACGCGTGCGGCACGACGTTCGCTGGGATCCGCTGCCAAGTCGAGATCTTCGTGCGGATCCCGGTACGCAGCGCCTCCTCGCCGAGGTAGGTGCCCCACGGCCACGACATGATCACCATCTCGACCGGGTTGCCCCGCGCCGACACGCCGAGCTGGCCGAAACCGTAGAACGCGATCGGCCGGATGTAGGACTCCGCGAGCCCGTTCGCGCCGAGCAAGTCGTTTGTCGCGGCCCTGAGATCGCCGACCGAGTAGGGGATCTCCATGTTGATCAGCCGCGCCGAGTTGTGCAGACGCTGCATGTGATCGGTGAGACGGAACACCGCCGGCCCCTTCGGCGTGTCGTAGCAACGGATTCCCTCGAACACCCCGGAGCCGTAGTGGAGGCCGTGCGCGCCCACGTGAATCCGGGCGTCGTCCCAGTCGACCAGTTCGCCGTTCATCCAGATTTTCTCGGTCGCTTGCACGATCGTCTCCTTTGGGCGTCGGTACTCGAACTTTAGCGAGGCCCAACCACGTCCGCGGTTCGTGCACCGCTGAGGCGCTGCAGTTCGGCCGATGAGAGCCCCGCCATGTGCGACGGTGTGCCGGCGCCGATCCAGACCCTCGTGTGCTGCAGGATCGTTCGCTCGATCAGCACGGTGTCGATCGCGGCGAGCGGGAACGGGGCCACCGCGCCGGGCTCGAACCCGGTGGCTGCGAGGACCTCGTTCGCGCCCGCGACACGGATGTCGGACGCGTCGAGGGCCGCGGCGACGCTCTCCTCATCGGCGCGCCGGTTTCCCGGGACGAGCACGAGCACGAACGCGCCGTCGCACACGAACACGATCGACTTCACGATCTGCTCGAGCCGGCACCCGATCGCCCGCGCGGCCGCGTCCGCGGTCGGCGTCCCCTCCGGGAACTCCTGGATCGTGGCGTCGATCGCGGCGGCGCGCAGCTCCCGCGCGACCCGCTCGACCGGCTCCGGCCACATGTCGGCGGTTACGCCGCGACGCGCTGCTCGTATGCCTCGAAGGCGCGCGTCACCGCGGCGCCGCGCTCGACGTCGGCGCCGAGCTCGGTCAGCGAGAGCTCGATCGCGGCGAGCGCAGCGGCGATGTCGAAGATGTCGAACCAGCCGATATGCCCGATGCGGAACACGGTCTCCTTGAGCGCTCCCTGCCCCGGCGCGAGCGTCACTCCGTGACGCTCGCGGAGATGCCGAAGCAGCACCGGCGCCTCGATGCCCTCTGGCGTCCGGACGGCCGTGACCACGGCGGAGGTGTCATCGTCGGGCGAGAAGAGCTCGAGTCCCATCGCCTTCACGCCGGCCCGCGCCGCGCGGCCGAGACGGACGTGCCGCTCGAACGCGGCGTCGAGGCCGCCGTCGAGGATCATCCCGAGTGCGACGTCGAGGCTTCGGATCAGTGACACCGCGGGCGTGAACGCCGCGTTGAAGGCCTCCTGGGCCTTCTTTGTCTGCCGCCAGTCGAAGTAGAAGCTCCGCGCGGGCGGCAGCCGATCCCACAGGTGACCGGCGACCGACGCCATCGCGAGGCCGGGCGGGCACATCAACGCCTTCTGGGAGCCCGAGAGGACGACGTCGACGCCCCAAGCATCGGTCTCGAGCGGCACGGCGCCGAGCGAGGAGACCGCGTCGACCACAAGCACGGCATCGCCAACGGCGGCCTTGATCGCCTGGATATCGGAGACGACACCAGTCGAGGTCTCGGACTGGGTACAGAAGACGATCTCCGCTCCACTCTCGCCCACCGCCGCCCCGATCTCGGCCGGCTCCGGAACCTCGCCCCATTCGTAGTCGATTCGTTGCACGTCGAGGCCGTACTGCGCACAGATCTTCGTCCAGCGCTCGCCGAAGGCCCCCGCGACGACCACCGCGACCCGATCGCCCGCGCGCGTCAGGTTCGAGACCGCGGAGTCCATCGCCCCGGTCCCCGACGCGCTGAAGAGGAGCACCGGGCTCTCGGTCCGGAACACGTCCTGAAGCCGCGCGAGCGAGCGCTCGTACACCTCGCGGAAGTCGAGCCCCCGGTGATGGACCATCGGCTCGGCGCCTGCCGCGAGCACCTCGGGCGGCACCGGCGTCGGGCCGGGCGTGAAGAGGTATCGCTTCTGCATGCCCTCCAGGCTACCGACCGGGCCCGCCGGGCCGGCAGCTCGTATCTGTGGCACCTCCGGGCCTGCGCCTCCCTTCACGGGCAAGCAGGCTAGCCCCCGCCGTGCTCGACCGGCCTTACTCGCTCAACTTCTGCCGCACGCGCTCGCTGACGACGCGCGGGTCGGCCTTGCCGCCGGTCTGCTTCATCACCTGACCGACGAAGAAGCCGAGCAGGCCCTCCTTGCCGGCGCGGTACTGCTCTGCCTGGCGGGTATTGGCAGCGATCACGGCGTCGATCACCGGGTCGAGCTCGGCAACGTCGGAGACGGCTTTCTGGGCCAGGTAGGGGTCGGCCGAGAAGCCAGCGTCTCCGGAATGCGCGAGCGCCTCGTCGAACGCCGCCCGCGCGATCTTGGCCCGCGCTGTGACGAGCTTCGCGAGCTCGCGAGCGTCGACGTGCTCCGGGTCGACGCCGGTGGCGACGAAGGCGTTCGCGAGCACGTTCGCGGTCTCCTTGGCGTCGGCGCCAGCCGCGACGACCCCCGACCACAACCGATCGAGGCCGCCCGTGACGAGCACGTCGGCGTCGTAGAAAGAAAGCGTCTCGGCGATCCGTCTGATCCGCTCGGCGGGCAACTCGCCGACCGTCGCGCCCAGCTCCGCGACCAGCTCGGCCGGCGGCTCGATCGGAACGAGGTCGGGCTCGGGGAAGTAGCGGTAATCCTGCGCCTCCTCCTTGCTGCGAAGCGGCGGCGCGTCCTCGTTGCTCGGATCGAAGTGGAGCGTCTGCTGCTCGACCATGCCGCCGGCCTCGTAGATCTTGATCTGGCGGGCGACCTCGTTCTCGATCCCCTTGGCCGCGAAGTTGAACGAGTTCATGTTCTTCAGCTCGCAGCGGGTGCGAAGCTCGTCCGAGCCTGCCGGACGCACGGAGACATTGACGTCGAAGCGCATCGAGCCCTTCTCGAGCTCCGCATCCGAGAGGTCGAGCTCGACCACGGTCTGGCGCAGGAGCTGCAGGAACCGTTTCGCGTCGTCGGAGGAGTGGAGTTCGGGCTCGGTGACGATCTCAAGCAGCGGCGTTCCGCAGCGGTTGAAGTCGACGAGCGTCGCCGTCGCATCGTGGATGCGGCCTGACTCCGCGACGTGCACGTTCTTCGCGGCGTCCTCCTCGAGATGCGCGCGCACGATCCCGACCGAGATCTCGCCGTCAGGCGTCGGTACGACCAGGCGCCCTCCGCTGCAGAGCGGCTCGTCGTACTGCGAGATCTGGTAGGCCTTCGGGTTGTCCGGATAGAAGTAGTTCTTCCGGTGGAACACCGAGTGCTCGGCGATCTCGCAGCCGAGCGCAAGGCCGAGCTTGATCGTGTGCTCGATCGCCACCCGGTTCGGGACCGGTAGCGCGCCCGGGAAGGCGAGGCAGACCGGGCAGGTCTGGGTGTTCGGGCCGCCGCCGAAGCCATTCGCGCAGCGGCAAAACATCTTCGTCCGCGTCTTCAGTTGGACGTGGATCTCGAGGCCGATCACCGGCTCCCAGGAGCTCATCGGAGACGCTCCGGCGTCGTCTCGAAGCCGATCTCGCCCTCCAGCGCATGAGCGACGCGGAAGAGCGCGTTCTCCGAGAACTGAGGGCCGATCAGCTGCAGTCCGACCGGCAGGCGGTCGGACAACCCACACGGGATCGACATGCTTGGGAGGCCCGCCATGTTCGACGGGATCGTGAGCACGTCGGTCAAATACATCGCGAGCGGGTCGGCCGACTTCGCGCCGATCGGGAACGCGGTCGTCGCGCAGGTGGGCGAGACGAGGAGGTCGTAGCGCTCGAACAGGGCGTCGTGCTCGCGCTTGATCACCGTGCGCACCTTCTGCGCGGTGCCGTAGTAGGCGTCGTAGTAGCCCGAGGAGAGCGCGTAGGTGCCGAGCATGATCCGCCGCTTCGGCTCGTCGCCGAAGCCGTCGTGGCGGGTGTTCATCGCCATCTCGCGGAAGTCGACCCCGTCGGAGCGCAGGCCATAGCGGACACCGTCGTAGCGGGCCAGGTTCGCCGAGGCCTCGGCAGGGGCGATCAGGTAGTAGCAGGGCAGCCCGTAGTCGACCGAGAGGGGCAGCTCGCATTGCTCGATCTCGGCACCGAGGGCGGCCGCGTGTGCAATCGCGGCTTCGACGGCGGCCTTCACGCCCGGCTCGATCCCCTCGACTTCGTTGAGCTGGCGGGGCAGACCGATCCGGACGCCCTTCAGGTCGCCGCTCTCGGGCACGACGACCGGTGGCACCGAGACGGTGGTCGAGTCGTTCGCGTCCCGCCCGCTGATGAGCCCGTACAGGATCGCGTTGTCGCGAACGTTGCGGGTCACCGGGCCGACCTGGTCGAGGCTCGAGGCGAAGGCGACGATGCCGTACCGCGAGACCGTGCCGTAGGTGGGCCGGAGGCCGACGTTGCCGCAGAAGGCCGCTGGGAGCTTGACAGAGCCGCCGGTGTCGGAGCCGAGCGCCCACGGTGCGAGACCTGCCGCGACCGCCGCGGCCGAGCCGCCGCCGGAGCCACCCGGAACACGGGTCAGGTCCCACGGGTTCCGCGTCGGGCCGTACGCGGAGTTCTCGGTCGAGGAGCCCATCGCGAACTCGTCCGTGTTCGTCTTCCCGAGCACGGGCAGGCCGGCGGCCTTGCAGCGGGCCGCGACGGTCGAGTCGAAGACCGGGACGTAGTTGGCGAGGATCTTCGAGCCCGCCGTCGTGCGGATGCCTCTGGTCGAGATCACGTCCTTGAGCGCGATCGGTACCCCTTCGCCGGTGGGCTCCTCGACGAGGGTCAGGTAGGCGTTCAGCTCGTCGTTGCGCTCGGCGATCGCCGAGCGGTAAGCCTCCCACAGCTCGCCCGGGGAGACCTCTCCCTGTTCGAGCAGGCCACGCGCCTCCTCGGCCGAGAGCCGCAGCGTGTCGATCGGCTCGCTCATCGGCCGGCTCCACCGCCGGCGGTGCCGGGTCCCTCCGTAGGCGCCCCGACTGGGGCGAAAGCCCCTGGGCGGGGAGCGTCATGGAGACGGTGTGAGGCGCCTGTGGCGCTCCTGTCGCTCGAGTCGGTCATCGAGTCGACCGGGTCGTCGGACTCGCGAGGCGGAGCAGGCAGGCGACGGCTCGGGCGGTCATGCGGGTGGGGTGCGGAAATGGTCGTCGTCGCGGTCTGGTGCGTTCGCGAACACCTCGTCGAGGCTCAGCGAGGGCCGCGGCTCGTCTTCTGCCCATGCGTTCGCGAGCGCAACCGGGTGCGAGGTCGGAGGTACGTCCGAGAGGTCGAGCTCCGAGACCTTGGAGACCGCCTCCAGGATCGCGGAGAGCTGCTCCTGGAACCGCACGACCTCGTCCTCGGACAGCTCGAGACGCGCGAGACGCGCGACATGGAGCACCTCTTCACGCGTGATTGCCATTGCCACGATCCTTCCATAACGAAGGGCTCCTCTCGGAGCCCCTCGTAGGTTCGGGTTCCGAAAATGACCTAGGCTGCCATGACGTTCGCAGCCTGCAGGCCCTTGTCGCCCTGCACGACCTCGAACGACACTCGCTGCCCCTCGGTCAGGGACTTGTAGCCATCCATCGCGATGGCGGAGAAGTGGACGAACACGTCGTCACCGCCTTCACGCTCGATGAATCCATAGCCCTTCTCGTTCGAAAACCACTTTACGGTGCCTTCAGCCAACTTTCGCTACTCCTTCAATCGGGGATGGCTCCGTCCACCGACCCCCTTCGAACGACGAAGCTGCCAAAAAATAACCAACGAGCGAAGCTCTTGCAAACTGCGGATTCCTCCTGGCCCGGTCGGCCCCGGCCGTTGCCGCCCGGTTGACTGGTCCGCAGGTTGAATACGGCCGATGCGCTGGCCGCGGAAAAACGACCCCGACTCGATCGGTACTCGGCAGAAGATCCTCGGCGTCGAGGGCCTCGTCACCTCGATCGACCTGGAACCGTTCGCCGGTGCGGCGGAGGCGCTCACGGGCGTCGCGGTGATCCCCGTCTCTGCCTGCCCGATCACGGTCGAGCTCGGGCAGTACGAGCTCTCCTCCGCGGGCCAGGTCGTCGAGGTGGGCCGGGCCGACGAGACGGTGCACGTGCCGCTCGCCCACACCGAGGGCAGCCTGACGCTCTCGATGACCCGCGGCGCGACCGCGGCCGGCACCGTTCGCACGCACGTCCTCGCCGACCGGATCACTCGCGCCTCGTGCTTTGTCTGCGCCGACGCCTCGGCTGCGGTGGCGCTCGCCCGCTGGGTCGAAGCCGAGCTCTCCGCGATGCAGGAGTGGCTCACCGTCTCCGACGACCCGACCCTCTCGCGCCACGCACGACTGCGTGAGGTGAGAACGCACGTGGTCGGCCCGATGTGCCACGTCCTCTGGGCCTGGACGACCGGCGACGCCGTCGGCCCGAACATGATGACCCGCAACGCATACGCCCTCAACATGGGCTACGTGATGCAGCGCGCGCCGGTCAAACCGGTGCGCGCATTCCTCGAGGCGAACATGGGCGGCGACAAAAAGCCCTCGCACGAGTACTTCCACTCGGGCCACGGGAAGACCGTGATCGCCGAGGCGTTCGTCTCCGACGAACGGATCGGCCGGGTGTTGCACACGACTGCCGCCGATCTCGAGGCGCTCTCCTGGGTGGGGACGCACGGCGCGGTCGCCTCCGGCATGCAGTCGGTCGCCTTCACGCCGGCGAGCGCGATCGCGGCGGTCTTCGCGGCCACCGGGCAGGATCTCGGGATGGTCGGCACCTCGTCGATGGCACATGGGACCGCACGCCGGGTCGAGGGTGGCCTGCAGGCTGCGATCCGCTTCCCCGGGCTCGAGGTCGGGACGGTGGGCGGCGGGACGACGCTCCCCTCTGCGCGCGACTGGCTTGCCGCGATCGGCTGTTCCGGTGCCGGCAAGGTCTACCGCTTCGCGCAGCTTGTCGCTGCTGCAGCCCTGTGTCTCGAGATCAGCGCCTCGGCGTCGATGGCAACCACCGGCAGCGAGAACTTCTTCAGTGCCCACCACGAACGCGGCGGCTTGCGATGATCGCGCTCGTCTTCACCTACGAGGTCGCCGACAGCGCCGGGTTCGAGCGCGCCTATGGCCCGGAGGGCGAATGGGCCCGCTTCTTCCGCACCGGCCAGGGCTTCGTCGGCACCGAGCTGTTGCGCGACGTCGAGACGCAGGGCCGGTACCTCGTCGTCGATCGCTGGGAGACGCGCGACTCCTACAACGAGTTCGTCGCCGCCCACAAGGCGGAGTTCATGCGTCGAGTCGACGAGGCGGCGTTTACCTACGAGCAGGAGCTCAGGCTCGGCACGTTCGAGAACGTCTGGTAGCGCCACGCGCAGCCGGGTACTCTCGGTTGCGGTGCGGCACCTTCGCCGGGCATCCCTCGCCGCACTCCTTGCGACGACGCTGCTTGCGCTGTGGACGAGCTCCGCTGCCGGCGCGGCCAGAAAGCCGGTTGCTCTGCTCGCTGCCCTGCTCGAGGCGAAGGTGACGAGCCTCCCGCATGGGTGCAAGGCGCCACGCGTCGGCACCTACCAGGTCTCGGCGGGCGCGAAGAGCCATCAGGCGCGCGGCGGCGTCGAGATCGTGGGCGACGGCGGCAACGAGGGCGTGATCTACATCGTCTTCTCGAGCGCAGCCGATGCGAAGCTCGACTGGCAGCATGCGAACCTCACGAACGCGCGTGTCTCAGCGGCACCCAAGACGATCCCGAAGCGCTCGCTCGTCGCGAACGCCTCCACCACCGCGAGGAGCGGGACGACGACAGTCAGGATCGGCCTCACCGAGGTTGCCTGCCTCGTCGAGAACGTGATCGTCGAGGGCGTGACCTCCTCGACGACGAACGCTAACGAGGGCGACATCCCGGGCGCAGTCGCACTCGCGCTGTTCGCGGTCGAGCACCTGAGGTCCGTCCAATAAGACGGAGGCGGCGGTTACCAGCCGCGCGTTTCGAGCAGGTCTTTGGGGTCGAGCGAGGCGGTGGAGATGCCGACCATCGGCTCTCCGAGCCCCTCGGAGACTCGCGCCAAAACGGCCGGGTCCATGAAGTGGGTCGTCGCTTCGACGATCGCGCGTGCCCGCTTCTCGGGATCGCCGGACTTGAAGATCCCCGAGCCGACGAACACGCCGTCGGCGCCGAGCTGCATGCAGAGCGCTGCGTCGGCCGGCGTCGCGATCCCACCGGCGGTGAAGGTCACCACGGGCAGCTTCCCGTGAGCCGCAACCCACTGGACGAGCTCGATCGGCGCCCGCAGCTCCTTCGCCTCCGCGTATAGCTCCTCGCTTCGCAACGCACCGAGCCGGCGAATCGAGCCGAACACCGAGCGCATGTGCGTGACCGCGTTGACGATGTCTCCGGTGCCAGCCTCGCCTTTGGTGCGGATCATCGCGGCGCCCTCGGCGATCCGCCGAAGCGCCTCGCCGAGGTTGGTGGCGCCGCAGACGAACGGGATCGTGAAGCCCCACTTGTCGACGTGATGCTCGACATCGGCCGGCGTCAGCACCTCGGACTCGTCGATGCAATCGATCTCGAGCGACTGGAGGATCTGCGCCTCGGCGAAGTGGCCGATCCGGCACTTGGCCATCACCGGGATCGTCACCGCTTCCTTGATCTCGCGGATCATCCCCGGGTCGGACATGCGCGCCACACCGCCCGTCGCCCGGATGTCGGCTGGCACGCGCTCGAGCGCCATGACCGCGACTGCCCCCGCCTCCTCGGCGATCCGCGCCTGGTCGGCGGTCACGACATCCATGATCACCCCGCCCTTGAGCATCTCGGGCAGGCCGCTCTTGACGCGCATCGTCCCGGTCTCGTGGTTTTGCTCGTGCATGGGCCTATCCTACTCGTCGCCTTGCGAGTCCCAGTCTTCCTCGCCGGGCTCGCCTTCCTCGCCGTCCTCGTCGTCCTCGAGCGGCTCGTCGCCGAGGTCGTCGTCGTCGAACTCGTCAGTCACTGGATCCTCCTCGATCGCACGGATATTTGGCTCTCGCGCCGTCATCAGCACACGCTGGCCGTCGTCGAAGTCGACGACGACCTGCGGAGTCTTGTCCTCGCCGATCAGCAGCTCGTAGAAGTCGTACACGGTCGCTTCCTCGTGGCTTGCGCCACTCTGGTCGCGTGAGGCGAGAACACGCTCGCCCACCATGAAACGTCTGTCTGCCATCGCCACGATCGTAGCGAGCGCGCAGGCGCTTCTACCGAGGTGGGCGATACGCTGTAGCGGTTGTCCGACAAGGAACATCCAGCCGCAAAAGCAGGCCGCTACGTACGAGCCGCGGGGATCGTGCTCGGTCGCGAAGTCGACCGTCGCGCCGCTGCCGCTGCCGCCCGGCCCGCTCCAGCCGCACCGCCGCCTCCCCTCCCGCCGGTTCCGACGGCGGATCTCTACGGCAAGGCGGCCTTCGGCACGCTGATGGTGTCGCTGGTCGCGCTCCTGATCGTGATGCTGCACGGCGAGGATCTCCTCCCTGGCAGCGGCAAGACGGTCGCCCGCCTCGTACTCGGCGCGACGATGCTGCTCGAGTCGGCGCTGCTCACGACCAACTGGAAGCGCGCGAACGAGCGGATCGGGCAACGGCTCCTGAATCGGGTGTGGGGCGCGCGCGGCGCCGAGAACCGCCGCGAGCGCCTGTTCGCCCGAATCGTCCGTGACGCGCTGACGCTGCTCGGCATTGCATTCCTTGCCGCAGGCGTGTTCGCGGTGCTCGTCGCTACTATCGGGGTCGACTGAAGTGCCGTTCGACCGGCTCCGCTGCGGTTTTACGGCATCCTCTCACGCCTTAACCGACTCTTCGCCACCCGCTCAATCTCTGTTCACGAGCAGGTGGAAGGATGGAAACAACACAACTCTTGGAGGTTTCATGAAGATCAGACACGTTCGGCTCTTGGTCCTCGCCGCCGTTTCGGCCAGCTTCACGCTGCTCTGGGCGATTCCGGCAGTGGCCCACCCCGCAGCGAAGGCGTCGACGATCACCGTCACCGCCGGCAAGCCGTCCGAGTTCGCCTTCACCCTCTCGGCGAAGTCCGTCAAGCATGGAACGGTGACCTTCAAGGTTGTGAACAAGGGCATCCTGCCCCACACCCTGAAGTTCTGCTCGAGCAATAAGGGCACCATCACCCCGAACACGTGCGCCGGCAAGGGCACGCCCCAGATCTTGGCGGGGAAGTCGGGGACCCTGACGATCACGTTCCGCAAGGCGGGCAAGTACGAGTACATCTGCACCATTCCTGCGCACGCGCAGAACGGCATGAAGGGCGTGCTCACCGTCACCTAGTCCCGTCGGGACTTGCTTCGGAGGGACGGCCCGGTCAAGCGACCGGGCCGTTCACGCCCCTTTTGCTTCGCCTGCACCTGCCCGGGATTCGGATCGGGGACGGCGGGATATAGGAGTCGGGGGCCTCGCTTGCCTGATCAACTCCGTCACGGACGCGCCCGCTCGAGCCGATATGTGGTCGAGCGGACGCTCGGCCGCGGCGGGATGGCGACCGTCTACCTCGCTCACGACGGCGAGCTCGAGCGGCCGGTTGCCCTCAAGGTGCTGTCAGAGTCGCTCGCCGCCGACCCAGCGTTCCGCGCCCGGTTCCTGCGCGAGGCGCGCCTCATGGCCAAGCTCGTCCACCCGAACGTCGTTCAGGTCTACGACGTCGGAGAGGACGAGCGCGGGCTTTCGATCGTGATGGAATACGTCGAAGGCGAAACGCTCGCTGCCGAGCTCAGCCGGCGAGGGCGGCTGCCGCCGGCCGAGGCGGCGACGATCGGGATCCAGATCTGCTCCGCGCTGCAGGCTGCCCACTCTGAGCGGCTCGTGCACCGAGATGTCAAGCCGCAGAACATCCTTCGGCGTACCGACGGCGTCGTGAAGCTCGCAGACTTCGGGATCGCCCGCTCGCTCGCAGCCACCAGCCACACCGAGCTCGGCACGGTGCTCGGCACCGCTGCCTACCTGTCGCCCGAGCGGGCGCGAGGCGAGCCGGTCACGGACGCCGCCGACCTCTACTCGCTCGGCGTCGTCCTCTACGAGCTCTTGACGGGCGAGCTCCCCTTCAGGGCTGCGTCACTCTCCGAGCTCGTCTTGAGACGCGAGCTGGGCGAGCTCGGCCCGCCCGGAACGCTCGCGGTGATGCCGCCCGCCCTGAACGACGCCGTGCTCGCCTGCCTCGCGCCCAGGCCCGAAGACCGCCCCAGATCGGCGGCGTCGGTCGCTCATCTTCTCGCGGCTGCACTCGAGGAACCGATCGCGGTGCCGTTCGCCGATGCCGCGGGTCTGGCCGCTGCCGAGATCCTGCCCGTCGAGGCCGTGACCGCGCTCGTCCGCAGCGAATACGCGAAGCGCGCCAGGATGCTCGGCGCTGCGCGCCGCCGGCCACTCGCCCTGCCTGTGTTCCTCGTGCTCCTCGCACTCGGGGCCCTGCTCGCGACAGCGCTCGCCGGTCGGGCCGGCAGCCGGCCCACCGCCACCGCCCACGCAGCGCGAGAGGCCCTGGTGACCCCCAAGGGTGCCCTAACCACGCAGACGACGACCGCTGTCCGATCTCCCCCGGCGACGCCGAGCGAGTCGATCGCACACGCCCGGGCCGCGATCATCCAGGCCGAGACGACCGGGCAGCTCGATCCCGGTGCCGGCGGCGACCTCGTCAACCGCCTCGACGAGATCGCCCGATCGCTGAGCGCCGGAGCGAGCCAGGACGCCGCGCACAAGATCGGCGACCTCGCCCATCAGTTCGGCGACCTCGTCCGCGCCGGCCGGCTGGGGGGTGGCGCCCTCAGCGGAATCGCCGCTCCGATCGAGCGCCTGGCGGCGCTCGTTCCGATCACTGCCGCCGAAACGGCGCCACCCCACTCGGGCCCTCCGCACTCCAAGGGCCCACATGGCCACCACGGCAAGCACCGGGGCGACAAAGGATCGGTCCGTCCCGGGCTCGGGGCCGCCGCCGCGTCCGCGCTATGGCCGCCGCGGCCGAGCCGTGAAGGGCCCGGTCGTCGTCGGCGGCGGGGCGGGCGTGGTCGTCGGCGGGGTCGTCCCGGAGGGGATCCCCGCCGGCGCGCAGCCCTTGTTCACAAGGCCGTTGCAGGTGCGGCCGTCCAGCATCGTGACCGTGTTCGAGCCGGCGTTCGTGACGTAGACCGTGTTCGTCAACTCGTCGACAGCGACCCGGCGAGGGCTGACACCGACTGATGCCAAGGCCGCCTGCTGGCCGCAACCGGTATGCACCGTCGCGTTGCA
>DATKRX010000018.1:0-2127 GCA_035531915.1 Gaiellaceae bacterium | reverse complement strand
AGGCCGTCTTCCTGTGCGAGTTCGACGGGCCCAAGCAGCGATCGGTGTACGTCACCGTCCTGCAATAGACGTCGGGCCGCTCCTCGGCCTGCGCCTGCGCACGCCGCGGCTCGAGTTGCGCCTCCCGGCCGAGCCCGAGCTGATCGAGCTCGCACGTCTCGCCGGGCGCGGGATTCATCCGCCGGAGACGATGCCGTTCCGGGTGCCGTGGACCGACGGGGCCGGATCCCCGCGGTTCCTGGACGACTTCCTCGCTTTTCACCGCGCCGGCCGTGCAAGCTGGCGGCCCGAGAGCTGGTCGCTGCTGCTCGCGGTGTTCTCCGGCGGTGAGCCGATCGGGGCGCAGGACGTCCGCGGAGAGGAGTTCGCAACCGAGCGGAGCTTCGAGACCGGCTCGTGGCTCGGTCGAGCCTTCCAGGGCCGGGGCCTCGGGACAGAGATGCGGCACGCAGCCCTCCATCTGGGCTTCGCGGGGCTCGGGGCTCGCATCGCCGTCTCCGGCGCCCTCGAGGGCAACCGCGCCTCCGAGCGCGTCTCGGAGAAGCTCGGGTACGTCGAGGCGGGAGAGGCGTACCACGAGCCGCGCGGTGTCCCGCTGCGCGAACGCATCTTCGTGCTCGACCGCGCGAGCTGGGCCGCAAGCGCCCGTCCGCCGGTCGAGATCGAAGGGCTCGAGCCGTGCCTGCCGCTCTTCGGGGTGTGACCCGTCAGCTAGCCTCGATGGCGTGGCTTCGCCGGTGCAGCGCGACGAGGAGCTAGAGCTCCGGATCGATTCGCTCGCCTTCGGCGGGAACGGTGTCGCGCGCCTGGACGGGTTCGTCGTCTTCGTTCGCGCCGGCCTGCCGGGCGATACCGTCCGCGCACGCGTGACGAAGGTCCAGCGCCGCCACGCCGAGGCGGTCATGACCGAGGTGCTCGAACCGGGCCCGCAACGCGTCGAGGCGCCGTGCGCGCACTACCCGGCCTGCGGCGGGTGCCGCTTCCAGGATCTCGGCTACGAGCACCAGCTGACCGCAAAGCAGGCCTGGGTCGAGGACTCGCTGCGGCGGATCGCGGGCATCGCCGACCCCGTCGTCGAGCCGATCCTCGGCGCCGACGACGTCTTCGGCTACCGCAACAAGATGGAGTACTCGTTCACCCCGACGCCGGACGGGCCGACACTCGGCCTGCACCGCGCCGGGCGCTGGGACGAGGTGCTCGAGATCGAGGACTGCCGGCTCACGACCGAGCTCGGGAACCGGATCCGGAACGCGATGCGCGACTGGGCCCGCGAGGAGCACCTCGACGCCTACAGCCAGGCGAGCGCCAAGGGGTACCTCAGGCACCTCGTGGTCCGCGAGGGCCGTAACACCGGCCAGGTGCTCGTCCAGCTCGTCACCCACGAGCGCGAACGGTTCGATCGCGAGCGGCTGATCGAGGTGCTGACGCGGTTCCCCGAGGTGCGCTCGATTCACTGGACGGTCAACGACACGCCGGCCGAGGTGACGAACCTGCCGAGCCTGCTGCTCTGGGGTGACGAGGCGATCGAGGAGGAGATCGGCGGGATGCGCTTCCGCGTCCGGCCGAACGCGTTCCTGCAGACGAACACGCGCATGGCCGAGCGCCTGTACGACCTCGCACGGCGGGAGGCGGGGCTCACCGGGAAGGAGACCGTCTACGACCTCTACTGCGGGATCGGCACGATCAGCCTGCTGCTTGCGCCCGAGGCGTTGACGGTGTGGGGGATCGAGATCTCCGAGGAGTCGGTCGCCTGTGCGATCGAGAACGCCGAGTTGAACGCTGTCGGGAATGCCGCCTTCTTCGCCGGCAACGTCGGCGAGGTGATCCGCGACCTGCGCGAGCGCGCCGGCGAGCCCGAAGTCGTCGTCGTCGATCCGCCGCGGGCGGGGCTTGCCGGGAAGGCGCTCAAGCGCCTCGGCGAGCTGGCCGCGCCGCGGGTCGTGTACGTCTCCTGCAACCCGACGACGCTCGCCGGGGACGGCAAGCGCCTGATCGAGGAGTACGGCTACCGCCTGATCCGGACGCGTCCGGTCGACATGTTCCCGCACACCCCGCACGTCGAGTCGGTCTCGCTGTTCGAGCGTCAGCCCTCGGAGACCGTCGGCGAGGGCTGAGCGCGGCGCGAGC
>DATKRX010000017.1:0-16577 GCA_035531915.1 Gaiellaceae bacterium | reverse complement strand
AGGCAGACGTTGTCCGAGCAGAGCTGGAAGGCGTCACGATCGGTCGAGACGACGCAGGTGCGAAGGCCGGCCTGATCGGCCCGGGTCGCGAGCGTGGCGATCACGTCATCGGCCTCCCAGCCCTCGAACTCGAGGTTGCGGTACCCGAACGCCTCGACCAGGGGACGGAAATGCGGGAACTGCTCACGGAGCAGGTCCGGCATCGGCTTGCGACCCTCCTTGTAGACGACGTCCGCCGCCTCGGCCACCGCTTTGCGGTGCACGGGCCGCGAGTCCCAGGCGACCGCGACCGCCTTCGGCCGGTAATCGGAGAGCAGCTTGAAGAGCATGTTCGTGAAGCCGAGGAGCGCCCCCGTCGGCACGCCCTCGGAGGTCGCGAGCTCCTCCGGGAGCGCGAAGAACGCGCGGTAGGCGAGGTTGTTCCCGTCGACGAGGAAGAGGTCGGAGTCGTGCGCGGGCGCATCGCCGAGCTCGAGCTCCTCCCCCGTCAATGTCTTCGGTGACACTTCATCGATGCTACCGCCGCCCATCCCGGAGCCCGTGACCCGCGTCCCGCTCCTCTCGGGCAACCGGATCTCGGTCGTCGACCTCCCCGAGGGGGGCGTCGTCCTGCGCCCGCCGCCGCCGACCGACGTGCTGCGCGATGTCGGCGCAGCGACGCGCGAGGCGCTGCGCTTCCCGCTCGCCGGCGAGCCGCTCGCATCGCTCGTCCGCCCGGGCGCCACGGCGACCGTCGTGATCGAGATGCCGAACCTGCCCATCCCGTCGGCCTCGCCAGACCCGCGCCAGGAGGCGATCGCGGCGACGGTGGACGAGCTCGAGCGGCTCGGGATCGGGCACGTGACGATCCTCGTCGCAAGCGGTCTCGGGCGGCGCCCCTCGCCCCGCGAGATCGGGTTCCTCGTGCCGCCCGATTTCCGGCGGCGCTTTCGCGGACGGTTGATCGTCCACGACGCCGAGAGCCCGGAGCTCGTCGAGCTGGGAACGGTGGCCGGCCTGCCGATCCGTGTCTCCCCCGCGCTCGTCGAGACCGACCTGCTCGTGTGCGTGACCGCCGCCGAGACGGTGCTCGAGGGCGGGCCGGCGGCGCTCCTGCGGGCGTGCTCGCGGGAGCTCCTGCGCGCTTCGGGCGCCACCTCGCTGCTCGAGCCGTCCTCGTCGCAGGGGTGGTCGCTCGCAATCGAGCTCGAGCGGGTGCTGGCCGCACGGGTGCCGCTCTTCGGCGTCTCGCTCGTCCTCAACCTTCCGCACGTGTTCGGCGGCTATCCCTACGAGGAGCAGATTCTCGAGCGGATCGCGCGCTCGAAGCTACGGCGCGCGCTCGGCCTGCTGCCGGCGGGCATCCGAAACAGTGTGATCGAGCGGGTGCCGCGTGAGCTGTCGGCGGCGGCCGTGCTGGGCGCCACGCCCTCGGCGGCGCACACCGAGGCGCTGCTGCGGGCGATCGAGTTCAAGGGCGCGACGCTCGCCGAGCCGCTCGACGCGATCGTGATCGGGATCCCGCCGACGACGCCGTTCATGCCGCGCGAGCTGCCGAACCCGGTGTCGGCTGCGTACTTCGGGCTCGGGCTCGCGCTGCGAATGTGGCGTAACACCTTCCCGGTGCGCCCGGGCGGTACGGCGATCCTGCTCCACGACTTCCAGCGGCGCTTCCCGGCACCGGTGCAGTCTCCCTACCGCGCACTGTTCGCCGATCCACGCACCGCCCGCGACAGTGAGGCGCTGCGCGAGGCAGAGCAGGCGGCGCTCACCTCGCGCGCGATCTCGGACTACCGCGCGGGCCGCTCGCTCCATCCGCTGGAGCCGTTTCTCTCCTGGAGTGCGTGCGACGCCGCGCTCAGCCGGCTCGGGCCGGTCATCGTCGCGGGATGCCGGGATGCATCCTCGGCGCGCCAGCTCGGCTTCGTGCCGGTGCACAACGTCGGCGCCGCGCTCGCGATGGCCCGTGGAGGGGGCGCTGAGCGGATCGGCCTGCTGCTCTCGCCGCCCTATTTCCCGCTCGTCGTCGGGTAGGGTTTGGCCCGCAGAACGCGGGGGTGAGGCCCCCGATCAACCGCTCGCGTGAGCCAATGGCCTCTACCAACTCCAGGAGGTAGAGCGCAGTGAGCGACATCGCGATCGCCGCTTCACCTCACCCCACGCCGTGTTCACGACGCTGCTGATGTCGAGGGGACTGACGTTCGGCACGATCACCTCGCTCTACGGGTTGAACGCCCACATCATCGACCGCACCCAGTTCTCGCTCCTGATCGCGGTCGTCGTGCTGTCTGCGATCGTGCCGACCGCGATCGCGCAGCGCTACTACTCGCCGAGCGCCGGCGAGCAGCGAGACCTGACCGCACCGATCCCGCTCGCGCGAGCCCCCCCGGGGTCGGCGACGGCGGAGCCTAAGGCGCAGACCGCCGTGTGCCCGCGTCCGTCTCCCGGCGGACGGATCGAATGCGGCGGGTGGGATTCGAACCCACAAGCCCCGTAGGGCAATGGCTTTTGAGGCCATCGCGTAGACCAGTTCCGCCACCGCCGCGAGCCGCACATAGTACGCGGCCCCCGCGGATCGTCCGCCGCGGGAGTTCCTCGTGGCGCTCGTCGCACCCCTGATCCGACGGGAAAAACACGCTCGCTGCGGGGTTCTTGCTCCCGAGCCCTTGACCTCTGATGCGCGAAGCCGTAGCTTCCCCGTCGCACCGAGTACGGAGCGCGAGTAAGTCGAAGCTGCGTCTGAGGGCTGGTACGCAGAAGGCCGCAAGGCCGGAGGGCGGAAGGTCAGTGGAAGCAGTGGATGAAAGCGCATCCGGCTCGGTGAACCCTTTTCTGGAGCCATTGGCCCGACAGACGCTCTCTTCTCAGGCGCCTCCACCCGGGCACTCCGGAGACCCTCCGTCTCCCAGGCTGCGTATCCCGCCCTTGACCCATTACGAGTCGCAAGCCCCGCTGTTCAGGGCGGGGTCAAGGCGAGCGGTTCGGAGCAGCCCAGAACGGGCTCTGTCCGGATCAGGCGCTCCGGTGCCCAAACGATCGGACGCGGCGAGCGATAACCAAGCGGCCGTGCCGACAAGCAAGCACGAAAACGGGACGTACCGCGGCGACGGCGGGACTTCGGGTCGGGTAACCCGAGCGCACATCTGGAAGAGGTAGAACGCCGAAACCAGAAAGAGAAGCCTGCGAGGGCTGATCGGAATCCCCGGCCTTCAGGCCGAGGAGGTTCGACCGGCTCAGATCGCTCTCTTGGCGGCGGCCGCGGACGGCTGAACGATCGTCCTTACCAGTCGGTCGGACGGTAGTCCTTCAGGAACTCGCCCCACACGTGTTCGCCCGTGTTGAAGCCGCTGATGATCGGATCGACGATGCGAGCTGCGCCATCGACGATATCGAGCGGCGGCCGGAAGCCATGCTCGGCGGTCTTCCGCTCCGCGACCTCGACCGGGTCCTCGTCGGTGACCCAGCCGGTGTCGACGCTGTTCATGTGGATGCCGTCGGCCTGATAGTCGGCAGCAGAGGTTCGCGTCATCATGTTCAGGGCAGCCTTGGCCATGTTGGTATGCGGGTGGCGGGTCGTCTTGAAGCGGCGATAGAACTGGCCTTCGACGGCCGACACGTTGACGATGTGCTTGTCGCGGTCTGCGCTCCGCAGCATCAGCGGCTTGAGCCGGGCGTTGAGGACGAACGGCGCGACCGCATTGACGAGCTGGGTCTCGAGCAACTCGACCGAGGAGACCTCCGAGAGCAGCAGGCGCCACGAGTTCCGGTCCCTCAGATCGACCTGTTGCAGATCCCGGTCGAGGCGGCCCTCCGGAAAGAGGTCGCGCTGCCCGGGAAGATCCTCCTCGAGGAGCGGCAGCTGCGACAGCCTCGCGGAATCGGTCAGGCCGACCGGCGGCCGGGCTTCCACGGACGCCTCGGCCGGCAAGGCCGAGGGCAGGATCTCGATTCCGCGGAGGCCCTCGTAGGCGCCGAGGAGCGTGCGGGCGTGGGCGGGCATCGTTTGCGCCGAAGCCGTCTCCGCCTCGAGCATGTGCCGGTAGAACTCCGGCGGTCGCCGTACGGTCTGGCAGGCGTTGTTGAGGATGAAGTCGAGCCGCTCGTGCGTCGCGCTCAGGTGGTCGCAGAAGGCCTCGACGCTCGGCGTGTGGCGGAGGTCGAGACCGAAGATCTCGAGCCGCCCTCCCCAGGTTTCGAAGTCCTGCTCCTGGGCGTAACGAGCGGCGCAGTCTCGCGGGAAACGTGTCGTCACGATCAGCCTCGCACCGGCCCGCAGGAGCTTGATCCCGGCTTGATAGCCGATCTTCACGCGCCCACCCGTGAGCAGGGCCACGCGGCCGCCGAGCTCGGCGCTCTCGGCGCGCTTCGCGTAGTTGAACTCGCCGCAGGTGGGGCAAAGCTGATCGTAGAAGTGATGGATCTCGACGTAGCGCCGCTTGCACACGTAGCAGTGCTGCGGCTCGATCAGCTCGCGAAACTCGGGATCAGCAGCGACCTCGCTCTGCTCGAAACCGCTCGGCGGAAAGACGTTCGGCGTCGTGAACACCGGCCGCTCGCGCAGCATGCGCAGACCGGTCTCGGCAAGCACCGAGCCATCGCGCTGCTGACGTTCGGCCTTTTCCTGCCGCCGGCGCGCCTTGCTCGACCGGCGTCGAGCCACGACGTCCGGATCGAAGACGCCGCCCGCCGCGGCCAGAAAGCGCGTCCGTTCGTCCTCCGAGAGCGCTCGCAGGATCACCCGGTCTCGAACGACCGACTCGAGCACCTCCGTCGCCGCTCTCAGCCGCGCGACGGTCTGGTTGGCCGCCGTTGCATCTCCGAGCTCGCGAGGCTGACCGAGCGTGTCCTCGTGCTCGCCGATCGTCATCGTGCTGAGGGTAGCGGCCACGCCGGCAACGCCAGCGGCGGCGGGGACGGGGACGGGGACGGGGACGGGCACAGCATAGGAGGCTCGGACGGCCGGCGGCGCCCCCGGACGGGCGATCGCTGATGCCCGGGCGCAACGAGGACGGCATCGACGCCGGCGCGCTCGAGTTGGAGCACCTCCTCCTCCTCCTCCTGCTCCTGCGCGGCGCGCGCCGATTCGAGCTCGCTGAATGGTGGCGGATCGGCCGTCGTCAGACTTCCACCAGCATCCCGTCGTGGGCAGGCTCCCAGCCGTCGCTCGTTCCGAGGCGGAGAAGCTCATCGTGCGAGAGCTTGTCCATCTCCTCGACGTGCGACAGTACTGCACGCCTCGGCGCGAGGGTGCGCACCAGCTCGAGCGCTTGCCCGTAGCGTGCCTTCTTCACCGGCGGTTTGCAGAACTCCTCGGGGATCAGACGCTCGCCCGTGTAGGGATGGTGTTCGAAGACCCCGATCGGCAGCACGGCGAGGTCGAGCGGCCCGAGCCCGGGCGGCGACCAGCCGTGGGTCTCGTCCATCGCAATCAGGACGCGTCTTCCCTCGCCCTCGAACAGGAACGCATGCGCGTTCTCGGCCGCGAGCGGCACCGCTGTGATCATGAACTCCCCGACCCGGAACGGCTCGTTTTCGGTGACCTGCACGACTGCGACTGTTCCCTGCTCCTCCATGAAGCGAAACTGATCGGCGAGCCCATAGTAGGCCTCGAAGTCCGCCCACACCCGCTCGGGGATGTAGAGGGGAGTCGTCTCGTACCGGCGTGGCCAGGAGCGGAAATCGAAGTTGCGCGACTCCCAGACGCGCCGCCCGGCCGTGTGGTCGGGATGCCAGTGCGAGTAGAGGCCGGCGGCGATCGCGCCCACCTGCGAGCGGTTGAGCTGCAGCTTCGATTCCTCGGGCGTGTCGATCAGCGCGTCGGGGCCGTGGACGAACACGCTCGGGCCCGTCCTCGCATAGGGGACGCCTTTCGCACGCGCCTCGACGCACACACGGCAGGCGCACCCAGGCCGCGGGATCGTGACCGCTCCCCCGGAGCCGAGGATCTCGACCTTCAATCCGGGCCGCTCAGACCCCGACCGGGTGCCAGACCGTCTTCAGCTCGAGGAACGCCGAGATCTCGTACAGGCTCTGCGAGTCCGGGGCGCCGAGGACGACGCGCTTCACGTTCTCTGCCGCGGCCCGTTCGAGGTCGGTGCGCAGGCCCTCGGCGCCGGTCAGGTCGATCGCGTTCACGTCCATGTGCGAGGCGAGCCAGGGAGCAAGCTCGGCGCGGCGGCCGGTGAGCAGGTTGACCACGCCGCCAGGGAGGTCGCTGGTCGCGAGCGCCTCAGCGAGCTCGATCGCCGCGAGCGGGCTCGACTCGGAGGCGACGGCGACGACGGCGTTTCCGCCCACGAGCGCAGGCGCGATCCGCGAGACGAGCCCGAGGAGCGGGGGCTGCTCGGGCGCGATCACCGCGACGACGCCGGTCGGTTCCGGCACCGTGAAGTTGAAGTACGGCCCGGCGACCGGATTCGACGAGCCGAGCACCTGGGCGAGCTTGTCCGCGAACCCGGCGTACCAGACCCAACGGTCGATCGCGGCATGCACCTCCGCCTTTCCGGTCGAGAGCTTCGCGAACTCGGCGGCGCGCGCCTCCATCATCTCCGCGATCCGGTACAGGACCTGCCCGCGGTTGTAGGCGGTCGCCCCGCCCCACTTCGCCTGCGCGGCGCGGGCGGCCGAGACGGCGTCGCGTGCGTCTTTGCGCGAGGCCAGCGCGACGTTCTGCCCCTGCGCCTCGTAGGTGCGCCCCGACTCGGAGCGCGGGAACGCGCCGCCGATGAACAGCTTGTACGTCTTCTTGACCGGCAGCCGGGGCACCGCAATCAGGATACGGTCGCGGCTCTAACGGCCGCCGAGCTCGCGGGCCATGAAGACATCGTCGACGTAGGCGCCTGCGAGGAAGAACTCCTCGCGGAGCACCCCCTCAACGGCGAAGCCGGCTGCTTCGTACAGCCGTCGAGCCGCCTCGTTCGGGCCGAGCACGCGCAAGGTCAAGCGTCGCGCCCCACGCCGTCCCGCCTCGGCGAGGGCCGCGTCGATCAGGGCGCGCCCGACCCCCTGCCGACGCCGCGCCGGGTCGACTGCGATCCCGGTCACCATCGCGACGTGGTCGCTCGCGGCGAGCGGTGTCGCCCGCCCGAGCCGGACGTAGCCCGCGACCTCTCCGCCCACGGTCGCGACAAGCACGTCTTCGGGCTTCGTCTTCTCGTCGAAGAACCTCCACCCCTCGCCCGGAGCCGGCGCGGGGCTCGAGAGCGAGGACCAGGTCGACCGGTCGAGCTCCGTCAGCGCCTGCTCGTCGGAGGGCGTGGCGGGGCGAATGTCAACCACCGTCGCCGTCGAAGGCGAGATAGGGCTCGAGCCCGTGCCGGCCGCCCTCCCGCCCGAAGCCGGACTCCTTGTAGCCCCCGAACGGGCTCGTCGGGTCGAAACGGTTGAAGGTGTTCGCCCAGACGACGCCCGCGCGCAGCCGCTCAGCCATCCAGAGGATCCGCGAGCCCTTCTCCGTCCACACGCCCGCCGAGAGCCCGTAGGGGGTGTTGTTTGCCTTCTCGACCGCCTCGGCGGGCGTGCGGAAGGTGAGCACGCTCAGCACCGGCCCGAAGATCTCCTCCTGCGCGATCCGGTAGCTCTGCGAGACGTTCGTGAACACGGTCGGCGCGAACCAGTAGCCCTTCTCCGGCAGGCGGCAGGGCGGCTGGTAGATCTCGGCGCCCTCGGCGCTGCCGGAGGCGACGAGCTCCGTGATCTTCTCGAGCTGCGCCCGCGAGTTGATCGCGCCGACGTCGGTGTTCTTGTCGAGCGGGTCGCCGACCCGCAGCGTGTCCATCCGCCGCTTGAGCTTCTCGATCGCGGGGCCTACGATCGACTCCTGGACAAAGAGGCGCGACCCCGCGCAGCAGACGTGTCCCTGGTTGAAGTAGATCCCGTTGACGATCCCTTCCACCGCCTGGTCGAGGGCCGCGTCGTCGAAGACGATGTTCGCCGCCTTCCCGCCCAGCTCGAGCGTCAGCTTCTTGCCTGAGCCCGCGAGTCGGCGCTGGATCGCCTTCCCCACCTCGGTGGAGCCGGTGAATGCGATCTTGTCGACCTCGGCGTCGACGAGCGCGGCGCCGGTGCGGCCGTCGCCGGTGACGATGTTGACGACGCCCGGCGGAAGCTCGGCTTGGCGGACGACGTCGCAGAACAGGAGCGCCGAGAGCGGCGTCGTCTCGGCCGGTTTGAGCACGACGGTGTTCCCGGCTGCGAGCGCGGGCGCGAGCTTCCAGGCGAGCATCAAAAGCGGGAAGTTCCAGGGGATGATCTGCCCCGCCACGCCGAGCGGACGCCCGACGCGGTTGGGGAACGCGTACTCGAGCTTGTCGGCCCAGCCCGCGTAGTAGAAGAAGTGGGCGGCCGCGAGCGGCAGGTCGACGTCGCGCGACTCCTTGATCGGCTTGCCGCCGTTCAGCGACTCGAGCACCGCGAACTCGCGCGAGCGCTCCTGGAGAATGCGCGCGATCCGGAACAGGTACTTCGCGCGCTCGCTGCCCGGCAGCTTCGACCAGGGCCGGAACGCCTCTCGTGCCGCGCAAACGGCGTGCGCGACGTCCTCGGGCCCGGCCTGGGCGACCTGGGCGAGCGGCTCCTCGTCACGGGGCGCAAGCGTGGTGAACACCTCTCCGGAGCGGGGCTCGACCCATTCGCCGCCGACGAAGAGGCCGTAGCGCTCCTGGAGCGAGACGACGTCGCGCGACTCGAGCGCAGGTGCATACGCCCAGTCGTTCGGCACCGGGGAGCGCGACGTGCGCTTGGCGACATCAGTCATTGGTGAAGTAGTCCTTCGACTGGTAGGCACCCGTCTTCTCCTTGCGCATCTGCATCAGGATGTCGTTCAGCAAGGACGACGCGCCCAGCCGGTAGAGGTCGGGCGTCAGCCACTCCGGGCCGAGCGTCTCATGCACCTGCACCAGGTACTGGATCGCGTTCTTCGACGCACGGATCCCGCCCGCGGCCTTCATCCCGACGCGGCGGCCGGTCTCCTCGTAGACGTCGCGGATCGCCTCGAGCATCACGAGCTGCACCGGGAGCGTCGCGGCGCCGGGCAGCTTCCCCGTCGAGGTCTTGATGAAGTCGGCGCCGGCCGCCATCGCAAGCAGCGAGGCGCGGCGAACGTTGTCGTAGGTGCCGAGCTCGGACACCTCGAGGATCACCTTCAGGTGCGCCTCGCCGCAGGCCTCCTTCACCTTCACGATCTCGTCGAAGACGAGCGCGTAGCGGCCCGAGAGAAATGCGCCGCGATCGATCACCATGTCGATCTCGTCGGCGCCGAGCGCGACTGCTTCCTCCACCTCGCGCACCTTCAGCTCGAGCGGGCTCTGCCCGGAAGGGAACGCCGTCGCGACCGAGGCGACCTTGACACTCGTGCCCGCGAGGCGCGCCACAGCCGTCGGAACGAGGTTCGGGTAGACGCAGACGGCGGCGACCGAGGGGATCCCCGGGTCGGTCGGGTCCGGCCTCACCGCCTTGCTGCACAGAGCGGCGACCTTGCCGGGCGTGTCCTGCCCCTCGAGCGTCGTCAGGTCGCAGCAGCGGATCGCAAGCTCGAGCGCCCACAGCTTCGACTCGTTCTTGATGCTGCGCTTCGCGAGCGCCGCCGCCCGTTCCTCGACGCCGACCTGGTCGATCGCCCCGACGCGGGGCAGCCGCTGCTTCAGCGGCAGCTCGAACCCTGCAGGCAGTGCGGGGGCCTTCGACACCGATCGAGTGTAGCCCTGCCCCTCGAGCGGGCCGCCCCCTCGCCGGTAGGGTAGAGCGCGAAGGTGAGCCGGCTGGGGAAAAGACAGATGCTCGCGGGGGTGCGTGTGGCGCTGCCCCTGCTCGTGGCCGCGCTGCTGCTCGGCGGCTGCGGCGGCGGTTCGAAGGCGCCGCTCTCGAGCGCCAGCTACCTCACCCAGATGATGGCGATCGAGCACGAGCTCAGCGGCTTGATCAGCACGACCGCAGCGGCGAGCACGCCGAAGGCGGCTGCGGCCGCCCTGGTCACGGTTCAGTCCGATCTCCGCAGCGCCGTCACGCAGCTGCAGGCGATCTCGCCGCCGGCCAAGGCGAAGGCCGCGCACGCCGAGCTGATCACCGCCGCCGGCGAGCTCGCAAACGAGCTCGCCCCGGTGATCGCGAAGCTCAAGGGCGGCAACCTGGCGGCCCTCGCCACCGTGACCTCGTTGAAGGGCTTCGCAGACCTGCTCAAGGCCTCCGCCGCGTTCACGAAGGCCGGCTTCACGTTCGCCCTCTGACGAGGCCGGACTCGTCAGAGGCCGAGGCGTTCGAGCATCGTCTCGTTCCGTCGCCATTTCGGCGAAGCCTTCACCTGCAGCTCGAGGTAGATCGTGCGGCCGAGCAGCGCCTCGATCCCGGGGCGCGCCCAGCGGCCGATCTCGCGCACCATCGAACCGCCCTTGCCGATCAGGATCATCTTCTGGCTCTCGGTCTCGGTGTAGAGCCGGATGTGGACTCGGCGCTCGTCGATCTCGACCACCTCGGCGGTGAGCGAGTGCGGGACCTCCTCGCGGGTCAGCCGTAGCGCCTGCTCGCGGACGAGCTCGGCGATGCGCGCCTCGAGCGGCATGTCGGTCACCTCGCCGCGCGGGTAGAGGAGCGGCCCCTCCGGGAGCAAAGACACGAGATCGGAGCGGAGCTCCTCGAGCCCGTCCCCGGTCTTCGCGCTCACCGGGTGGACCGCGTGGAAGTCGCCGAGCGCGGCCGCCGCCTTCATCTGCTCCGCGATGTGGCCGCCCGTGAGGCGATCGACCTTGTTGACCACGATCACGACCGGAATCCCGAGTGAGAAGATGCGACCTGCGATATAGCGGTCGCCGGCGCCGATCCGCTCCCGCGCGTTGACGACGAGCAGGATCACGTCGAGGTCATCGGCGATCGTCTCGTCGACGCGGTTCTGCATGCGAGCGGTCAGCATGTCGATCGGCTTCTGCCAGCCGGGCAGGTCGACGAGGACGAGCTGGGCGTCGTCCTGCGTCCAGACGCCGCGGATCCGGTGGCGGGTCGTGTGCGGGACACGCGAGACGATCGCGACCTTCTCGCCGACGAGCCCGTTGACGAGCGTCGACTTGCCGACGTTCGGGCGGCCCGCGAGGGCGGCGAAGCCCGACCTCATCCGGGGAGGTTCCAGCTCTCGGGCAGGAGCTCGGCCGGGGTGGTGGTGCGGGTCGTCCCGTCCGCGTGGCGGTAGCTCACCTCGTCGACCCGGAACTCGTGCAGCCATTGCCGGCAGCCGCCGCAGGGGGAGGCGGTGATGCCGATCGCCTCGAGGTCGCCCGGCCGGCAGCCGGCGCTGACGGCGGCGGCGATCGCGGTCTTCTCGGCGCAGAGCCCGAGCGGGTAGGCGGCGTTCTCGACGTTGACTCCGGCGTACTCGCGCCCGTCGCGGGCGCGGACGACGGCGCCGACGAGGTAGCCGGAGTAGGGGGCGTAGGCGCGCGCGGCGGCGGCCTCCGCCTTCTCGACCAGATCGTGACTCATCTCCGTAGTGTGCTCATCCCGAGAACTGGAAGAGCGCGAGCGTCGTCAGCGCTCCGAGGAGGCCGCCGAGCAGCACCTCGAGTGAGGAATGGATGCCCGACTCGACGCGGGTCTGGGCGACGAGGAGCGCGAGGATGAACGCGATCGACGAGACGAGGAAGCGGTGGCTCGAGCCCGTGACGTAGGTGAGCGCGATCCAGCCGGCGAAGGCGACCGCCGCGTGCCCCGAGGGAAGGCCCCCGCGCAGCGGGGATCCGCTGCGGGTCAACGCCTTGATCCCGATCACGACGATCACGGTCATCACGAGCGCGACGAGGGTCAGCTCGGCGGGGGCGTCCCTGACTCTGTCGATCAGCCGCGAGGTGCGGTTCGCGGCGGTGCCGGAGAACACGAGATAGCCGACCGCGACGGCGTTGATCGCGGCGATCAGGACGGCGCCGGCCGCGATGTCCTTCGCGAGCTTCGCCATCGGGTCGAACGAGCTCGTCGCGACGTCGATCGCCCCCTCGATCGCGGTGTTGATCATCTCGGCGATCAGCACGAACGCGATCGCCAGCAGGAGCGAGATCAGCTCGATCTTGGTCACGTTCTCGACGATCGCAATCACGAGCACGACCGCCGCGACGGCGAAGTGGAGCCGCATGTTCCGCTGCGTCCGCAGCACGTGGATGATTCCCTCGAACGCGTAGTTGAACGAGTCGAGCAGGCGGGGCGAGCGTTGGCTCACGCTCTCACTCCGGGCCGCGCGCGCGCCGGGACGGGTCGAGCGGCAGGAATCGAGAACGCGGCGTGTAGATCATCCATGCTCGTCCGACCATTCTCGTTCGCGGCGCTCCATCTCATCACCGTGGTCGTAGCCCAGCAGATGGAGGAGGCCATGGGTGAGCGGCGCGCGCCACTGCTCGCCGACGACCTGCGGGCAGAGCACGACGTCGCCGAGGGCTCGCGGTAGGCCCTCGGGCAGCTCGTCGCGGCCGTCGATCGGGAAGGAGAGGACGTCGGTCGCCTCGTCGATGCCCAGGTGGTCGCGTTTGAGCCTGCGCATCTCCTCGGCGGCGACGAACGCGAGACCGAGCTCGCCCTCGTCGATCCCCTCTGACCGCAGGACGGCGCAGGCGAACTCGACCGCCGCGCCCTCGTCGACCTCCGCCCCGCTTCTGTTGTCGACCTCGACGGTCAGCACAGACCTATCTGCTCCGTTCGGTGCCCGTCTCCTCCGCGTGCTCGCGGTAGGCCTCGACGATGCGCTGGACGAGCTTGTGCCGGACGACGTCGCGGTGGTCGAAGCGGACGAAGCGGATCCCCTCGAT
Source organism: Gaiellaceae bacterium (assembly GCA_035531915.1). GTDB lineage: Bacteria > Actinomycetota > Thermoleophilia > Gaiellales > Gaiellaceae > PALSA-600. The sequence continues at coordinate 3,822 of DATKRX010000017.1, read as the reverse complement.
CCCGTCGAGGATCGGTTGCACCTGGATCAGGCCCGAGGGCTGGTCGCGGGGCAGGTCGACCTGGGTCACATCGCCGGTGATCACCACCTTCGAACCGAAGCCGAGCCGGGTGAGGAACATCTGCATCTGTTCGGGCGAGGTGTTCTGGGCCTCGTCGAGGATGATGAAGCTGTCGTTCAGCGTGTTGTGGGTGACGAGGAAATCGTCCGTGACATAGAGCGAATCGGCGGCTGCGACCGCGATGCAGACCGTTTCCGCTTCGCCCGCAGGCTCAATCGAGTCGATGAATCGCAGCGGGCGGCCGCCTCCGTGGCGCCGGTAGATCGCGAGCTTGCGCTGCAGGCGGAAGGGCTCGATCGTGGGCGGCAGCTGGATGTCCAGGACGAACGAGTCGAGCCGGTGTTCGACCGGGCGCCCGCGGACCGACCCTGGCGGCCGGCCGTGCGCTTCGCGCCGGCGCCAATACGCGACGCCGCCGAGCGAGCGAACGAGGTACGCGACGTCGTCTCGGAGCGCCTCCGAGCAAGTCGTGTACTGCAGGCGGCATGTCCGTCCTCGCTGCGCAACCGGGCTGCCGTCGCTGTCAAGGAGCCCTTGCAGTACAGCGGAACGGACATCGACACCGTTGTGCAGGTAGCAGTTCGGGATGAACTTCGAGTGCGAGTAGGTGCCGGCCAACCCGAGCTCGCGAAGGACGCTCGTGACAGGATTGGCGACGATCACGCCGCCGCGGCTGCCGTAGACGTGGCGAAGCTCGTAATCGTAGGCGCCCTTCGGCCGCAGCTCGATTCCATCGAGCAGCTCCTCGAGGGCAGAGGCCAGCTCCGGGTCGGAGGTCGCGAACGTCGGCGTCGTCCTGGTCTGGAGGCAGCCGTCACCGAGGAGAAGGCCCAATCCGTACGGGTCGAGCGGAACGTCGCGCGACTCGAACTCGACCGGCGCCGACAGCAGCGGGAGCTCGTATCGATGCTGGTGCGCTCGTTCGAGACGGCCGATCAACTCGCGAGTCTCGAGAACGCGGCCCGGCTTCCCACGCCGACGGTCCTCGGGCGTGAAGACGCGCCAAAGGTGCTCGCCGCAGCAGAGGGTCGTGGCGCCGTCTTGGCTACGCACGCGGAACACCTTCTTGGGGCCCTGCGAATACACGCCGATGACCGGCGTCGGGCGTCCATCCGATCCGGTGACGAGATCACCAACCCGAAGGCTTCCGATCGGCCGGAATCCCTCCGGTGTCGACACGGCGGCCGAAAGTGGCTGCGCTCGCCCGCGCATGAACGCGAGCGGCGCCACCTCGATCGTGCCGCGCTCCATGTAGGTGTTCGCGCGCTCCGGGTCGAGCATGTCGTAGAGCGCGTCGAAGAGCGGCCGCAGGTAGGGGTCGACCTTGGCGAGCATGTCGCCCGGCAGGAACCCGAGCCGCTCGCCGGCCTCGACCGCTGGCCGGGTGAGGATGATCCTCGCAACCTGCTTCTCTTGCAGCGCGGCGACGGCGAGCGCCATCGCGAGGTAGGTCTTGCCCGTCCCGGCCGGCCCGATCCCGAAGGTGATCGTGCAGCGGCGAATCGCATCGACGTAGGCCTTCTGCCCGACCGTCTTGGGGGCGATCAACTTGCCGCGGTGGCGCCAGACGACGTCGTCGAACACCTCCCGCACGTCTTGGTCGGCCTCGAGTGCGCCCAGCACCGCGTCGACGGTCTGCGCCCCGACCTGATGGCCGTCCTCGATCAGCTCGACGAGCTCGCCGATCACCCCGCGCGCCTCGGCGACCTGCGGATCATCGCCCTCGAGGGTCAGCTGGTTGCCGCGCAGCCGGATCGTGCAGCCGAGACGGTCGCGAAGGGCGTCGAGCACGGCGTCGCCCATCCCCGCGAGCTCCGCGGCGACTGCGTTCGAGACATCGAGAACCTCCTGCACCCGGCTCAGTGTAGGGACGGGCCCCTCTCAAACGTGGGTGGGCATCCCGCGGGAAGGCAAAGCACCTCCGGCGCGGAGATCCCGCAGGCTCGTCGAGCGCGTGAATGCAGGGCCGGCGAGCCCTCGCGGCACGTGCTCGCGAGCAGCCGAGAAGCTGGCCTGCGCGGCCAGTGCCTCCGCCACTATCGTCCCGGCGATGGCGCGCAAGTGGTGGACGCTCGTGTCGGTCTGCGTGGCGATCTTCATGCTGCTGCTCGACATCACGATCGTGAACGTCGCGCTGCCGGCGATCCAGAGATCTCTGAACGCGTCGTTCAGTGACCTCCAGTGGGTGATCGATGCCTACGCGCTGACGCTCGCGACCTGCGTCCTCACCGCCGGCTCGATGTCCGACCTGTTCGGGCGCAAGCGGATCTTCGCCGCCGGAATCGTGATCTTCACCGCCGCCTCCGCCCTCTGCGGCGCCGCGAACGACCCGCTGTTCCTGATCATCGCGCGCGCCGTCCAGGGAGTCGGCGGCTCGATCATGTTCGCGACTTCCCTGGCGCTGATCTCGCAGGAGTTTCACGGCAAGGAGCGCGGCACCGCCTTCGGGATCTGGGGCGCGACGACGGGCGCCGCGGTCGCGGTCGGGCCGCTCGCGGGCGGGATCCTCACCTCCGAGCTCTCGTGGCGCTGGATCTTCCTGGTCAACATCCCGATCGGAGTCGCGGCCGTCGCGATCACGCTCACCAAGCTGGCCGAGTCGAAGGACCCGCAGCACGGCAGTATCGACCCGCTCGGGCTCGTGCTGCTCACCGGCGGGATCTTCTCTCTCGTCTTCGCGTTGATCGAAGGCAACAAGCGCGGCTGGTCGAGCGCGTTCATCGTCACGTTCATCGTCCTCGCCGCGGTGCTGATCGCGGGGTTCCTCGTCCAGCAATCGCGCCGCGCCACCCCGATGCTCGACGTGAGCCTCTTCAAGGTGCCGGCGTTCGCAGGCGCGCAGATCGCGGCCTTCTGCCTCTCGGCCTCGCTGTTTGCGATGTTCCTCTACCTGACCCTCTACATCCAGGACATCCTCGGTTACTCGCCGCTCCAGGCCGGGCTGCGCTTCCTGCCGATCACCCTGCTCGCGTTCTTCACCGCGCCGATCGCCGGAAAGCTGACCGCGCATGCCCCCGTACGGTTGCTGATGGGCGGCGGCCTCGCGATCGTCGCGCTCTCGATGGCGTTGATGGCGCACGTGAAGACGAGCTCGCACTGGACGGTGCTGCTCGCGGGCTTCATCGTCGGCGGGATCGGGATCGGGCTCATCAACCCGTCCCTCGCCACGACCGCGATCTCGACCGTTCCACGAGAGCAGGCCGGCGTCGGCTCTGGGATCAATGCCACCTTCCGGCAGGTCGGGATCGCGACCGGGATCGCGGGGCTCGGCGCGATCTTCCAACACCAGATCACGGCATACGTCACGACCCATCCCTCCCGAGGACCGGTTCCGATCATCCCGTCGGGAGCGATTCCGTTCTTCGACCATGCGGCCTTCGTCTCCGCTCTGAACGAGATCCTCTGGGTCGGCGCCGCCGTCGCCGGAGTCGGCGCCGCGCTCGCGTTCGCGCTCGTTCGCAAACAGGACTTCCTCGCAAGCGGCGGCCCGCCGCGGGCCGCGCCCGAAGGATAAGTGGTCTGGCTCGTAAGTTCGCCCGCGCGTTCGCCGCTGAGCTAGTGTCCTGCCTCAGAGGTTTGTAGCCAGTCGGGAATTTTCTGTGTTTGCTCGACGTTGGGGCCTTTCGTCAGCGACGATGGGAGGCTCTGATGGCAGTGGTGGAGCGTGGGCCGGCGAAGGCCGAGTTGGTGTTGAGCGAGGATGAGCGGGCGACCTTGGAGCGGTGGGCGCGGCGTCCGAAGAGCGCGCAGCGGTTGGCGTTG
>DATKRX010000016.1:0-3527 GCA_035531915.1 Gaiellaceae bacterium | reverse complement strand
TGGTAGCCGATGTTCCCCTGGTCGATCTCGACCTGCTGTGCGCGGAGCGCCTTGTCGGCGGTGCGACGATCACGGACGCGCGGCGACTTCTTCGTCGCGCCCGTTCGGTCGCGCCACAACACGTAGTAGCTGGGCTTGCATGTGCACCGCTCGAGACTGTCGAGCGACGTCGCCTGGCCGACAGGGCAGCCCTTCTCGTGGGCAACTCTGAGGCTTGCTTTCCGGGGTGTCATCACGGGTTCCTCCGAACGCTAGGGATGGCCTTGGACGACACCAAGCCTAGCAGATTGTTACCCGTTTCTTACCCGCCTCTTCCGCCACGGCCCGGATTTGGCTTGAATGCAGTGGGCCGTGAAGGATTCGAACCTTCGACCTTGGGATTAAGAGTCCCCTGCTCTACCAACTGAGCTAACGGCCCGCAGGGCGGCGTAGTGTAGCGGCGATGCGTGTGCTCACGGTCGTCGGGAACCGGCCCCAGTTCGTCAAGTCGGCGCCGCTCTCGGCAGCGTTGCGGACGGCCGGTATCGACGAGGCCGTGCTGCACACGGGGCAACACTACGACAGGGAGCTGTCCGGGATCTTCTTCGACGAGCTCGGGCTCGGGGCGCCCGCACACGAGCTCGGGCTCTCGAGTTCCGATCCGGCGGAAATGATCCCAGGGATCCGCGAGGCGGTCGCGGCGGAGCGCCCCGACTGGGTGCTCGTCCTCGGAGATACGAACTCGACACTCGCGGGGGCGCAGTCAGCCGGTCGGACTCCGCTCGCGCACGTCGAGGCGGGCCTGAGGAGCTTCGACCTCGAGATGCCCGAGGAGCGCAACCGGATTGCGGTCGATCGGCTCGCGGCATTGCTTCTCTGCCCCGACGAGCGGTCAGCCGCCCAATTACGAACCGAGGGCGCCGCCGGGGAGATCGAGGTTGTCGGCGACGTGATGGCGGACGCGAACCGGCTCTTTGCCCCGATCGCCCGCGCGAGGTCGCGCATCCTCGAGCGGCTCGACGCGAACCCCGGCGGGTACCTGCTCCTGACGATCCACCGGCAGGCGAACGTCGAGCCCGGGCGCCTGCACGAGATCGTCGCGGACGTGAACCGGATCGGGCGCCCGACGATCTTCCCCGCCCACCCTCGCACCCGTGGGGTGATCGAATCCAGCGGCATCGAGCTCGCCCCGCAGGTACGGATGGTTCAGCCGCTCGGTTTCCTCGACTTCACGGCCCTCGCCTCGCAGGCCGCGGCGATCGTCACCGACTCCGGGGGCCTGCAGAAGGAGGCCTACTGGCACCGAGTGCCCTGCGTGACCGTCCGGCCCTCGACCGAATGGGTCGACACGGTCGAGGCGGGCGCGAACGTCCTCGTCGAGCCTGGCGGGATCGCCGGCGCCGTCGCCGGGGCGGCTTTTCCGGCCGCTGCGCCGCCGCTGTACGGCGACGGGCATGCGAGCGAGCGGATCGCGGCCGCGCTGTACGCTTCCGGGCCGTGAACCGGACATTCGACGTAGCAATCATCGGCGCCGGCTACGTCGGCTTGCCGCTCGCCCAGACCTTCGCCGAAGCGGGGCAGCGCGTGCTCGTCGTCGATGTCGTGCCCGAGCTCGTGGCCGCGATCAATGCCGGCGAGAGCCACATCGAGGACGTCTCCTCCGAGGAGCTCGGGCGGCTCGTCTCGGCCGGCAAGATCTCCGCGACCGCCGACTACGAGCAGCTCAGGCAGGCCGCGGCGATCCTGATCGCGCTCCCGACGCCGCTGACCAAGCAGCGAGTCCCCGACCTGACCTACGTCGAGACCGCGACTCGTGCGATCTCGACCGTGCTCGAGGCCGGCCAGCTCGTCGTGCTCGAGTCGACCACCTACCCTGGCACGACGCGCGAGGTCGTGAAGCCGATCCTCGAGCAGGGAAGCGGCCTCGAGGCCGGCAAGGACTTCCACCTCGCGATGTCCCCCGAGCGTGTCGACCCGGGCCGCACCGACTGGACGACGAAGACCACGCCCAAGGTGGTCGGCGGTCTGACGCCTGGTTGCACGGCCGCCGCAGCGTCTCTCTACCGGAGTGCGATCGACACCGTGCACGAGGTCTCGGCGCCCGAGTCGGCCGAGCTCACGAAGCTGCTCGAGAACATCTACCGCTCCGTCAATATCGCCCTCGTCAACGAGCTCGCGCAGCTCTGCGATCGGATGGGGATCGACGTCTGGGAGGTCGTCGAGGCAGCGGCGACCAAGCCGTTCGGCTTCCAGTCGTTCCAGCCCGGCCCAGGCCTCGGCGGCCACTGCATCCCGATCGATCCCTACTACCTCTCGTGGAAGGCGCGCGAGTACGACTTCTCGGCGCGCTTCATCGACCTGGCGGGCGAGGTCAACAACAACATGCCGTATTTCTGCCGCTCGGTGATCTCACAGGCGATGAACCACGGGCTGCAGCAGTCCGTCTCGGGCTCGAGAATCCTGATCATCGGTGTCGCCTACAAGGCCGACATCGGCGACATGCGGGAGACGCCCGCCGAGAAGCTGATCGAGCTTTTGAAGACGGCCGGAGCGAACGTCTCCTACCACGACCCGCACGTGCCGGAGTTCGACGGAATGACCTCCTCGCCGCTGGAGCCCGAGGCCTACGACTGCGTCGCGATCGTCACCGCGCACACCTCGATCGACTACGGCGACGTCGTCTCCCGGGCGCAGATCGTGGTCGACTTCAGGAACGCGACAAAAGGGCACGAGGCCAAGGGAAAGGTGTGGAAGCTCTGATCGGCGACCCGGTCCGGGTCGCTCAGGTGGGGCTCGGCAACTGGGGCCAGAATCTCGTCCGCAACCTCGATGTCCTCGCCGATCTCGTCTGGGTCTGCGATTCCTCGGAGGCTCGCCGCGAACAGTTCGCCAAGCGCTTCCCCAACGCGCTGCCGACCGCCTCCTTCGACGAGGTGCTTGCCGACCACGAGCTCGAGGCCGTCGTGATTGCAACCCCCGTTCCGACCCACTACGACCTCGCAAGGCGCGCGCTCGAGGCCGGCAAGCACGTCTTCGTCGAGAAGCCTCCTGCGATGCGCGCCGCCGAGATGGAGGCTCTCGTCGCGCTTTCCGAGAGTCGCGGGAAGGTGCTGATGCCCGGCCACCTGCTTCTCTATCACCCAGGCGTTCGCAAGCTCAAGGAGCTGGTCGAGACGGGTGATCTCGGCGAGGTGCTCTGCATCTACGGCAACCGGCAGAACCTCGGCGTGATCCGCAAGGACGAGAATGCGCTCTGGTCGCTCGGTGTCCACGACCTCTCGGTCATCCTCCACCTCACCGGCGAAGAGCCCTCGGAGGCCTGGGCGAACGGAAACGCCTTCCTGAACGAGGGGGTCGAGGACGTCGTCTTCTGCTTCCTGCGCTTCCCGAGCGGCAAGATCGCCCACCTGCACCTGTCCTGGCTCGACCCGCACAAGATGCGCAAGCTGACCGTCGTCGGCCGCGACAAGATGGCCGTCTTCGACGACATGGAGCTCGAGCGCAAGGTGACGATCTACGAGAAATGGCCCGAGCAACCTGCCCAGAAC
>DATKRX010000015.1:0-21822 GCA_035531915.1 Gaiellaceae bacterium | reverse complement strand
CTTCCGCACTCGCCATTGGAAACCCGCCCAGCTCGAAGCCGGCATCAAGCCGCTGCGCCGCGTCTACGATCTCCGGCACACCTTCGCGACGTTCTCGCTCCGTGCCGGCATCTCCACATTCGACCTCTCGCGCTACATGGGCGCGAGCCTCACGATGATCGACCGTCACTACGGCCACCTCACAAGCGACGGCGGCGACCACGCCCGCCGTCTCCTCGACCTGTACAGCACCGCGCAGCAACGGCCGTGGACGCTGGTGGACGCCCGGTGGACGCCGCAACAGGCGGAACTCGTCACCACAGGCAACGCAAAAGCACAATAAGCAGGGAAACCCTAAAAGCCCTCTGACGGACTCGAACCGTCGACCCCCTCCTTACCATGGAGGTGCTCTACCAACTGAGCTAAGAGGGCGCTCGCGGCGATTGTAGCCGCCGGGCGTGCGGGTTTTCGATCGGCAGCCAGACGTGAGATCCGTCGCGCGGGTTGAGAACGGTCACGACGTAAGCGCGCATTGCTATTGACTCGCAGGCCGAAGCAGCGCGGGCGGTACCCTCCAGTCGAGGGGCCTGGAATGTCAACGAACCAGCCACCGGTCGCCGCGAGACGGCGCCAGCCAGTGCCTGTGCGTCTTCGGTGGGCGCTTTGGGCCGGGGCCCTCCTGATCGGCGTCGGCGTCGGGGCCGTAATCAAGCTTTCGCAGGCAGACTCCCCGTCGGTCTCGAGCGCCGCGTCGGCCCCGGTGGTGACCTGGGCGGCGGGCGTTCGGCGCGCGCCGAGTTTTAGTCTCGTCGATCAGGAAGGGAAGCCCTTCTCGCTTGCCTCCTTCCATGGCAGGCCGGTGATCGTGACGTTCATCGACCCGCTGTGCCGCGATTTTTGCCCGCGCGAGGCGAGCATCCTCAGCCAGGCCTCGAAGGAACTCGGCCCGGCAAACCCCGCGATCGTCTCGGTCAGCGTTGACCCGTGGGGCGACACAGCCGTGAACTTCCATGAGGATGCGCTCCACTGGCATCTCGCACCGGGATGGCGCTGGGGGGTCGGGAGCGAGCCGAAGCTCGCCGCCGTTTGGAAGAGTTACGGAATCGCCGTGATCGTGGCGCGCAAGAAGATCGCCGGCATCTCGGTCCGCAACATCACCCACACGGGGGCTGCCTACCTGATTGACGGCTCTGGCTACGAGCGAGCGCTCTTCCTCTACCCATTCGAGACGCAGGACGTCGTTAGCGCCGCGCGGAGGGTGCTGAACGCCTGACAGCTCCACCGTAGGCGTCGGTTATGGTGCGTGGAAACGCGCTCGGAAGTGATTGCAGCGCCCGCGACTTGTGCGGGCGCAATGGACTCACGGGAGAAGCTCGGATACCGTGGCTCCTGCTCATGTCGGATGGGGCGTGGCTCACCAAGAGCGAGGTCAACTCGTTCTACTACAACACAGTCGGAGGCGAGATCGTCTTCGTCACCGAGGCGCGGGCGGGATTCCATCCGGGGGCGGTCGCGAACTTGGTCTCCCATCATTCGGCGACGCTCGGGAAGCGGGCTATCCGTGTGCTCGAGATCGGCGCGAACGACTGCGCTTTCGCCCGCGTCCTCCTCAACCGGCTCCGTCGGCTCATCGATGCCGAGGCTTCCGGGCTGGAACGGATCGACTACCTTGCGGTCGAGTACGCGCGCGCCTCGCTTGAGGCTGCAGCCGACGCTGAGGAGCAGAACGGGATCGAGTACCAGGTGCGCCGTGGGCCTCCGGTCCCTCCGCTCAACGGGCCGCCGCCGAAAGCGGCACTCGTCGCATTGCTGACCGACGAGGGCCCGCCGGCCGTGAATCTGGGGCTGATCCACGCCGATGCGAACCAGTTCGTGCGCTCCACCAGCGAGCGGTTCGACTTCGTGATCCTCAACGAGCTCCTCGACGACATGCCCTGCCGGGCTTACTACGCAGGCGACGGGGGTCGCCGGTTCGAGGCGGTGTCACACGCGCGCCCCGACAATGGTGGCTGGCGCGTCCGCGTCCGGCCGCAGGAGTTCGGGCCGGACGCCCTGGGCGACATCACGCTCGCCGAGATGCCGCCTGGCAGTATCACGGCGCGTTCCGGGGAGGGGGTCGAGCTCGTGAGCGGGATTGCAGAGTTGCTCGTCCCGGGCGGGATGCTCCTCCTGCACGACTACGGCTTCGCCGACCCGTTCATGAGCCTCGAGCACTACGCCGGGCTTCAGCCCTCGCTCCCTGCCTATGTTGCGATGGAGTTCCCGCGCGGGAGCGAGACGGGCTTCCCGCGGAGCTTCTTCCGCGTGTTCGGCAACGACCGGCACAAGGTTGTTCAGGTGACGAACGATGTCAACTTCGCGGAGCTCGCGGCCGCGCTCGAGCGGCGAGGCGCGGTCACGACGATCGCGCACGGGAGCATGATCCTCAACCAGGGCGGCACGCTCAAGAAGGGCGACGGGGTCTTCCTGAGCGAGTTCGGGCTGCTCGAGCCCGGCGACGACCTGCCGACGCTCCTTGACGACCTGCACGCGAATCAGGTGGAGCTGCGCGCGGACTTCGTGCGCGAGCACATGGCCGGTCGTGGGAGCGTCTTCATGGACATCGTGTTCGTCAGGAGCTCAGAACAGAGAGGCACGTAACGCAGCCCTCAAGCTTCTGGAACTCGCCGATGTCGACCATGATCGCGTCATAGCCGAGACCAGCGAAGAGCTCGGCACTCCGCGGGCAGTCGGCGGCGAGGAGCAGCGTGCGCTCGTCGAGGACGACGACCTGAGCGCCCGAGGGCTCGGGCACCGGCCGAAACCGTGTCTTTCCGAACCCTGGGAACGCGTGCGGGACGAGGGGCGTGTAGCCGACGACCGAGCCGTCCGGGAGCGTCGTGACCGCGGTCTTGAGGTGGAGCACGCCTGCGATCGGGACCTCGACGACCGTCGTCTCGAGGAGCTCGCGAAGCTGGCGGGCGCCCGCGGTGTTCGTCCGGCCGCCCACACCGACATAGACGGTGCCGGCTGTCGCGAGGACGTCGCCGCCGTCGAGCGTACCGGGTGCCTCGATCCGTTCGACCGGGTAACCAAGCGCCCGGACCGCTTCCTCGGCGGCCGCGAGCTCGGGGCGACGCGTCTGCGCCCCTGGCCGCGCGATCACCGCGAGGCCGCCGTGGAGCACCATCGTGTCCTCGACGAAAACGCTGTCCGGGCACCCCTCGATCGCCGACACCTCGGCGGCCGCCCACCCGCCCTCTTCGAGCGCCGCGACGTAGGCCGCCCATTGGATGGCGGCGAGCTCGACGTCGACCGGACGACGCTCGACGTGCGTGACGAGCCCCTCGGCGAGACGCGCGCCCGGACGACGGACGAGCGCCTTTCTCAATGCGTGCACAGCCGACCTTCCGGTTTCTGTAAGGTGTACCTTACACCGGGGAGCGGATGGGTTCTCCGATGAGAAGAAAGGCTGAACTCGTGCGCCGAACGATCGTTATCGGGACATCCGTAGCTGCGATCGTCGCGGTCGTGATCGTCGCCGCGACTTTCGCGGGCAGCTCCAAGAAGAGCACCCCCGGCGTGACGCTCACCCTCTACAGCGGCCAGCATCCCGAGACGGTAGCCGCGCTCGCGGCGGCGTTCACGAAGCAGACCGGCATCAACGTCTCGGTCAGATCCGCCGACGAAGGCGTCCTCGCGGCGCAGATCATCCAGGAGGGCTCGCATTCGCCGGCCGACATCTTCATGACGGAGAACTCGCCGCCGCTCGAGGCGCTCCAGCAGCGGGGGCTCCTCGCGCAGGTGGACGCCTCGACGCTTGCACGGACCTCGGCCGCCTACAGCTCGCCCCAGAGGGACTGGGAAGGCGTCTCGGCCCGGGTCAGCACGATGGTCTACAACACGGCCGACCTGAAGCCGTCGCAGCTCCCGCGCTCGGTGCTCGAGCTCGCCAACCCGAAGTGGAACGGCAAGCTCGCGCTCGCCCCCGGCGAGACCGACTTCCAGCCGATCGTCACCGCGGTCGCTGCCAAGTACGGGCAGGCGCGCGCGGTCGCGTGGCTGAAGGGGATCAGGGCGAACGCGAGCAATCACCTCTACCCAGACAACGAGGCGCTCGTCGCCCAAGTCAACAGCGGCCAGGTCGCGCTCGGCGTGATCAACCACTATTATTGGTTCCGCCTGCGCGACGAGATCGGGGCCTCGAACATCCATTCGGCGGAGAAGCTCTTCGCTCCTCGCGATCCCGGGTACGTGATCGACGTCGCGGGCGCGGGGCTTCTCGCGTCGAGCTCCCATAAGCCGGACGCGCAGAAGTTCCTCGCCTTTCTCGTCAGTCGGGCCGGGCAGGAGATCATCGCCCACGACGAGAGCTACGAGTATCCGCTTGGCTCCGGCGTCGTCACCGCGAAGCCGCTCTTGCCGTTCTCGAGCCTGAAGCCGGACCCGATCACCGTCGCGCAGCTCGGTGACGGAGCGCTCGCGATCAGCCTCCTGCGCGAGGCGAGCCTCCTGTAGTTGTCTGATCGGGAAGACTTCCCGATCGCAGATGAGTCTCACGCCGTCCTCAGCGCTCTCTCCCGCCCGCGGCAGCGTCTTCGCCACCGCGCTGCGCCGCCGGTTCCCGGCTCCGGGGCTGCTCCTCGTCGGGGCGGTAGTCGCCGCGCTCGTGCTGCTGCCACTCGTCTTTTTGATCCTGGAGGCCTTCCAGGTGGGGTGGGGGACGCTGCGGCCGCTGCTTTTCCGGCACCTGACCGAGACGCTGCTCTGGAACACGATCCGGCTCGCGTCTGTGGTGACGCTCGTGTGCGCCGTGCTCGGGGTCGCGGTCGCCTGGTGCGTCGAGCGGACAGACCTCCCGTGTCGTAGGTTCTGGGCGACATTGCTCGTCCTGCCGCTCGCGATCCCGGACTTCGTGATCGGCTACGGCTGGATCTCGGTCGCGCCGACCGTCCAAGGGTATTGGGGCTCGGTGCTCGTGATGTCGCTCGGGAGCTATCCGCTCGTCTACCTACCGGTCGCGGCGGCGCTGCGCAGTGCCGACCGTAGCCTCGAGGATGTCGCCCGCGGGCTCGGGCTCGGCCGCGCGCGGACGTTCGTGCGCGTCACGCTGCACCAGATCCGCCCGGCGCTCCTCGGCGGCTCGATGCTCGTCGCGCTGATCCTGCTCGCGGAGTTCGGGACGTTCGAGATCCTCCGCTTCCAGACCTTCACGACCCAGATCTATACGGAGTTCCAGATCGGCTACAGCGCCACCGCCGGCTGCGCACTCTCGCTCGTGCTCGTGCTGCTCGGCCTGCTCGTCCTCGGGGGCGAGGCGGCAGGGCGCGGCCGCGCGGGTGCCGCGCGGCGCGCGGCCGCGAGCCGCCCGGCGCCGCGGATGAAGCTCGGCCTGGCGACGATTCCGGTCGCCCTCGGGCTTGCCGCGCTGCTCGGCCTCGCGATCGGCGTACCGCTGTACGCGCTCGGCTACTGGTTCCTCCAGGGGACGTCCTCGACGCTGCCGCCGATCTCGATCCTCCGCGCCGCCGTCGATACTGCGCTCTACAGCGGGCTTGCTGCCGGGCTCGCCACGATTGCCGCGCTGCCGATCGCGATCGTCGTCGAGCGGCATCGCAGCAAGCTCGGCCTGCTGATCGAGCGCTCGACCTACCTCGTCCAGTCACTGCCGGGAATCGTCGTCGCGCTCTCGCTCGTCTACTTCTCGGTCAAGTACCTGCCGCGGTTCTACCTGTCGAGCCCGGAGCTCGTCTTCGCCTACGCGATCATGTTTTTCCCGCTCGCGCTGGTCGCTGTTCGCGCCGGGGTCGCCCAGGCCCCGCCGGGGCTCGAGGAGGTGGCGCGCTCGCTTGGCCACGGCCAGCTCTCAGTGCTCGCGCGCGTGACGCTGCCGATCCTCGCACCGGCGCTCATGGCGGGCTTTTCGCTCGTGTTCATGTTCGCCTCGACCGAGCTGACGGCGACGCTGATCCTCCACCCGACCGGGGTCGAGACGCTCGCGACCGGCTTCTGGCAGTTCACGAACAACTTCGCCTACGGCGCCGCGGCCCCCTATGCGCTCGCGCTGCTGCTCGTCGCGATGATCCCGGGCCTGCTGCTCGGGCGCTGGTTCGAGCGGATCGCGGGGGGCGCGGTATGAAGCGGCTCGAGCATCGCGCGTCGGCATCGGTCTCGGTGGCGGGGCTGCGGAAGTCCTTCGGGGTTCAGACGGTTCTCGACGATGTCTCGCTCGAGGTCGAGAAGGGCTCGCTGGCTGCGATCCTCGGCGCGTCGGGCAGCGGCAAGACGACTCTGTTGCGGCTGCTCGCCGGCTTCGAGCGGGCCGACGCCGGGGGAATTTCGCTCGGCGGAGTCGTCGTCGACGGAGGCCGGACGTTCGTCCAGCCGGAGCGGCGCCGCATCGGCTACGTGCCGCAGGAGGGCGCGCTCTTCCCGCACCTGACCGTGGCGCAGAACGTCGCGTTCGGCCTGCGGGCCGGGAAGCTCCGCGGCGACCGCTCCGCGATCGACCGGCGTGTCGCCGAGATGCTCGAGCTGGTCGGGCTGGCGGGCCTCGAGCCCCGCCAGCCGCACCACCTCTCTGGCGGCGAGCGGCAGCGTGTGGCGCTCGCGCGGGCACTCGCAGGTGGCCCGGCGCTCGTCCTCCTCGACGAGCCTTTCTCGTCGCTCGACGTCGAGCTGCGCACGAGCATGCGCCGGGAGGTGGTCGAGGTGCTCCGTGCGACCGGCGCGACGACGATCCTCGTCACGCACGACCAGGACGAGGCGCTCTCGATCGCCGACCGCGTCGCGGTGCTCCAGCGCGGCACGATCGTCCAGTGCGACGAGCCGGCCGTGCTCTACACGCGCCCGGTGAACGGCGAGGTGGCGCGCTTTGTCGGGCACGGCAACCTCCTGCTCGGAAGGCTCGAGCAGGGCGTCGTCCAATCCGTGCTCGGAGAGATCGCCGTCGAGCTCAATGTGCCCGCGACCGAACCGTGCGCGGTCGGCGTGCTCGTCCGGCCCGAGCAGATCGAGCTCGCCGGCTCGGTGAGCGCCCCAGGGCTCAGGGTCGCGCGCGGCGTCGTGACGAGCCGCGAGTTCCACGGCCACGACGTGCTCGTCAACATCCGGCTCGACGAGCCGGCCTGGGGGCCGCCGGCGGGCGCCCGCCCCGGGTTCGAGGTGCTAGCCCGGGTGGCCGGTCCCGACGCGCCCAAGACCGGCAGCCGCGTATCGCTGCGAGTGCGCGGGACGGCTGCGGCCTGGCTCAGCAAACCCGCGGAATGAGCTCGCCCCGGCGGCCATCCCCGCCAGGCCGAGCAACGCCCAGGTGGTCGGATCCTCGAAGAAGTGGTCGTAGAAGAGCGAGTGGACGCCGATCGCGGCAAGGCAGAGCGTGACCGTCAGGTTCGCCCGCTTCCGGAACGCGTCACCGCCGGCACGCGCCAGCGCAAGGAACGCGGCGACGAGAATCCAGGCGAAGAGCGCGAGCCCGATCACACCGCTCTCGGCGGCGACGGTCACCGGGGAATCGTGCGAAGCGGCCTTCTTTGGCTCCTTGCCCTTCAGATGGGTGAGCGCGGCGTAGTGGTGGCGGAACCCGCCGACGCCGACTCCGATCACCGGGTTCGCGATCGCGATCCGGATGCCGTTGTAGATCAAACCCGCACGGTCGCTCGTGGCGCGGTTGAGCGCGGCGCCCGAGCGTTTGAGGAAGGCGTTCTGGATGTTCGGGTTCGCGATCCCGGTCGAGATGAGGAGGATGGTGACGCAGCCCGCGGCGAGAACGGCGGCGCGGCGCCAGACGACCGCCATCAGCAGGACGACTGCGACGATCAGGCCGGCGAAGCTCGACTGAGAGTACGAGATCAGCAGCCCGACCCAGATCGTGCCGAGCGCGGCTGCCGTCACGAGCACGATCCGTTTCGAGCCGCCGCGCACGACCACGACGAGCGCAGCGATGATCGCGATCATCAGGAACCGGCCGTAGATCGACGGGTCCCAGAAGACCGAGTTGACGCGGTAGAAGGGCGCGTAGGCGTTCCCGACGATCACCTTCGGGTTCCAGAAGATGGTGCGGGTCTCGTACTGGTAGATGCCGATCCCGGCGAAGGCGACCGCGAGCGAGACGAGCTCGACCAGCAGCCAGACGATCGCGCGACGGCTCCACTGGAGCCGTGCGACCGCGACGCCGATCACCGCGAACGGCAGGAAGTAGGCGAGCAGCTGAAACGAACCCGCGAGCACGTCGTCGCTCCAAGTCAGCGAGAGGCCGGTCCAGAGGACGAAGCCTGCGAGCGGGACCGAGATCGGCCCGAGCTCCCGGGAGCGGCGGTCGCCGTCGATCGTCTCGAGTACGATCTGCACGCCGGCCGCGCACGCGAGGAGATACAGCGGAAGTTCGAGCTGCGATTGCGTGCCGGCCAGGGAGAGCGGCAGGCGCGCGGGCAGCGACGGCAGGATCGCGAAGGCGAGGATCCATGGGCGGCGCTTCAGGAGCATCCCCACGGGGACGGATACGAGGACGGCGCCGGCGACGCCGAGCGCGATCGCGGTGCGCTGGGCTGCGGGGGCGATCTGGGCGCCCAAAAGCGCGGCCCCGGCGCCCACGATCACGAGCCCGAAAATGCGAAGCCGCGGTCCAGGCGCTGCGAGTAGGAGCGCGACCCCGAAGCACCCGAGCGGTCCGCCGAGAAGCCCTGGGCTCATCGCCGGCTCAGGTCTGTGTTCACTTCGCCCCCGTCACGTCGTTGTTGCTCCACCTCTGCCATGCCCACCACCTGCTTGTGCAGCTGGCCCCAACACCTGCTCATCCTAAGAGGTGATTGGCCTGCGCGTGCAGGGAAGTTCTGGTCAGGGCCTCACCGGGGAGATCCTCAGCACGGCGTCGCTGCCGTCTCCGCCGAAAACGTAGATCGCCTGCCCGACCGTGACCGCTGCCGCGGGCGGCGTCGGAAGCCGACCTGCGATGCTGACCCGTCCGGCGGCATCGATCCGCCAGATCTTCGCGCCGCCGGCGCTCCGATCAGATGCAGCGAGCCGCCGAGGGCGACGAGCGGTGCGTGCGAGACGGGCTCGGGAAGGGGGCGAGATGCCGAACTCGCCCGGTGGCGGGGTCGAACGGGTAGCGAGCGTCGCTCGTCCCACCGGTGGTGACGCCTCCGGCGAGATAAGGCCGTCGGCTGAGCGAGGCCGTGCCGGCGTAGCGCAGGTCGACGCGAAGCCCGCTGCGAGCTTCGGCGTGCCTCCGTGGAACGCGAGGCTCCGGTGGCGTAGGCAGCGCCGGTGTAGCCGCCCGCGATGTATGTGGTGCGACAGCCGACCGCAGCGCCCAGGTCCGAGAGCGGCTCGCCGAGCGTTGCCGCCGTCGTGGCGCGCCCTTCGGCGGAGACCCGCACGACTGCGTCGCTCGAGCTCGCCTGCCAACCTCCGAGCAGGTAGACGGTGTTGCCGAGCCGGGCCGCCGCGTCGTCTTGGGCGGGGATCGGCAGGGCGCCGACGCGGCGAAGTTTCCCGGGCGGGCCCGCGAGCATCTCGTCGGAGGAGGAGCCGCCGACGAGCCCGCCGAGCACGATCACCTGCCCGCCGCCGATCGAGACCGCGGCGCGCCGAGACGCGGCGTTCGGTAGACGGCCGACCGTGACGACGGCCAAACGGGGCGGTTTGGCGCTCAGGCGGGTCTGCGACGGCGCAGTCGTGCGCGCAGCCGAGGATGTTCCGGTTGCCGGTGTGGTCGCTGTTGCGCCGCAGCCCGCGAGCACCACGACCGTTCCGAGCATTGCGAACGTGCGTCTCGGCAGCCCGCGGGGTTCAGCGAATGTGCGGAGAGAACCACGGGGCGGCGAGATGGTAGGTGAGCGCTGCGGTTGCGACTCCGGTCGCGACGGCGAGCACTACCGCAAGCAGCCGCAGGCGTCTTCCGCGGGATCCGGGGCGGAGCTCCGCGAGCGCGCCGCGGGCGGCGCGAAGGGCGTAGGCGAGCACGTGGATCCCCATCGCGCCGAACCAGATGATGAAGCTCGCCTTGTGGAGACCGAGGACGAGCCCCCGGTGGGGGACGGCGAGCAGGATCACGCCCGTTCCGAAGAGCGTCGCGGTCGAGAGGACGAGCACAGGCGCCACCAGCACGCGCATCAGTGGCGCCGGTGGCCCGAGCTGAACGTACTCGGTCGCTCCGGTGTAATAGCGAACGACCCGGTAGCCGGTGCTCGCGAGCTTCAGGGCAACGGGGCCGAGCAGCAGCATCCCGAGGAAGATGTGAACCGAGAGCAGCGGCCGGATCCAGGGGATCGTGGCTCCTTCGGCTGCGAGTAGGAGGAGCAGCACGGCGCCCGTTAGTGCCGTGAGCCGCCCGTTCCCGACCGCGCCCCTTCCGACTCTCGCGAACGGGCCGGGGCCGGCGCCGGGGCCGTGGCCGTGGCGGAGCCCGGTCCGGTCGAGATCGGTGCTCGCGGACATGTGAGCAGTGGAGCAGCGTGCGATGAGAGTCAGATGAGCTTCACGCTGCGTTCATATGTCGAGATGACAATCTGATGAGATGCGCGTCCTTGTGGTCGAAGACGAGCCGAGGCTCGGCCAGTTGCTCGTTCGCGGCCTCGGTGAGGAGGGCCATCCGACCGATCTCGCTGCGACCGGGGAATCGGCACTGTGGATGGCGTCGGCCGCCCCCTACGACGTGATCGTGCTCGATGTGATGCTACCGGGCATGAACGGCTTCGCCACCTGCCGCGAGCTTCGTTCGCGCGGCGTCTGGACGCCCGTTCTGATGTTGACCGCGCGCGACGCGATCGAGGACCGCATCGAGGGGCTCGACACTGGCGCCGACGACTACCTGATCAAGCCGTTCGCGTTCAGCGAGCTCCTTGCGCGGCTGCGGGCGCTCGCGAGGCGCGCGCCTGCGGAGCGGCCTGCCGAGCTACGGGTCGGCGATCTCCGGCTCGATCCGGCCCTGCACCGCGCCTGGCGCGGCGACGCCGAGCTCGAGCTGACGGCCAAGGAGTTCGTCCTGCTCGAGGCGTTCATGCGTCGGCCGGGCCAGGCGCTCTCCCGGGTCCAGCTCCTCGACGCGGCTTGGGATATCGCCTTCGAGAGCCAGTCGAACGTGATCGATGTCTACGTGCGCTATCTCCGCGGAAAGATCGACCGTCCCTTCGGACGCCACTCGCTCGAGACCGTGCGCGGCGTCGGCTACCGGCTCGGAGAAGGATGAGCTTCCTACCGATCCGGGTCCGGCTGACGCTGCCGTTCGCGGTCGCGATGGCCGCGGTGCTGGCCGCCCTTGGCGGCTTCGTCTACACGCGAGTCGGCTCGGCCCTCCTGCAGTCGACCGACCAGGCGCTACTCGCCCATGCCACAGAATCGACGCTCCGCCTCGACAAGGGCCGCCCGCTGCTCGGCGACGACTCGGACGGCGTCAGCTTCGCGCAGGTGCTCGACCCGGCAGGTCACGCCCTGATCTCCGACCCGACGGGGACCCCGCCACTACTCGACGCTTCGCAGAGCCGTCGGGTGGCTGCGGGCGACTCGCTTCGGGCGACCGTGGCGATTCCAGGCCGGAGCGGGCGGTGGCGGCTGCTCGCCATTCCCGAGCCCGGCCACGGGACGCTCGTCGTCGGCAGCTCGCTGACGGTGCGCGACGAGTCGCTCGAACATCTCCGGCACGAGCTTCTGATCGCCTCCCCGCTCGCGCTTTTGCTCGCGGCGCTCGCGGGCTACCTGCTCGCCGGCGCAGCGCTCCGCCCCGTCGAGGAGATGCGGCGCAAGGCGGGGGCGATCTCCGCTGCGACGCCGGGAAGCCGGCTGCCGGTTCCCAGGGCCCGGGACGAGGTCTCGAGGCTCGCCGAGACGCTCAACTTCATGCTCGACCGGCTCGAGGCGGCGTTCGAGCACGAGCGGCGTTTCGTCGCAGACGCGAGCCACGAGCTGCGAACGCCGCTCGCGCTGCTGCGCACGGAGCTCGAGCTCGCGCTTCGCCATCCCCGCTCGCACGAGGAACTCGAGCAGGCTCTGCGCTCGGCCGCCGAGGACGCCGACCGCCTGAGCGAGCTCGCCGCGGATCTGCTGCTGATGGCGCGGTCCGATCAGCGCACGCTGCCGGTCCAGCCCGAGCCTCTCTCGTCGAGCGCCCTCTTCACGAGCGTCGCCGACCGATTTGCGGCGCGCGCGCGAGAGCTCGGGCGCAAGATCGATGTCGACCCGGCCCGCGACGTCGTCTTCGACGCCGATCCGCGTCCGATCGAGCAGGCGCTGGCCAACCTGGTCGAGAATGCCCTCGTCCACGGAGCCGGCACGGTGACGTTGTCGGCTCGGCGCGCCGAGGGCCACGTCGAACTGCACGTGCAGGACGAGGGGCCGGGGTTCCCGCCTGGCTTCGCGGCGCGCGCTTTCGATCGCTTCAGCCGCGCCGACGAGGCCCGCCCGCGCAGCGGCAGCGGGCTCGGGCTCGCGATCGTGCGGACGATCGCGGCCGCCCACCACGGAAGCGCCGCGGTCTCGGAGGACGGCGTCGCGGATGCCTGGATCTCGCTCCCGGTGGCGAGCGGCAGGCCGGCCCGGCACAAGCCGGAATCGACGGTCGTGACGAGGCCGGACGCCGCTTCGCGGAACGCCTGAGGCGCCGGCAGCCGACGATCGCCGCCGTTGCGGCGAGATGGCTCGGGGCGTTCAGCGTGCGGCTCCTCTCGAAGAATCGTGCGGGTGAGCGGTAGGCCGACGCGGTGTGCTGTCCCCGGATGCGGCGGTCAGGCGCCCGCGAGAGGGAGGTGGATACGGAACGTAGTACCCTCGCCGGGGACCGACTCGACCTCGACCTCGCCTTTGTGCGCCTCGACCACGGCAGAGACGATCGCGAGCCCGAGTCCTGCGCCTCCGCTCGAGCGCGCGCGAGAGGGGTCGGCGCGGTAGAAGCGCTCGAAGATGTGCGCGAGCTTGTCCTCGTCGAGCCCGGGGCCGGAGTCGGCCACCGTGAGGATCGCCGAGGAGCCGTTCCGCTCGAGCGTGACTTGCAGGTGGGCGTCGGGTGGCGTGTGCGCGCGGACGTTCGCGAGCAGGTTGTCGATCACCTGGCGGAGGCGGTCGCGGTCTCCGGCGACGAGCGCGGGCTCGAGTGCCACCTCGATCGGGCGCTTCGGCTCGAGTGTCCTCGCCGTCTCGACCGACTCTGCCACGACCTCCTCGAGGGGCACCGTGTCGTGCTGGAGCGGGCGTCCCTCGTCGAGGTGTGCGAGCAGGAGCAGGTCCTCGACGAGCACGCTCATCCGTTCCGACTCGCGGCTGATTCCGGTCATCGAGCGCGCCAGGTCGGCGGGGCGCGCGGCGGCGCCGCGGGTGAAGAGCTCCGCGTAGGCGCGGACGGCGGCAAGCGGTGTGCGGAGCTCGTGCGAGGCGTCGGCGACGAAGCGCCGCAGCTTGCTCTCGGAGTTCTCGAGCGCGCGGAGCGAGGAATCGCGCGCGGTGACCGCGGATTCGATGTGGGCGAGCATCGAGTTCAGGGCGGTCCCGAGTCTTCCGACCTCCGTGCGCTCGTCTGTCTGCGCGACGCGCTTCGAGAGGTCGCCGGCGGCGATTGCCGAGGCAGTCTTGCCCATCGCCTCGAGCGGCCGGAGGCCGAGGCGTACGACCCAGAGGCCGAGCAGCGCGATCCCGAGGAGCACCGCCCCGGTGGCGAGCGCCTCGACGACGAGCAGGCGGTGGAGGGTGCCCTCGACGGCGGTGAGCGGCGCGGCGATGACCAGGATGCGGTTCGTGGCGCCCGGCTCGATCGAGGCGCGGACGCGGTAGCTCATGCCACCGGTCACTGCGCTGGTCGTGAAGTAGGTGACCCGGTCCGGCCCGTTCGTTGCCGCGGGAAGCTTGATCGTCGTCGGAAGCTTCGGCGCAGGCGGCGTGGCCGCCGCGCTTCCGAACTGGGGGTTGTAGTTCTGCTCCAGGACATCCCCGCTCAGGTTGAGCAGCTGGATGTAGAAACCGTGTGCCTGGGAGAACTGACCGATCTCCGGCTGGATCGAAGCGTGCTGGGCCGGGCCGGAACCGAGCCCCGCGCGGGAGGCGCCCGCGTTACCGAGGTGGAACCGTGGCGGCCCCGGCGAGCCCAGCACCGCGGCGTGTGCCGCCTCGAGGGAGGCGTCCGTTTGCGAGATCTCGAACGAGCTCAGCTCGTGGTAGGTGACGACGTCCGCGGCGACAAGGCCGATCGCCGCGAGCGCGATCACGGCGAGGATCAGCCGGAGGCGCAGGGAGACGCGACGCATTAGCGCTGTGCGGCGTCCAGCATGTAGCCGGCCTGGCGCACCGTCTTGATCAGTGGTGGGCCGCACGCGTCGAGCTTGCGTCGGAGGTAGCTCACGTAGGTCTCGACGACGTTTGTGTTGCCACCGAAGTCGTAGCGCCACACGTGCTGCAGGATCTGGCCTTTCGAGAGCACCCGGCGCGGGTTGAGCAGGAAGAAGCGGAGCAGGTTGAACTCGGTTGCGGTCAGCTCGATCGCGGTCTCGTCGCGGAAGACCTCATGGCGTCCCTCGTCGAGGACGAGGTCGGCGAAGCGAAGCACGTCGCCGGGCAGCTCGCCCGCAGTACGCCGGAGGATCGCCTGGACTCGCGCGACGATCTCGGCGAGGCTGAAGGGCTTGGTGACATAGTCGTCGCCGCCGGCCCGGAGTGCCTCGACCTTGCTTTCGACACCGCCCTTGGCGGTGAGGAAGAGGATCGCCGTACGGAAGCCGCGCTCCCTGAGCCTGCGCCCGACCTCGATCCCGTCGATGTCGGGGAGCATCCAGTCGAGCACGATCAGGTCGGGCTCGAAGGTCATTGTCGCCGCGAGCGCCTCGCGGCCGGTGCGTGCCTCCTCGACCTCGAACCCCTCGTAGCGCAGTGCGGTCGCGACGGCATCGACGATCGCGGGCTCGTCGTCGACGACGAGGATCTTCCCGGCTTCACTGGGTAGCGGCTGTGCGTTCATGCGCTGAATGGTCTCAGCGCAACCTGTGGGTTTGCTGAGAAACCGGCTGCCAGCGCTGTGAGATCGATAAGTGCCGCACCCGAGCGTTGGGCCGAGGACCAGCGCCAGTCGGGCAAGTTACACGCGTTCCCGACGTTTGTAACTTGTCCCGACAAGCGTGGTTCGGATCGCGACTAAGCAGCAACCGTTTGTGTCGCGGTCGAGGCGTCCTGATGGAAGGTGACCGAGAAGGCCTCGCCCGCTGCGGAGAGCACGGTCGGGACGGCTTTGGCGGCTCCGGCGTTGTAGGCGGCGAACGGGCTGAACGGTCGCGGGCCGCCCCCGGGGCCGACGGTCGACTCGAGCTCTATGCGGGTCGCCGACCATGCCGAGTCCGAGATCGCGCCGAGGTGACCGCCCGTCGAGCGGGCGGTCGCCTTCGAGAACTTCACCGTCCCGAAGTCGGTCAGAGGTAGCACGCTCGTCCCGCCCGGGGTGACCGCGGACGGCGCCTCGGCGACCCACTCCGCCGAGGAGACATCCGGTGCTGACATCTTCAGCGTCTTCGAGAACGTCGCGTTCGTGGTCAGGTTGGAGAGCTGCAGCGTGACCGACGTCCCGATCACCTTGACAGAGGCCGAAATCCTGTCGCCTGCCGCTACCTTGAGGCGGACCTTCACCGATGCTTTCGGCACGAGTTCGTACCAGGCCGAGTAGCGGACCGTCCCGTTGGCGAGACAGTCGGCCTCGGTCCCCGTCTGCTCGAGCGTGTTCGAGCTGTTCGAGTCGCCGCCCAGGCCGACCCAGAAGGCAGACGCGGTCGTGCCGATGGTGCTCGAGTTGCAGTTTGCGCTCGGCTGGGCCCAGCTTCCGCTCACGGTCGAGAACGTCGTGCCGGTGACGGCGTAGCCCGACCAGTTCGAGCTGACGGCCGTGGCCGCCGAGGCGCCCGCGGCGACCGCGAACGCCGAGAGCACGGCGGCGAACGCGGTTCGCCTCCTACGGCGGGAACTTCGGAGTGGGGTAGGCGGTGGCATGACTCTCCTCTCGTGGTTGTTGTCCCTGCAAGGATCCGCGGCCGCGGTTGGAGCTCGCTGTGAGCCGGCTGTGCCTTCGCATAGACCGCGGCCGTCCTGCGGATGGCCTCCCACCGAGCGCATCTGTGGAGCACGTGTGAGATACCGGCCGTCCTCGCGCAGCCGTACCTCCGAACGTCTGCTCATGCTCGGATTCGGCCCGGAAACCGATGTCAGACACGAGGGTGCCGGGCGTTCACGCCACCGCCGGCCGGCGAGTTGCACGCCGGCCGGCGCAGGGGTGGGAAGCGCAGAGACTACGAGCCGGTTGAGGATTTGGGGCACGTTTGGCCACTCGAGCTGCTGCTCGTCGTGGTCGTCGACGGGGTCGTCGTGGCCGTCCCCTGCTTGGCCGCATGGACCGTCTTCGCGTGATGCGCACCGGAGTCGGTTGCCGCCAGCGCGGCGCCGCTTCCGGCGAGGAGTGCGATCGCCGAGGCGGTCGCAGCCACTGCTCGCTTTCCTTTCATGCGTTTACCTCCTTTCTCGTTCCTGGAGTGAAGCCGCGTCAGCTCGGAAAGGCCTGCGAGCGAACTACGCTTCCGCTGTGGACGGCGTGCCCGGACTCTCGTCCCCGTGGCAACTCGAGCCGTTTGTGGTCGCTCCCGCTGCGGTTGCGGCCGTCTGCTTTTTCCAGGGGTTCGTCCGTCTCCGACGTCGCGGCCGCGCCGATCACGCATCCTGGGCGCGTTCCGCGCTGTTCACGCTCGGGCTCTCCGCCGCCGTGCTGCCGCTCGTCTCCCCGCTCGACGAGCTCGGCGACCGCTTCCTGCTCTCGGCGCACATGCTCCAGCACGTCCTGATCGGCGATGCGGCGCCGGCGCTTCTGCTCCTCTCACTCCGCGGCCCGCTGTTTTTCTTCGTCGTCCCCGAGCCGCTCCTGCGCGTCCTCGGCCGTGCCGCCTGGCTGCGCCGAGCCGCCGCCTGGCTCGTACGGCCACCGGTCGCGCTCCTCGCCTGGGCGGGAGCCTACGGCGGATGGCATGTTCCCGTCGCGTACGACTTCGCCGCCCGCCACCAGTCCGTGCACGATCTGGAGCACGCGAGCTTCGTCGTGGCGGGCCTGCTCGTGTGGAACCTCCTCGTCGACCCGGCCCGCCACGGCCGGCTCTCGCGCGGGAAGCGCCTCGCGATCGTTGCCGCGCTCTTTGCGATGGGCACCGTGATCTCTGACGTCCTGATCTTCAGCCTCCAACCGCTCTACCCCGCCTATGCAAGCGAGGCCCACCGGGTGTTCGGGCTCTCCCCGCTCCGCGACCAGCAGCTCGCGGGCCTCGTGATGGCGGTCGAGCAGCTCGCCACCCTCGGGACGTGCGCCGCGCTCCTGCTCCTGCCCGAGCTCCGCCGGCGCCGACGCGCGCGGCTCGCGGTCGCTCGGCAACCGGCATGACCGGCCAGTACCGCTTCAGCTACGAGCCCCTCTTCCTCGGGCTCGTGCTCGTCGCGGCGCTGCTCTACCTCGTCGCGGCTCGCCGCCAGCGGCCGGGCGCGGGCCGCGCCGCCACCTTCACGCTCGGCCTCCTGCTCGTCGTCGTCCCGGTGAACTCCCCGCTCGAGACGCTCTCGGCGCACTACCTCCTGCTGATGCACCTGCTCCAGAACGCCCTGATCGCCGACTGGGGGCCGCCGCTCGTGATCCTCGGGCTGACGCCCGAGATGCGCCGGCGCGTCGCGGCGGCTGGCGGACGGCCGCTCGGGGCACTCACGAGGCCGGCCGTCGCGCTGCCACTCTGGCTCGTCGTGTGGTATGGAGTTCACGTCCCCGTCTTCTACGACTGGGCGCTCCGGGACGGCTGGCCGCTCCAGCTCGAGCACCTCCTGCTCGTCGCGGCCGGCTTCGTCTTCTGGTGGCCGATCTTCGCGGTGCCGCGGCGGATCGAGCCGCTCGGCGTGCTCGCCTACCTCGGCATCGGGTTCATCACCACGCCATGGCTCTCGCTTGCCTACGTCTTCTCGTCGCGAGCGTTCTACAGCTTCTACGCCACGGCGCCGCGGCTGTGGGGGATCTCGGCGGTCCGCGACCAGAACCTGGCCGGGATCCTGATGAACGGCGAGCAGACGAGCATCTTCTTTATCGCCTTCGGATGGCAGCTCCTGCGCGTCCTCGCCGAGGAAGAGGAGGAGCAGCGACGCCGCGACACCGCCTATTTCGAAGGTGGCCGTTAACCGGCGAGGGGTGCCGCGGCCGGCGCAGAAAGCGCGGAGCGCACGGCCGGCGCGACCTCGGTGCCGAAGAGCTCGATTGCTCGCAACAGCTCGAGATGGGGCATCGTGCCCACGCTGAGCTGGAGCAGGAAGCGCTCCTGCCCGAATAGCCCGTGCTGGAAAAGGATCTTCTCGGTCACCTCTGCCGGGCTGCCGACGAACAGCGCCCCGCGCAGCGTGCGGCCGGCGTCGAAGTCCTGCCGGGTGACGGGAGGCCAGCCGCGCTCGCGCCCGATCTTCGTCATCTGGTGCTGGAACGGGGGCCAGGCGGCGTCGGCTGCGGCTTGCGAGTTCTCGGCGACAAAGCCGTGCGAGTTGATGCTCATGGGGACGGTCGCTGGGTCATGTCCGGCGCGCCGGGCGGCCTCGCGATGGATCTCCGCGAACGGCACGAAACGCTCCGGCAGCCCACCGATGATCGCGAGCGCCATCGGCAGCCCGAGCGTCCCGGCGCGCGCCGCCGACTCGGGCGCGCCGCCGACCGCGACCCACAGAGGGAGCGGATCTTGGAGCGGGCGCGGGTAGACGCCGAGATCGTCGATCGGCGCTCGATGGCCGCCAGGCCAGGTGACCCGCTCCGAACCGCGCAGCGCGAGCAAGAGACGGAGCTTCTCATCGAAGAGCTCGTCGTAGTCGTGGAGGTCGTAGCCGAAGAGCGGAAACGACTCGATGAACGACCCTCGCCCGGCCATGATCTCGGCGCGCCCGCCTGAGAGCAGGTCGAGCGTCGCGAAGTCCTGAAAGACGCGCACCGGGTCGTCGGAGCTGAGTACGCTGACCGCGCTCGTCAGCCTGATCCGGCTCGTCCGTTCCGCTCCGGCGGCCAGCACGACCGCGGGCGAGGAGACGGCGAAGTCCGGCCGGTGGTGCTCGCCGACTCCGAAGACATCGAGCCCAACCTGGTCGGCGAGCTCCATCTCCTCGACCAGGTTCCGCAGCCGCTCGGCGGGCGTGACCGTGCGTCCCGTCTCGGGATCTGGTGTCAGCTCTGCGAAGGTGTAGATCCCGAGCTCGATCGCGACAGTGTACCGCCCTGTTAGTTGCGCACGCAATAATACTAACCGTTGCCTGCGACTGCTCGAGCCTCGTCGACGAGTCGGATCTCGGTGATCACGTCCTGTCCCGCGGCGTAGAGCGCCGAAAGCGGATGCTCGCTCGAGGCGAGCTCGTCCTCCGGCGCCTCCGCCTCGAGGCGCCGCCCGGTCGTGAGAACGTTGAAGCGGACACGGCCCTCCAACGGGAGCGGGCCCTCCTCGCCCTCGATGAGCCCGGGCGCGGTCTCGGCCACCTCGACCCACCGCTTGCTCGAGGCGGCCGCGTGCTCGTGATCGCCGATGCCGAGTGTCCCACCGCCGTTCGAGATGTACATGCTGGTCGTCCCGTCGGCGAGACCCATGACGCTGACCACGGCCGTCTCGTAGCCGATGTCCATGATCACTCCAAGTGCTCGGCCGCCGGGAACGACGGGCGGCGCCTTGATCTCGGCGCTCCCGAACCCGAGCGCCTGATCGCGCAGCTTGCTGTAGATCTCGGCGATCTCCCGCCCGGCCACAGCGGGATTCTCGCTGATCGGCCCTCCCGCCGGCTGCAGGTCGTCCCAGCGCGCTCGTTCGCCCGGCGCCCGAGCAGTTCAGACACCGGTCTTGTGACCGTCAGGCGCTGCTCGCTGCGTTCGCCGAGCGTTTGGCCTGCTTGTGCAGTGCGCTTCCGATCGCCTGTTCGTGGCCTGCGGCCTGTTTCAGCGCCGAGAGCGCCGCACTCGTATTCCCCGCTTGGGCGGCGCGCGTCGCAAGCTCGATCGAGGAGCTCTCCGAGAGCACCCGGTCGACGAGGTCGCCGTAGGGCATGCCAAAAACCACTGGAAAGCTCTTGTTCACGAGTCCGTTGAACTTTGCGCTGAGCGAACGGAGCTTCGTCTCCAGCAACGCCGGGCCGAGGGTCGCTCGGCGAGCTCGATCACGGAGCGCGACCGCCTCGGCCGTGAGCCGATTGACAGCTCGGAGGACCGGCGCCGGCACGCCGATCGGGTTGGTCGGCGTCGGCTGGCAGGCGCGGACGCTGCCGGCCATCGCCTTCAGGTAGCCGGCATCTTCAGCCGGCGTCGAGCTCGTGAGCTGCCTACCGGCTGCGAGCGCTGCGATCTGCGCGCCGAAGGCGCGCTCGACCTGCACCACCTGGTTGAAGACACCCTCGAAGCCGCAGCCCCACACGGGCGGGAAGAGCTGGTTGAGCGCGCCGGTCTGCGGCTGCAGGATCGCGTCAAGCGCACGGCCGAGCGCACCGTTTCGGCCTGTCAAGGTTCCGCTTTGCACCTGGTGGATCAACGCTGTCAGTTCCTTGTCTGCCGTCGCGTAGATCTGCAGAAGGCTGCGCGGGACCGGGAGCGGGATATAGCCACCGAGCGCGCAGACCGGCTTTGGCCCGTACTCCGCGCGAGCGCCGCTCGCTGTCCCCGCGAACGTGGCAACGCAGTGCTGCGAGTCATTCTCGAGCACGACGGTGACCGTGCCTGGATAGCCGTCCCGTCCGATTCTCGACTGATCACAACCGTAGGCACGGTGGCCGGCGTAGGTGCCCTTGGCGCCGTGATACCAAACGAACGCCGTGCCCAGGTTCTTCCAGAGATACCTGTTCCGAGCCACCTGCGCCCCGCCTAGAAGAACGGCATTGCTACATGCGAGACCGGATGAGGCAGGAGGCTTCAGATCCAGGTACCAGCGAGCGTACGGTGCGTTGCCAAGCGGGGCGTTCGTCACCGTGACGCGGTAACGGGTGGCGGAGCCTGCCGCTCGAGAGAGCGCCTGAATCGGAGAGAGGCGAAAAAACGGCGATGCCGAGGCCGGCGCTGCGGCACGGGCAGACGACGAATCGAGCGCGAGAGCGATCCCCAGCGCGAGGATCACGGAGAGGCGGGCAGCGACGTGGGGCGGCGGCCGGTGAATCCTGATCCCCGGAATCTCCACCGAGGGAGCTTAGAACCAACCGCGCCGCTTGAAGTAGACGAGCAGCACGGCGAGTGCGAGGAGTTCGCTGCCGAGCCCGAGCGCGATGAAGGCGCCCGTCCCGCCGATGTGTTTGATCTCGAAGCCGAAGTTCTGGCCGAAGAAGCCGGTCAGCCAACTGAGAGGCAGGAAGATTGTGGCGATCACCGCCAGTTGCTTCATGACGCTGTTGAGGCGGTTGGAGACGGTGGAGAGGTAGACGTCCATCGTGCCGCTGAGGAGGTCGCGGTAGCTGTCGATCAGGTCGCTGATCCGGATCAGGTGGTCGTAGACGTCGCGGAAGTAGCGCTCGTCCTCGCCGGTCAGCCCGGGCAGCTGCGCGACGCCGCCCATCAGCCGGGCGAAGGTGTCGCGCTGCGGCGTGACGGTCTTCCGCATGCCGACGAGGAGCCGCTTCATCGCGAAGATCTCCTGCAGCTGGCTCTCGTCGGCCCTGAGGAAGATGCCGTTCTCGAGCTCGTCGATCCTGTCGTCGAAGTCGGCCAGGACCGGGAAGAAGCTGTCGACGAGGCCGTCGACGATCCGGTAGAGCAGCAGCGACGGCTGCTCGATCGGCTGGCCGCGCTTCGCGTAGCGGGCGCGCAGCTCGGTGAAGGCGGGGCAGTCGTCGCGGTGGACGGTGAGCAGGAAGCGCTCCGAGTAGAAGCAGTGCACCTCGACGAGC
>DATKRX010000014.1:0-4527 GCA_035531915.1 Gaiellaceae bacterium | reverse complement strand
AAACTGGCACTCGCCCTTCCGGGATAGGCCCTAAGCCGCTCGGACTAAATCGGTTGCGTCGGGTTCGGTGCTCGTCCACGCCCCTCCGGGGGCACGCACTGTCCCTCACCGCATACGCTGCGCCTACATCGAACTCCCCGCAAAACAAAGGAGAAGCGGATGGCGGGCAAGGCTGATTTCACGGCGGAGGAATGGGAGACCGTGGCGCACGGGCCGTCGACGGCCGGGCTGATCGTGATCACGGCGCAGCGAGGCGGAGTACTCCGAGAGACGCTCGCTCTCACGCAGGTATATGTGGAGGCGCGCGGGCAGCACGGCCAGAGCGAGCTACTCGACGAGATCGTCTCGGGCAGACCCGCGCTCGATCACACCCGCTACCACTCGGCCGAAGAGCTGAGGGAGACAGGCCTCAAGAACCTCCGCGCCGCGATCTCGTTGCTCGAGCAGAAGGCGACCCCGGAGGAGATCGAGGCCTACAAGGGCTTCGTACTCAACCTCGCGGACAGAGTCGCAAACGCCCACCGAGAACACGGAAGGAGCGTCAGCGACGCCGAACAAGCCGCACTCGACCAGATCGCGGCTGCGCTCACCCCGCCATCGAGCTAACCGCGCTCGAGGCCGGGAGTCCGGTCTGGAGCTGGCCTTGGGCGAGAACCTGCCCGGCCAGGCTCGTGATCGGCTCGAGGAGGCAAGGGCTTCGATGCGATCCACCCGGAAGCAAGCTCAGCGACCGGGTCGGCCCGTCCGGCCGGTATCTGAATGAGCGACTGCGGCTCGGGGCAACCTCGCGACCTGCGGATGCGCCACCGCCCTGAGTCTCGGCCGCAGCAGGCTCAGAGGCAGCCGCCGAAAAACCGCCAGCACCGCGTCAGTCGACCGAGACGTTCCATCCTGACGACCCGACACCCACATTCGCGGACGTTGCGACAGACTGTCACTCTCCACGCGCGTGACCGTCCCCCAGCCCCGGCCCGACCACGACGACACGACCGAGCACGGACACGGCGTCCGCAGGTATCAGCCGGGTTATTGAACGCAGTCTTTGAGGCCCTGCGCCTCGGGCAAGGACTCCAGCTTCCTCAGCGTGTTGTTCTCGATCTGGCGAATGCGCTCGCGGGTAACGCCAAAAGCCTTGCCAACCTCTTCCAGGGTGCAGGGCTGGGAGCCATCGAGCCCGTAGCGGAGCTCGATCACGCGGCGCTCACGGGGCGGTAGCGACGACAACGCGTTCTCGATGTCGGAGCGGCGTAAGGTGAGCGAGGCGGAGTCGAAGGGCGACTCGGCTTGGTCATCCTCGACGAAGTCGCCGAGCTCGGAGTCCTCCTCCTCGCCGATCGGCTTCTCGAGCGAGATCGGGTGCTGCGCCATGCGCAGGATCTCGCGCACCTCCCCGGTCGTAATTTCAAGCTCCTCGGCGATCTCCTCCGGCAGCGGCTCGCGACCGAGGCGCTGCACCAGCTGCCGCTCGATGTGAACGACCTTGTTCAGCTTCTCGACCATGTGAACCGGGATCCGGATCGTGCGTGCCTTGTCGGCGATCGCGCGCGTGACGGCCTGGCGGATCCACCAGGTGGCGTAGGTAGAGAACTTGAAGCCCTTGCGGTAGTCGAACTTCTCGACGGCGCGGATCAGTCCGAGCGAACCCTCCTGGATCAGGTCGAGGAACGAGAGCCCGCGGCCGAGGTAACCCTTGGCGATCGAGACGACGAGGCGCAGGTTCGCCTCGATCATCTGCGTCTTCGCGCTCATGTCCCCGCGCTCGATCTTCTTCGCGAGGTAAACCTCCTGGTCTGCGGTGAGAAGCGGCACCTTGCCGATCTCACGCAGGTAGAGCCGCAGCGAGTCGAGCGACGGCTCGACGGTGAGGTCGAGCTTCGGCGAGTTCTTCTCTTCGGGGACGAGCGGCTCTTCGTGCGGGAGCGACTTGTTCTGCTCACCTTCGACGAGCTCGACGCCGTGGTCGATCAGGTACGTGGTGAAGTCCTCGAGCTGCTCCTTGGTGAGCTCGACCTCCTCGAGACCGTTGACGATCTCGTCATAGGTGAGGAAGCCCTTCTCCTTCCCGGTTTCGACGAGCTTGTGCAGCTCCTCGACCTCGGGAAGCGAGATATCGACCGTCAGCACCTGACCCCGACCTCCGGCTTGATTACCCAGACCCGTCCTCAGAGCCGGTACCCCCACCGGCTTCCCCGCTCAACGCGCGAGACTCTACATCACGTTTCCGCAAATTGGGAGACTCTTTTTCCAGCGATGCAGACAGGCCTCGACAAGACACGCGTGCTCGTCACCGGCGGCTCCGGTGGGATCGGCGCCGCCTGTGTCCGCTTGTTCGCCGCCGAGGGGGCTCACGTGGCCTGCCACTACCACCGGGGCCGCGAGCGTGCAAGCGCGACAGGTGCCGCGGCGATCGTCCAGGCGGACCTCACCGACGAGGCCGATGTCGACCGGATGTTCGCCGAGGTGGGTGAGCTCGACGTATGCGCGGCGGTCGCCGGCGTATGGCCCGAGCAAGACGTGCCGGTCTGGGAGCTGTCGCTCGAGCGGTGGCGCGCAACCGTGGACGCGAACCTGACGGCGAGCTTCCTCACCGCCCGCGGCTTCCTGCGCAACCTCGGCGACCGCGGGGGCTCCCTCGTCCTCGTCGGCTCGACCGCCGGTCGCTTCGGCGAGCACGGCCACGCCGACTACGCGGCGGCGAAATCCGCGATCCTCGGCGGCCTCCTGCTCTCCCTGAAGAACGAGGTCGTCCGCCGCAACCCGAACGTGCGCGTGAACGCGGTCGCTCCCGGCTGGACGGTGTCCCCGATGACGAGAGACGTCCTCGACGAAGCCGCCGTCGCAAGGGTCATCCGGACGATGGCCCTCCCGAAGGTCGCGACTCCAGAGGATGTGGCCGCCCAGGTCGTCCAGCTCTGCTCTCCGCTTCTCTCGGGCCACGTCACCGGCCAGGTGATCACAGTCGCCGGAGGTATGGAAGGCCGAGTGATCCGCGACTGACCCGACGCGCGGGCCGAACGGTGCACGTCGACGCACCTCACAGAGTCGCGCGGAACTCTCGACTTGCACCATGAGCCCGTTGCCGTTCGCGCAGCGCGCGGGACCAAAAGACTGACGGCGGCCTCTCAGCCGCCGCCGTAACCCTTGCCGCAGGAATGATTGCCGTCAGTTCCCAGGCCAGGGATTCTTTGAGAGTTATGTGCCAAGCCGGCCCCGCCACATCGGGCCGCCTCAACACCCCCCATCATCGACGGGTCCGGACGCTTGATCTATCCCCGATTAGGTGGTTCACCGCTTCACTTGACTTTGTTGGCGATCGGTCGAAGCGGCGATTTGTCTAGGTTCCGGGGGTGGCTGGCCGATTCGAGACACGCCTGGGCGAAGGAGCGCCGCTCGTCGCCGACGGCGGCCTCGGAGCGCTCCTGACGGCCGCAGTCCCCCGTCTGCGTGCGCCCGAGGAGGCGAACATCCGCGCGCCGGAGGCGGTCGTATCGCTTCACGTGAGCTTCATCAACGCAGGCGCGGAGCTGATCGAGACGAACACCTTCGGGGCGAATCGCCTAAAGCTCGCGTCGCATTTCCTCGAGGACGACCTCGAGCGGATCAACTCGACCGGGGTGAAGCTCGCCCGCGAGGCGCGGGAGCTCACCGGTCGCGACGTGTTCATCGGCGGTGCAATCGGCCCGCTCGGCGAGGCCGTCGCGGTCGAGAGGCGGCACGAGCTCTTCGCGGAGCAGGCGGCCATCCTCGAGGGGAGGGGGGCTGATCTCTTCATGCTCGAAACGTTCTACGATCTCGAGGAGCTCGAGGATGCGATCGCGGCGGTGAGGAGCGTCTCGTCGCTGCCGGTAGTGGCGCTGATGACCTTCGACGAGGACGCCGAGACGCTCGCTGGCGTGACCGCGCGCCAGGCGGCCGACCGGCTTGGGGATCTGGAGATCGCCGCGATGGGCGCGAACCACGGCGCCGGTCTGCTCGCCGCGCTCACAGCGCTCGAGCAGATGCAGGACGGCGGCCGCCCGCTGGCCACGCTTCCGAATATCGGCCTCGCGAGCCTGCTCGGCGGCAAGGTGATCTATCCGCATGCGACGCCCGACTACTTCGCCGAGTTCGCCGCGCAGGCACGCGACCTCGGCGCACGCGTGATCGGCGGCTGCTGCGGGACGACGCCCACGGAGATCGCGGCGATCCGCGGTGCGATCGACGCGGGCCGCCCGGCCCGGGCCCGGCTCGCGGTGAACGAGCGCGAGGCCTCGATCGCGCTCGGCGAGGAACAGCGCGAGACCGCGCTCAGCAAGGCGCTCAGCGAGGGCGAGTTCGTGGTTTCGGTTCAGCTCGACCCGCCGCTCGGCGGCTCAAACCGCGGTCTGCTCGAGGTCGCGAGAACGCTCGAGGAGTCGGGCCTCGTCCGGTTCGTCGACGTAAACGACAACGCGACTGCGCGCGCCGGAATCAGCTCCCTGATGGTGTCCTGCGCGATCGAGCGAGCGACGGGCCTCGAGACGATCCCGCACCTGACGACGCGCGATT
>DATKRX010000013.1:0-2799 GCA_035531915.1 Gaiellaceae bacterium | reverse complement strand
TCCGGTCGACGTGAAGCTAGGAGAGGTCGCTGAGGGAGGGCGGGGGGCCGACGATCTCGCAGCCGTAGCCTGCGAACAGGCGGACCAATTCGCGCATCGGCGGGAGCACTTCTTCGGTCGGAGGCTCGGCGTCGGTGACGGGGACACCGAGGGTGACGAAGAGTTCTTCGAGCCCTGCGGGGCTGAGCGTCGTGAGCATGCGGGCGCGCTCCGAGCGGACGATGTAGGTGTGAGGGATGTCGCGGGGGGCGAAGCAGTAGTCGCCTGCGCTGAGGTCGATCCGCTCGTCGCCGGCGCGGACTCGTTCGGGTCGCTCTCCCCGCGATCCGCCTCCAGCACCGCGAGCGCGGCGGCGAGCTGCCCACCGAGGATCCGAAGCAGACGCTCCTTGCCCGGGCTGAAGTCGCCCTCCCGCTCGCTCTCGAGGTAGAGCACCCCGGTCAGCTCGCCGTGGGCGAGCAGGGGAACCGCCGCGGCGCTCTGCACGCGCTCGAGGCCAGGCAGCTCGATCTCGACCGCAGACAGCTCCGGGGTTGCAGGAAGCGTGCAGATCCGTTGTCCTGGGTAGAACATTGCTGTGTCTGATCCCCGTCAGGGAGCCGCGCACCTCGCCGGATCTCGTGCGCCTCGCTGGTCTCGTGCCGCGGCCTGGTCAATCTCCGTGGTCTTTTGGGCCATCGCTTCCGACGCCCGGCCACTGCTGGCGCTTCTCAGCCTCGTCGCCGCGTGGCTGATACGGGTCGGGTACGTCGTAACGACCAGGTTGGGCAATGGACGCGCCGTCGTGTGGTCCGCGTGGTTCTTCGCGATCGCGGCGATCTGCGAGCTCGCGTGGCTGCTCGAGCTCCATATATAACTGCCAAGCGGCCTGCGTGAGGACCGGCCTTAGATGAGGTGAACGTCTCGACCGTTGACGGTCGGCTCCACGTTCCCAACTCCGATCTGGCCATGTAAGCCGCCGTCGGCGGCGGCACAATGAAGGGCACTTTGCCGCCGCGCCGTTGTCAGCGTTACCGACCGTGGAGACTTTATACCTCCCATCTGCGACGGCGGGTGATCTCGCGAGGTTGTCGCGGGGTCCGCTCAGGGCGATTCGCCGTGGCAGTTCCGGCGTGACCTCGTCCCGTTCTCAACGTTGGTGATCCATTCCGCATCGCAACGCGAGCGCACCGAGGCATCTGTCGCGGCCAGGTTGGTGGAGGAAGGCCATCTCCCCCGGCTCTGGAGATGGACGTAGTCGCCGACACGACGGGGCTATCGGTCTTTACCGGCCGGCCGTGAGGAGGCTCTCGCCGTGATATTTCTCGCGGCCGGGTGCGGAAACCACCATCATTGCGCGCGCGGATCGACGCTCTCTCACTCTTGCCGTTGTGGATCTCTGCGCGCAGC
The DNA here is from genome assembly GCA_035531915.1 of Gaiellaceae bacterium. Lineage (GTDB taxonomy): Bacteria > Actinomycetota > Thermoleophilia > Gaiellales > Gaiellaceae > PALSA-600. The sequence continues at coordinate 1,410 of DATKRX010000013.1, read as the reverse complement.
CGGTCGCCCTCGCCGGCCGGCGCGCACGAGTTAGGGCCGCGTGTGTGAGGCGAGCCGGACGACGGCCGTCACGACAGGCCCCGCGATCCCGTCGACCGCGAGTCGGTACTCGCCCGCGACGGCCCGGAGAGTCTCGACGAACCGCCCGTCCGGCCGCGCGCGCACGGCGCGGAGGTGCTGCCACCCGCCGCCCGGAAGCAACCGCTGGAGCTCGATGTGCCCGATGTCGCGCAGGTACCCGGCCAGCACGAGCGCCTTCCCCGTCCGCACGGGTGCCGGGGCGTCGAGCGAGAGGACGCTGAAGGCGTAGTGGAGCGAGCGCAGCCCGAAGGCCTGCGCGAACTCGGTGGGGGTGAGCGTCCTCGATCCGCCGGGCCCGAGCAGCTCGACGCTGCTCGCGATCCCCGGCCCGACGTGCATTGCGCGCGCGTCGTCGATCGCGAAGCCGAACTGCTGTGACAGCTTCTCGTCGGTGAGCGGCACGAGCCAGCGGCCGTTGGGTGCCGCGGCGCCGTAGGGATCGGACACGGAGACGAGGTACGGCTCGGGCGAGAGGCCCGGGAAGACGTCCTGCACGGGCGCCGTGCGCCCGCCGGAGTTGGAGTCGTAGTAGGCGACGATGATCTGTCCGTCGTAGCTCAGCACCTGGCCCGTGGTGTACGCGACCGCGGCGTTCGTGGCGGGCGTCTCGGCGGCGATGCCGCCGTAGATCTGGCTGCGGTTGTCGGCGTAGAGGTCGAAGGCGCGGCCGGGCTTCAGCGTCGCGAGCGCGTATGAGCGCGCCGCCACGGCCTGCGCTGCGTATGCCGCCGGCATCCAGTGCTCGGGTATCTCGGAGGGGACGACGCCGCGCAGGTAGAGCTCGAGCGGCAGCGTGTCGATGACCGTGAGCGTTCCGCCCTGGCGGGCGACGGTCAGCGTCCCGCGGTACCCGCGGCCGTCGAGGGTGAGGGGCTGCGCGCCGGGCTCGATCCGGACGGGCGCTGCGAGCGGCTTGTCGGCTGCCTCGAGCCGGGAGTCGAAGACGATCGACCCGGCGGGGCGGTGGATCTTCCGGCCGAGGTCGTCGACGATCAGGAACGGCACGGTCGAGCGGATCCTGACCCGGTAGGCCGACTGCTCGAGCAGGACGCGGAGGGGGCGGTCGGCGGCCGTCGTGATCGTCGTGTGCGGGTAGTAGTGGGCGAGGATCGTCCTGTAGGCGGCACCGTGGGCCGCGTACCCCTCGGCGCCCCACTGGCTCATCCCGACTCCGTTGCCCCAGCCGGAGCCGCGCACCAGGACGACCGTCCGGGCGAGCGCCGAGGGCGCGACTGCGCCGATGACGGACGCCGCGCACAGGGGGGCGAGTAGGCGGAACGGGCGGTGGTTCATGCGGCCCGCGCAGGGTATCCGGCCGGGCCGGAACTT
>DATKRX010000012.1:0-19588 GCA_035531915.1 Gaiellaceae bacterium | reverse complement strand
CGTCCGAGCAGACAGCGAAGCTCTTCAGGCCGAGGTCGATCCCGACGACTGACGCTTCTGAGCTGAGCCGAGGCAGCGCGAGTGCTGGCGCCTAGAACTCGGCCACGAGCGTGACCTGCCAGTGCCCGGTCGCCGTCTGCTTGAACGTCGCCGACTTGACGGTCTCGCCCGGCCCGATCGGCTGCGACTGACGCACCCGGATCCAGCCGAGCTTCGGGCAGTAGAGCCGCCCGTCACGCAGGACGACCCGCTGGGGGATGCGGAAACGGGCCTGATCGCGCTTGCGGCTCTCGAAGCGCGGGAAGCGCGCACGATGCCCGAAGAAGTTCGTGTAGGCGCGGCTCAGGTCGGCGAGCGCCTGCTGGAGAAGCTGCGAGTCGATCTCGGCCAGCCAGGCCGTCCCGGGCGCCTGCTTGAGCGCTGTCAGCTCCGCCGAAAGCTGCGCGGCCGGGATCCCGCAGCCGTGCTCTGCGTAGAAGCCGCGGCGGCGATCAAGCGCCCAGTTCCAAGCGAAACGACGCGCACCCGCGAAACGCGCCAGCCCACCCCTCCTGCGCACGGCTCGGCTCCAACCGGAAGCAGTAAGCCTTCCGCAGACACTTCTTCCTAGCGCCGCATCCCATCACCCCACTGTAGGCACAAGCGCGGCCATTCCCAGTCAACTCCAAAACCAGCCGCGGCTTCGCCGCGGCCGGTCTATCCGTCCCACGGCCGAAGCCGTGGGCTTTCCCGCCCGGAGGCCACTGTAAATTCAGCCTGGTGGAAGAGAGGACGTTCGAGCTGAAGGCCAGGGACGGTGCCCTCCTCTCCGGCCACGTCGGCGGGAAAGGCGCTCCCGCGCTCCTGCTCCACGGCGGCCCCGGCCTTGCCGACTACACCGAAGGCTGCGCCGCCGAGCTCGGCGTTCTCTTCACCTCGATCCGCTACACCCAGCGTGGGATCGCCCCCTCCGCTTCCCAGGGGCCCTACACGGTCGAGACGCACATGGCCGACGCGCTCGACGTCCTCGACGCATTCGGGTTCGCGCAGGCGTGGGCGATCGGCCATTCCTGGGGCGGGCACCTCGCACTCCACCTCGCAGTCGCGCACCCCGAGCGACTCCACGGCGTCATCTGCATCGACACGCTCGGAGCCTCCGACGAGGTCTTCCCGGACTTCAAGGCAGCCTTGACCCGATCACTCACGCCCCAGGAGCTCGCGCGGGTCGAGGAGATCGACGAGCGCGAGGACGCCGGCGAGGCAACCGAGGCGGAGCTCGTCGAGTCACACTCGATCCTCTGGCCGGCCTACTTCCACGACCCGGCGAAGGCGCCGCGGCCGCCCGCGCGCCGGGGGGTCGAGTGCGCCGCCGAGACGTTCAAGTCGGTCGCCGCGCACTTCGAGGCGAGGACGCTCGAGACCGGCCTGCCGAAGGTTCGGCGGCTACCGGTGCTCTTCGTCCACGGCATCCAGGACCCGCTGCCGCTCCGCGGAGCGCTCGAGACCGCGAAGCTGATCCGCGGCGCCCGCGTCGCCCGCGTCCCGCAGTGCGGCCACTTCCCGTGGATCGAGCAGCCCGGGTTCACGAGCCGGGCGCTTCGAGGCCTCTTCGCGCAGCTCTGACCTGGGTACGCTTGGGCGATGGAGCCCGGCGAGCTGCAGTTCGAAACGAAGGCGATCCACGCCGGACAGGAGCCCGATCCCTCGACCGGCGCGGTGACGACGCCGATCTACCAGACCTCCACCTACGTCCAGGAGGCGGTCGGGGTCAACAAGGGCTACGACTACTCGAGGGTCGCGAACCCGACGCGGCGGGCACTCGAGCTCGCGCTCGCGAGCCTCGAGGGAGCCGACCACGGGATCGCGTTCTCCTCCGGGCTGGGCGCCACAACCACGCTGATGCACCTGGTCGACCCGGGCGAGCGGGTCGTGCTGATCGCCGACGTCTACGGCGGCGTCTACCGGATGACCTCCCAGATCTACGAGCCCAAGGGCTACCGCTTCACCTACGTCCCGGCCGAGGAGTTCGACGAAAACCTCGCCTCCCACCTCGGTGACGACGCCCGGCTCGTCTGGGTCGAGACGCCGTCGAACCCGCTCCTCAACGTGGTCGACATCCGCCGCGCGGCCGACGCGGCCCACGCCGCCGGTGCGCTGCTCGTGGTCGACAACACCTTCGCCTCGCCTTACCTGCAGCAGCCGCTCGCCCTCGGTGCCGACCTCGTCGTCCACTCGACGACGAAGTACCTCGGCGGCCACTCCGACGTGATCGGCGGCTTCGTCGGCACGAGCGACGAGGCCCTCGGTGAGCGGCTCCGCTTCCTGCAGAAGTCGCTCGGCGCCGTGCCGGGGCCGTTCGACGCCTGGCTCGTCTTGCGCGGAATCAAGACGCTCGCCGTACGGATGCGCCAGCATTGCGAGAACGCACGGGCGGTGGCGGGCTTCCTGGAGGAGCATCCGGCGGTCGAGCGGGTGCTCTACCCCGGCCTCGCCGCTCACCCCGGTCACGAGGTCGCGCGGCGCCAGATGCGCGACTTCGGCGGCATGGTGTCGTTCCTCGTCGGGAGCGAGGAGGAGGCAGTGGCGCTCGCGGGACGTACGAAGCTCTTCCAGCTCGCCGAGTCGCTCGGTGGCGTCGAGAGCCTAATCGAGCACCCCGCCAGGATGACGCACGCCTCGACGGCCGAGGCGCCGTTCGCGGTGCCGCGCAACCTGATCCGCCTCTCGGTCGGGATCGAAGCCGTCGGCGACCTGATCGCCGACCTCGAGGCAGCACTCGTCAGCTCGCTCACGCCCGTTCGGATCTAGATTGTTGCTCGAGCCGATCGACCTCCGGTTCCTCGGCCTCGCGCGCGCGATCGGCGTCTATCTGGTCGAGACCACAGACGGGCCGGCGCTCTACGACTGCGGCCCCGCGACGACGCTGCCGCGGCTGAAGGAAGGGCTCCGCGAACACGGCCTCGAGCTGAGCGAGATCCGCCATCTGCTGCTCTCGCACATCCACCTCGACCACGCCGGAGCGGCCGGGGCAATCGTGCGCGAACATCCCGGCCTGCAGGTCTGGGTCTCCGAGATCGGCGCTCCCCACCTGGTCGACCCCTCCCGTCTCGAGCGCTCGGCGCGCCGCCTCTACGGCGAGCGGTTCGACGCGCTCTGGGGCGAGCTCGCTCCCGTCCCGCAGGAGAACGTCGCGATCGCCGAGGGCGACGTGCTCGGCTTCGAGGTGTTCCCCACGCCGGGTCATGCGTCGCATCACGTCTGCTACTTCCGGGACGGCACGCTGCTCGCGGGCGATGCGTGCGGCGTCCGCCTCGCGCCCTCGGAGTACGTGTTCCCGGTCACGCCGCCTCCGGACATCGACCTCGAGGCGTGGTACCGGACGATCGCCGAGATCCAGCTCCGGGAGCCGCGACGCCTCGCGCTCGTCCACTTCGGCGTCGTCACCGATGTCTCCCAGCATCTCGTCCGGCTCGGGACCGAGCTGAACCGCTGGGGCGAGCTCGTGCGTGCAGGCCTCGGCCCCGACGAGTTCGCGGCCGAGGCCCGCCGGGGCGCCGGGGTCGACGCCGAGCTCTACGACACGATCGCGCCCTACGACCAGTCCTGGCAGGGGCTGCGGCGCTACTGGGACAAGCGCGCGGCCGGATGAAGATCACAAGGACCGCCGCCGGACCGTCTCGGAGGCGATCGGAGCCCCGGCGATCCCGGTCGGCTCGGCGGCCGTGATCGTGGCCGCAACCGCGCTCGTCTTGCTCGCGCGGGACCTCCGACGGCTCTGGGAGCTCACGGCTCGCGCCGGTGCACGCGCGCCCCGCTCGACTGGTCGATCGACATCACGACCAGCTCGTCCACGACCATGTTGGCAGGGCAGGTGACCGCGAACAACACGCATTCCGCCACGTTCTCGCCCGACAGCGGGCGCGTCCCCTCGTAGACCGACTTCGCCTTCTCCGCGTCCCCGTAGAAGCGCACGAGCGAGAACTCCGTCTCGACGAGCCCCGCGTCGACGGTCGTGACGCGGATCTCGCGGCCGAGCAGGTCCTCGCGCAGGGCGCGCGTGTAGCCGCGCACAGCGAACTTCGAGGCGATGTAGCTCGAGCCGAGCGGATAGGCCAACCGGCCGGCGATCGAGCCGATGTTGACGATGTGGCCGGGCTCGCGCAGCGAGCGCTGAAGCACGAGCCTCGTCATGCGCATCAGGCCGTTGACGTTCGTGGCGATCACCGTCTGCTCGTCGGCTTCTGTCGACTCGCTGACCGAAACCCGCCCGAGCGCAAGCCCTGCGGCGTTGACGAGGATGTCTGCCGGGCCGGCGGCATCGACGAACCGCTCGCAGCTCGCCGGGTCGGTGACGTCGAGCGAAAGCGCGACCTCGGTCTCGAGCCGCTCGACGCGTCGCGCGCCGCCGACGACGCGCGCACCCTCACCGGCGAGCGCCCGCGCGGTCGCGGCGCCGATGCCGCTCGAGGCGCCGGTGACGATCGCGGTCTTCCCGTCGAGCCGCCCCATCGTGCGGGCTAGGTGCTCGGCAGGAGCGCGTAGATCGTCTGTGCGACGTTGCCGTGCTTGTCGGCGACGTAGACGATCATCCCGTACTTCTTGCCCTTTGCCGGCTTGAAGGCCACCGGGAGGCTGACCCTGGCGTCCGTCTGGATCGTCCCCGGCACCTGCTTCGCGGCGACGAGCGAGGAGCCGGAGAAGATCTTGTAGGAGACCGTGACGTGGGCGCCGGGAGCGTCGAAGTAGGTGATGACCGGGATCGGCAACTCGATCAGGAACGGCTTGCCGGGCGAAACGGTCTGGGATTCACCTTCGATCCCCTTGGCAGCAGCGGCGAACGTCCGATACGCGTTTTTCTTCACACCGCTCGCCGTCTCGAGGCCGCTGAACCACGTCTCCGGGGTGCTGTCCCTGAAGACGAACCAGACGAACATCTCGACATACGGGTTCGCGGCCGCAAGCTGGAGGGCCTTCCTCGCATCGGAGGCCTGCTGGGCGTAGGAGACGCCGCCCGTGTGCAGGTCCTGGGGAACGGTTTGCTCGGCGTACTCGGTGATCCAGATCGGCACGCGCCGGTGGAACCACTTCTGGAGGTCGCTACCGAACCTCGTCATCGTCGAGAAGGCGACGTTCGGGTAGGCAACCCGCTGCGCCGGCCCGAGCCGGTCGAGGGTCGGATACGGGTGAGTCGCCCAGGCATCGAACGGGATCTTGGGGGCGGCCTCCGAGAGCAGATGCGCGAAGGTGGCGGGGGCGACCGAGTCATCGCCGCCCCCCGTGGGGTGGTTACGCCCGCGGTTCGACGTCTCGCCGATCGCGACGAGCGCCTTCGGGTTCCCCGCCTTGATCCCCTTGTAGGCGGCCATGTAGAGCTTGGAGTAGATCCCGGGGCTGACGATCGTGCTGCCCTCGAACTGGGGGGTCAGGAACTGCTGGAGATTGGGCTCGTTCCAGACCGAGAAGCGCGACACGGTGCCCCGGCCGGCATGACCGCCGTTGTAGCGAGTCGCGAGCATCCGCGCGAACTGGGTCAGGTTGGTGAGGTTGGTCGGCGGATGGTTCGGCGTCTGACCTCCGTTTGCCCATTTGGGCGTGCCCGAGATCGTGAGCAGCACCTGGAAGTCGAACTTCTGCGCCGACTCGACCAGCGCATCGAGGTCCGACAGCTCGTAGGCCGGGTCGTTGCCGTTGAGCGGCGAGGCAGGCTTGGTGGGGGCGATCGTCGCCCAGTCGGCGAGCACGTGGATGATCGACGCGTGCACCTGTTGGGCTGCCTTCAGGTTTGCGAGCGGGTCGGAAGCCCAGCGGAAGCTCGGGTCGTCGAAGAAGCCGACGGGCATTCGGGCGACCGCCTTGGCGGTCGCGGCGGGCACAGCCAGCAGCAGGACGACGAAGAGTAGCGCGAAGCGAAGCTTTCCTGACACGAACACCGACCTCCTCCAAGAGGGAACGCAGAAGCAGGCACCGTAACCGATCGCGCCTTAGGGCCATGTAAAGAGCGGAGTGGCCAGGTAAAGCGCCGAGTACAGTGGTCGGGTGTGACGGGTCGCACGCCGGCGGCGTAGAGGTAGGGAGAACGCGATGAAAGCCTTCTGGATCAACTCGGTGTTCGTGGTCGCCCTGGTCGGCGCCGCAGCGACGGCCGGGGCCGCTGCGGCCGCCGGCCGGACGGTCACGGTCAACGGGGTCGGGATCATCACCTCCGTCCCCGACCAGGCGCAGTTCAGCTTCGGCGTCTCGGTGACCGGGCAGACTGCGAACGCGGCGCTGAGCGCGAACGCGCGCCGGATGAACGCGCTGATCGCAGCGATCAGGAAGAAGGGCATCTCCGACCGCGACATCCAGACCGCTGAGATCTCGCTGTCCCCGAACACGAACAACAACGGGACGAAGATCCTCGACTTCACGGCGAGCAACTCGGTCACCGTGATGACGAAGGCGATCGCGAAAGCCGGGGTGATCGTCGACGCCGCCGTCGCGGCGGGCGCGAACACGATCAGCGGCCCGACGCTGACTCCTTCCGATCAGCTCTCACTCGAGCGACGCGCGCTCGGCGCCGCGATCGGCGATGCCCGCTCCCGCGCCCTCGCGATCGCCGCGGCTGCGCGCGTGAAGCTCGGTGAGGTGCTGACGGTGACCGAGGTCTCGAGCTCCCCGATCACGTTCAGCCCCGCGCCGAAGGCGAGCGCGGCCGCATCGTCGACCCCGGTCGAGGCGGGCACGGTGCAGACCGAAGAGGACGTCACCGTCACCTTCTCGATCTCCTAGAAGCCTCGGCGCGCAACCAAAACCGGCCCGAACGACCCGGACGCGCATTTCGGGCTCGCCTGGCGCCAGAGCGAGCGGACGCGCGAACTCGACGCTCACAGCTGCATGTCGGTGCCGGGCCAGGTATCGGAGAGCACGTAGCCTCGCGGGAACGGGTCGGTGGGATCGAGCCGCAGCTGGTTCACCCCTGTGATCCATGCGCTCCCTCTGATTGCCGGGACGATCGCCACGTGCCCACCCAGAGATGTCTCCGAGACGACGCGGCCCTCGAAGCTCGAGCCGATCACCGAGGCGTGGCGCATCACGTCCCCGACCCCGAGGAGGCCGCGGGCGTGGAGCGTCGCCATCCGGGCGCTGAGACCGGTACCCGTTGCCGAGCGATCGAGCCGCCCCGGCGCGACGACGACCGCATTCCTCGACACGGCCCCGACCCCGCGCCACGGCTCCGCGATCTGGACGATGCTCACACCCGCGATCTCGGGATTCTCCGGATGCACGCACGGAAGCTGCTCCCGGGCGGCGAGGCGGATCAGCTCACCGACCCGTGACAGATCGGCCGCCTCCGACGGTTCCAGCGAGAAGCTGAGGGCACGCGCGTCGGCGATCGCGTACCACATGCCCCCGTAGGCAACGTCAACCACGAGCGTCCCGAGCCCTTCGACCTCGAGCCCCGCGTCGAGCCGATCGGCGAAGCAGGGAACGTTCGTCAACTCGACGCTCTCGCACTTCCCGTTCGCGCAGGTCGCGGTGACCTCGATCAGCCCCGCGGGGGCTTCGAGCCTCAGCGATGTCTCCGGTTCGTGCATCTCGACCATTCCGGTCTCGAGCAGCACGGTCGTGACGCAGATCGTGTTCGAACCCGACATCGCGGGATATTCCGTCGGCTCCATGATGATGAAGCCGGCATCGCAGTCGGGTCGCTGCGAGGGAACAATCAGGTTTGCATGACAGGCGACGCTGCCGCGCGGCTCGTGCAGAAGCAACTTGCGCAGCGAGTCGTCGCGGCGCAACGCCTGCATCTGCTCGAAGACGTTCGCGCCGGGGGGAGGAAGCACACCCCCGACGACGACGTTGCCGATCTCGCCCCCGGCGTGGCAGCCGACGACGGTGATCATGCGACCTCCCGGCATCGGCGCAACATACATCGGGAGGCACGAATATCCCCCGCGCTGAGGCTCGCTCCGCGCATCGCCCCCGACTTCCCTCCGCTCTCCTACCAGCCGCTCGATCCGTTCCGCGGCGGGATCGTACGCTGGCCGTTGTCGACAAGCGCCCGTTCCGATCCCATCCTCGTTTGTTTGCGACGTGTGAAAGCAGTAGCCTGAACGCCACTCGCCCACCCCTCGCCCGGTCTGTCGTCTCTCGGTTTGCCGGTAACCGGCCGGGTAGCGGTCGGATGAGAAGGATTCAAGGAGGCGCGTCGAGGCCGAAGTACATCACGATCGGATACGGAGATCAGGCGGGGTACGAGAGAACCGCCCCGTCTCGGCGCGAAGCGGCCCATCGACACGATGCACAGCTTCAAGCCGACGGGGCACTCATGGGTTCTGCGAGTCACCCCGTGCAAGTGCGAAACCACGATGGTGCGGGCGTACACACCACCGAAGGGCCGTTCATGCGCGCCGATCTCCCGATCGCCGGATTTGCCGTGATCGAGGCAACGAACATCGAACAGGCAATCCAACTCGCTTCCCAAGCCATGCGCGGTGGCTCACGGAGTCGTCGAGGTCTGGCCGCTCGACGGCAGGGTCGGTTGAGATTTCGGCACTCTGGCGCAGCCGATCGCTCTCCTGCCTGACCTCGAGCCTTTCGGTCTAGGCGAGTTGCGCGAGGGCTACGTCTCGGCGCCGTGATCCTTGTCGAGAGCGCAGCCTGGATCGAGTTCCAGCGAGCCACCGCCAGCCCGGCTGACCGTCGTGTCACTCAAGCGCTGAGAGCCGACGAGGCACTCGCGACGACCGGGGTCGTCACGCTCGAGATCCTCGCTGGAGCTCGCGACGAGCAGCACGATCGAGAGCTGAGCCGGCTACTCGCGCGCTGCCGCTTCCTCCCACTCGAGAAACCTCCGATCATGAAACCGCTGCCGCCCTCTGTCGCAGATGTCGCCGTTCGGGAACCACGATCAGGCGCCTACCCGACTACCTGATCGCAACCGTCGCGATCAGGAATCGCGTTGACCTCCTCCACTGCGACTCGGACTTCGACGGGATCGCTCGCCACGCGCCACTTTCGATTGTTCCGCTCACCTCAGGCTGAGGACGCTGGCTGTGAGGTCGGGTGGCATTCCGGCACTGGCACAGTCGGTGGTGCTCGCAGCCGAAGTTCTCGGAGGCCAGGGACCAAGGAGTTCGATCGTTTCCTCGCGCGCGCCGACGCCGAAGTGGAGCCGGCCAACGGTGAGATCACAGCATTCTCTCAGCGCTTCTTCACGCCGATCTCAGTCTCCGCTGCTTCGATGGCAGCACCCGAGCAAGGAGGTCAGATCGCATGAAAAGGCTCGTTCTCGTGTTCGCGGTCTGCGGAGCGCTCGTTGCTGGAGGGGGAGCTGCCTTTGCCGCGATCGGCAGCCCTTCCACCACGACGACTACGACGCAGTCCACGACGACGACACCGTCTACGACAACCACGACTCCGAGCACCACCACTCCGGCGCATCAGTGCCCGCAGGATGGGTCGGGCACGTCCTCGGCTTCGTTCACGTCACCGTCGATCTAAAACCCTCGCGGGCGACGCTCAACAGGCGTCGCCCGCGACCATTCCTGGCCTGCGTCGATGGCTGCGGTCGCGAGCTGACCGACGACCGAGGGCCGTCAGCCCTCCGAGCCGGCTACGGCTACACCGACCTCGGCCGCCGAGCCACGACCGGCGATCCCGTCCCGCCAAGAAGTCGGCCGGGCGTCAATTCACAGGCTCACTCGGCGTGGCTTCCTGGGGCCAGTTGGGGCGTACTCATCGCCCCAGACGGTCGAGCCCCGTGCCGTCTCGGAGGCCCGGAGCGCGATCCGGTCACGAAGGCTGCAAGCGACCGGCCGGGTTGTGTGGAAGGTTCAGCGCTGCCGCGGCCAGGTCGTAGAAACACTCACTCGCTCGGATCGGCGGCGCCGCGGAGTCGGGTATGTCCCCCAACGCGACAACGTCTTCCCCCGGCTGACGGTCGAGGAGAACCTCCAGGTCGGCCTCGAGACGGAGTCGCGGACCGAGGCGAAGGAGCGCCACGACCAGATGTTCGCCATGTTCCCGGCCCTCGCCCGGCGTCGGCGCCAGCCGGCGGGGATCCTCTCGGGCGGCGAGCGGCAGATGCTCGCCGTGGCGCGGGCGCTGATCCGCAGGCCGTCCCTGATGCTCCTCGACGAGCCGTCGGCGGGCGTCGACCCGAAGACGCTGGCTGCGTTCTGGGAGCGGATCGAAGGAGTGCAGTCGCTCGGGGTCACGACCGTCCTCGTCGAGCAGAACGCACGCCAGGCGCTCTCCCTTGCCGACGAAGGCTACGTGCTCGACGTCGGGCAGGTTCGCTACGGCGGCACCGGCCGCGAGCTGCTGGCCGACGCCCGGATCGCCGAGCTCTACCTCGGAGGCTGACGAATCGAGCTCGACCAGCTACCCGGCTCGCTGACCGACGCTGCGGCCGCGGTTCGCCGGCGAGAGCTGTCGGCGCGGGAGCTCGTCGAGTGGCAGCTCCGCCGTATCGAGGGGATCGATCCCGCCCTGAGCTGCTTCGTCGAGCTCTCGCCAGAGCGGGCGCTCGAGCGGGCAGACGCCCTCGACGGGAGCGCTGGCCCGATCGGCCCGCTGCACGGCGTCCCGATCACCGTCAAGGACAACATCGACGTTGCCGGCTTCGCCTCGACCGCCGGCTCGCCGATGCTCGGGACGGCGCCGGCCCTGCGCGACGCCGCGGCGGTCGGCCGGCTGCTCGACGCGGGAGCGATCGTGATCGGCAAGACGAGCATGTACGAGCTCGCCTTCGGCGCCCAGAACGAGCGCTGGCCGGCGCCGGGGAACCCGTGGCGGCTCGAGCGGTCGACCGCAGGCTCGTCGACCGGTTCGGCAGCCGCGGTCGCAGCACGCCTCTGCTTCGCCTCGCTCGCAAGCGACACCGGAGGCTCGATCCGCGTGCCCGCAGCGTTCTGCGGCGTCGTCGGGCTCAGGCCCTCTCCGGGCCGGATCCCTCGCGGCGGGCTCGTGCCGCTCAGCCGCCTCGACGAACTCGGCCCGATCACGAAGACAGCGGAGGACGCCGCGGTCGTCTTCGGGGTCCTCGCCGGCGCGCCCGAGGCGCTGCCACCGCACCCGGACGGCACACGGCTCGCGGTCTACGACCTGAGTGAGGTCGGCCCCGAGGTCGCGGGCGCGATCGAGCAGCTCGCCGCCTTGCTCCACGCGCACGGAGCCCGACCTGTGAGCCCTCCCGAGCTCGACCTGGCGGGGGCCGCGGCGACCCTCTGGACGATCGCCGCGGCGGACGCAGCCTCACATTGGCTCGATCGCGTTCGCGCCGCCGAGCACCTGGTGCACCCCGTCGTCCGGGATCGAGTCGTCGCCGGCTCCGAGATCGGGGCCCGCGAGCTCGAATCGGCCTGCGCGAGCCACGAGCGTCTCACCGAGGATGCACGGAGGATGTTCGGGCGGCTCGACGTCCTGATCCTCCCGGCCGCGACGTGCGTCTCCTACCCGCTCGGAGCCCGCGTGATCGAGACCCCGAGAGGGAACGAGCAGGTGTCTGCGGCTGTCACGCGCTACACCCCCTTCGCCACGGCCGCCGGCCTTCCCGCACTCGTCGTGCCCTGCGGCTTCGACTCCGAGGGGATGCCGATCGGCGCCCAGCTGATCGCCGCCCCCGGAAACGAGGAGCTCCTGCTCGCGCTCGCCCGGACCTACCAAGCCGTGAGCGCGTGGCACCAACGGGTTCCGCGCGGATCGGCGGAGCTCGAGCGCTGATCGAACCGGGGAAGCTCACCCACTCGTCGAGGAAACGACAGAATCCTCTGCTGGAGAGTTGGCTGCGGTGAGGGATCGTCGCTTGACCCGATGCGAGTCGCAAGCGCTTGTTCCGGACGGGGTCAAGGCGAGCGGTTCGAGCAGCCCAGAACGGGCTCTGTCCGGACCCGGCGCTCCGGTTTCCAAACGATCGGACGCGGCGAGCGATAACCAAGCGGCCGTGCCGACAAGCAAGCGCGAAAATGGGACGTATCGCCGGGGCGGCGGGAGTTCGGGTCGGGAGACCCGAGTGCACCTCGGGAAGAAGGCAGAACGCCGAAGCCAGAAAGAGAAGCCTGCGAGAGCTACGCAGAAGCCCCGGCCTTCAGGCCGGGGGGTTCAACGAGCCGGGCCAGAACCGCTCGCCTACGATTCGCGCCAGATGCCGCCCGCCCCTGCCCGGTGGTCGCACTGGAGCGCCAGCGTGCCGGCCGCTCGGCTGCGGGTCACCTAGTGCGTCCTTCCTTCGCCTCGGTCCTCGCCCGGCTGGCCGCGCAGCAGCCGATCCCGTGGGCACGCCCGCGCCGTGAGCTGCTGCTGCTCTGCCTGATCGCGCTCGCCACGCTCTTCTGGGTGTACGAGCCGAACACCCAGGACAACTCTCGCCTCTGCTTGACGCGCGCCCTGGTAGCCGGGCACGTGAGCGCGGATGCGTGCTTCACGTCGCTTCTTCCCCATCAATTCGACGTCGCTCGGTACAAGGGGCACTTCTATTCGGACAAGGCGCCGGGGATGTCCGTCCTCGAGATCGTCCCGGCCGAGATCGTCAGCCTGCGCCCACCGACCCGCTGGGCGGCAAAGGGTGACCTCCGGCTCTGGGCCGTCCACCTGTTGACCTCGGGGCTCCTGTTTCTCCTCTGCGTCTTCCTGGTGGGGCGGATCTCCGAAGGGCTCGCGCCCGGGTACGGCGGCGCCGCGCTCGTCACCTTCGCGCTCGGGACGCAGATGAGCAGCTTGGCGATCGCGGGCTTCGACCAGATGCCCGCAGCGGCCCTCGGATTTCTTGCCTTCGTCCTCGCCTGGAAACGCCGGCCGCTCGCGGCCGGGCTCGCCGCCGGGGCGGCGCTCACGACCGAGTACGAAGCGGCTGCGATCCTCGCGATCATCGCCGTCTACGTCGCTCTGCAGGGCAGACGGGCGCTCGCCCGTTACGCGCTCGGGGCGCTGCCCGGGATCGCTCTTCTCGGGGCCTATGACTGGGCAGCCTTCGGGGCGCCCTGGCGACCCTCCTACCACTATCTCCATAACCGCTATGCCGCGCAGCAGGGGCGCGGCTTGCTCGGGATCCAGCTTCCCACGCTCCACGCGACGGAGAAGGTCTTCCTCGGCGACCGCGGCCTGCTGCTCGCCGCGCCCGTGCTCCTCGCCGCCGCGTTCGGGCTCGTGTTGCTCTGGCGCCGTGGGCTACGGGCGGAGGCGCTCGTCTGCGGCGTGATCACCGCCGGGTTCACGATCGCTAACTGCGGCTACTTCCTCCCCTACGGCGGCGACTCTCCTGGCCCCAGGTTCCTCGCTCCGGCGCTGCCGTTCCTCGCCCTCGGGCTCGCCCCCGCGTTCGCCCGCATGCGAAGGGTCGTGACCGTGCTCGCCGCGGTCTCGATCATCGCCTCCACCGCAATCGAGATGACCTGGGACACGCCCGGCATCCAATACCGCGACACCATCTGGGGAGAGATCGGCCGCGTCGTCACCCAGGGCACCTCATCGCGGCTTTTGCACCACGCCGCCGAGAACGCCCTCAGCTGGAACAAGGATCGGATCATCGGGGTGCTCGTCGCGTGCTCTTTCGCCGCCGCGGCATGCGTCGTCGCGGCCCGGCGCCCCGGCCTGCGAAGGACGTGAGTGTGATCAGGCGTTCGGGAGACGGCTGACGGCAGCGATCACGCAGAAGCCTCCCTCTCCGGCAGGATTCTCGATCCGGTCGATCGAGCGCGGCAACCTCGGCTTCGGGCCCAACGTCGCGCCCTGCCCCGCGCCGCCGGCCCGGAGAGCGAGCCCGTAGGCGTCCCCGCGTCTGTCCCTCGTGCATACGGAGGATGCGGGTGGCCGGAGCGAGGGATGGCGGGACGATCGTCTCGCCAATCAGTTCGCGGAGGGGTTCGTGCTCAAGAGGCGCGTGGTCGACCTCGTCTTCGAGCCGTGGCTTTCGAGCGAGCCGGGAGCGAGTCGGCGCAAGGCGTTTTCTAAGCGATCCGACGAATCGAGCCCGCTCCCTGCTCGATCGGTGAGAGTGCCAGCGGTCGCTACGAGATCAACGACTGCCGCAGAGCGTTTGCGACCGCCTGAGTGCGAGTATCGGATTCGAGCTTGGTCATCGCGTTGCGCACGTGTGATCGGACGGTCAGCGGCGAGATGAAGAGAACGGAGGCGGCCTGCTCGTACCGCATTCCGTCGGCAAGAAGCCGGAGGACCTCACGCTCTCGTTTGGTCAAGGCTGACAGACGCTCTGTCGCTTGCGGGCCCGCCAGCACTCCAGCGAGCACTGGATCGATGTACGTCCCGCCACCCGCCACGATCCTGACCGCGCGTATCAGATCGGATAATGGAGACTCTTTGAGCACGAACCCGCGAGCACCGGCATCGAGCGACTCCAACAAGACGCTTCGGTCGGGGTAACCCGTATACAGGATGACTGCAGGCGCCGTCTCCGATCGGACGAGCCTCCTCAAGACCTCGATCCCGCCGAGCTTCGGCATCCTGATGTCGAGAATCGCGATATCGGGTCTGAAGTCGGCGATCAGTCGCAGGGCATTCTCCCCGTCGGCCGCACGTGCGACGAGCTCGACATCCTCTTCTCCACGTACAAAATCCGCGACGGCGTCCAAGATCGCCGGATGGTCGTCTGCGACCAGCAGCCGCAATCGCTTGCCGGACAGACTCATCCCGGTCAGGCTGCTCAGCTCCGTGTCGTGCCGGTTCCGCTTGCTCATTGCTCAGTCTCGGGCGACGAGCACTTCGAAGATCGCCTCGACGGGCTCCTGATCGCCGCAGGGGCCGTGCCGCAGGTTGGGTGGGCGATCGAATATATGTTGTATCGCTACAGACAGGTCAGTAGCGATACTACCACTCACAACAGACCTGTCAGTAGTCTTACCTCTGCGATGTCGGAAAACGTTCGTACGGCTGGGCTATTTGACGTACCTCCGCGTTCGCCGCCGCACGAGACCGATCTGGACGCCCGCGAGCGGATCGTGCGCACGGCCTACGAGCTGTTCCGGGCGCACGGCTTCGCCGCTGTCGGCGTCGATCGCATCGTCGCCGAGTCGAACGTCGCGAAGACGACCCTCTACCGCCATTTCCGCTCCAAGGACGAGTTGCTGATCGCGGTGCTCGAACGCCACGAGGAGGTATGGACGGGGTGGCTCGAACGCGAAGCCGAGGCCGCCCGGGGTGCTCGCGGCGCCTCGCTGGTCGCGCTCTTCGAGGCTCTCGACCGCTGGTTCGGGCACGAAAGCTACGAGGGCTGCCTGTTCATCAATTGCCTCCTCGAGACCCACGATCGGCAGAGCCCCGTTCGGGTGGCCGCCATCACCTCGATCCAGCATGTCCACGAGCTTCTTCGGCGCCTCGCAGCCACCGCGGGAGCGCGCGACGCCGAGAGCCTCGCCCACCAGCTGCAAGTAGTGATGCACGGCGCGATCATCTTGGCCGTCGAGCGGAATCACGACGCCGTCGAGCAGGCGCGCATGCTCGCGTTCGCGCTGATCGAACGTGAGCTCGGCGAATAGTCGATCGACACAAAAGGCTCTGCTCTGCTGTGCTCGGCTCTGCTCTTGACGCGTGTTCGCAAAGTCCTATTGATAGGTGCGACCGATAGCCACGTCGACTGGAGGTCGGAATGTCGAATGGAAACTCAGAGAGCCACGCCGACGACCCGATGCCCCGGTGGGAGAGACGCGACAAGATGCACGTAATCACCTTCATCTGGACCGACGACGAGGCCGAGGCGATCGCCAGATTGCTCGAAAACATCGACGTCGGCCCGGAGGACCCGCTCGTGAGCGTCAAGCAGCGGCTCTATAAGATCACAGGTCGCGACTTCCTGCTCGACGCCGACGGTCGCTATGTCGTCTGATCCGGCCGCGTTGCGAGGTCATGGACGCATCCGCACGGATCGTTATACGTCTCAGGTATGACTCACCGAATCGGTGCCAAAGGACAGGTCGTGATACCGAAGGCGTTGCGCGAGCGAGCAGCTCTCCATCCTGGAGATGAAGTCGAGTTCGAGCTGCGTGGCAAAGAACTGGTGCTGGTCTCCGGCCGACATCCTGATCGATTGGGAGGACGATTCGGACAGAGCGGCATGGCGGCTCGGTTGTTAGAAGGCCGTGTCCGCGAACCGCGTTGAGCGTTTGTGTGGACTCCTGGGCGATCCTGGCCTGGCTCGACGGCGACGAGCCCGCCATGTCGCGACTCAACGCCTTGTTGCCATCGCGGCCGGTGCTGAGCTGGATCAATCTCGTCGAGGTCTACGATCGGATCGAACGTGACCACGGTCGTCCTGCTGCCGACGAGGCACTTGCGGCCCTGAAGTCAACGTTTGCGCCCGATCTCCCCGGCACCGCGCGCATGGTTGAAGCTTTCGTCTCAAGGCGCGGGCACCGATTGCGCTCGCGGATTGCTTTGCACTTGTGACCACGGCACACGGCCTCGCGTTGCTCACGGGTGATCCCGAGATCCTCGAGCTTCCCGATCCTCCATGTTCCACCGAGGATCTGCGCAGGCTTGCGCCGATCTAACAGACACGGTAGGCCGATACGCAGCCGCAGATTACGCACGAGGAGCTCGGCCTCTTGGCCGTGTTCACCCACCGACTCGCGGCCGAAGCCAACCTCGCCTCGAGGGGCTCCCGGCTAGACGCCTCGGCCCGGAGCGTTCGAATGCCTGCCAGGCGACTCGCAGCCGGTGTAGGGCTTCGCTCTTCTCCGACAGGTCGCGGGGCGAGCTCGAGTGGAAGAGCTCGCCCCGCGAGGGCCGGCATCTTCACCTCGTTACCGACGAGGACGCGACCTCGCGAACTCACGGGGCCGGGTGGCTTGACAGCGCTGCCATCCCGGAGCTCTGCACAGCCGCCCGGCCCCATCGCAACGTAGGCGCCGTTCGCGTCAGACGCTATGACTCGTTTGAGGCGTTTCCCGTTCGGCCCACGCCCGGCCGAACCCGGCCTCCGATGGTGGCGGTTCGACGGTCACGACGCGGTAGCGCTCGCCGCAGTCGTGGATGATCTCGCCGGGCTCGAGCGGCGCGAGCCGTGTGCGCATCCCTGCGCCGCCGTCGTCGAACGTGATCAGGTAGCGCGTGTCGGTCATCCCAGGCTCCTCTCGGTTCGTCCTGGGGCCGGACGGCCTCACCGAGGGTACACGCCTGCGGCCCGGCAGGCAGACTTTGGCGGCACTCGACGATCCGGGGCCTTGATGTGGGTCGGTCAGCGCGTGCAGCACGTCGATTCGCACACCCGGATCCGTGTCGCCGGCCCAGCTCCAGCAATCGCTCCCAAACGGCGTCGATGTGCTGCCCAACGTGGCAAATGCACATTGGAGCTGAACTGTCAGCAAGCGCGACTGCGCAAGCCGGTAGCCTCACGTCAACCCGGCAGGCGTCGAAGGAGACATTCATGATCGGCGAGAAGGTTCAGCAGTTCCAGAGCAAAGGCACCGACCTCAACGAGCTGCAGGGGAAGATCGAGAGCTATCTGCGGTCCGAGGGTTTTACGGTTCAAACATCCCCGCCAAGTCCTCACGGCGTCGTGATTCAGGCGAAGAAGGGCGGATTCCTGAGCGAGTTCATCGCTGCAGACCGTGCCCTGACCATCCTCGTCTCGGGCGACCCGGACGACTTCACGGTGCGGATCGGGATCGGCAAGTGGCTGGAGCACCTCGGCGTCGCCGCATTCGAGACGTTGCTTGTGTCCGTGTTGTTCCTGGCCGTCGATGTGGCCGAGATGGCGTGGAATCTGGAGATCGAAGATAAGCTCGCCAAACAAATCGAATCGTTCGTCAGCTAACACGACAGCCGGACTGTGACGAGGCACAAGGCGGGAGAGCGGCTGGTGGCGCTCGGCGCGATCACCATGGTCGCGTTGCTCGTGATTCCGGTCGTGCTCGCCGCGACGAGCCACGCTTTCGCCGCCACTTACAGCGGCAGAGGGACGGGAGAGGTGAGCGGCACCAGTACTTCGGGAAGCGCGACCCTGGCCGGCCACGGCAACCTGATCGGGCCGGGCACGCTGAGCGGCACCGCAACCGGGGTCTTCACAAGCCAGACATGCCTCACCTTCGGCGGCACGGCGGACACGAAGGGCACCGCTGGGTCGGTCATGCTGACCGCTCACGGAGCACGCGCGTGCGCAGCCCCGGCCGACGCGGACACCGTCACCTTCTCGGGCCGCGGCACAGTTACCGGCGGCAAATCGAAGTTCGCGGGTGCTCGCGGGATGCTCTCGTTCAAGGGCACATACGCCAGGCAGAGCGGGGCGGTGGCAATCTCGTTCGCCGGGCGAATCAGTTACAGCAGCGCGTAGCGCTCCGCCGCCACGGTGCGTTTTGACCGAGGGTTGGCCCGAAGGGTCTTACTGCGTGTGAATGCGTATGACCGCGTGGGCCGATATGACCCAGATCGAGCCGAACCCGAGCGCGAGAGCTGAGGCCCCGACAGGCATCGGGAGCGCATCCCCGATCTTTGTTCCGGTGCGCGGATCGAGTTCGATGAGTTGGCTCGGGCGCGCGACCGTTGCCCACACGTTCGTTCCGCTGGCAGCGACATCGGTGACACCAGGAACTGGCGTGCGGGTGACGACGGCGTCGGTCCGTGTATAGCGGTACGAGTCGATCAGACTGTTGCGGCCGTTGCAATACCTGCGGCGAAGGCGAGCGCGAGCGTTGTCCGGCGGAAAGTGTTCTCGGGCAGGCGGAAACCCACGAGCATCCCGGCCGCGTTGGCAGCAAGAACGGCTGGCAGCCACCAAAGGAATGCCCGCAACGCGCTACCGCTGAACTGTCCGTTCGCTCGGAGAATGACGAGGCCCGACCGCGGAGGAGGCGACGAAGTAGACGGCGAGGTCCGCGAAGAAGGCATGTTGCGCAAGTCGGCGGCGCGCGAGTAGAAGTGCAGGCGGAACTCCGGTAAGCGACGTTGTGGTTCCAAGCACGCCGCCAAGGAAACCTGCGACAAGATTCATGCCGCGCAACCGTGGCTTCGGAGGGTGACGGTCCACCCATGCAAGACCAAGCGCGGCCACCGCCACTACTACGCCTGCCGCCACCCGCACACCGCGAAGATCGAACGCGCCGGTGCAACCGACCCGACCCACAGACCAGGAACCGCACCGCCAACGAGGGCCGCAACCCGCCGCCAGGTGATCCACTCTCGCGTACGCCACATCACGGAAACCCGCGTCGCGAATGAAATCAGCAGGTTCACCGTCACCACGAACGGCAACGAAAAGCCGCTGAGGAGCAAGAGCGGTGTGGCTACTAGCCCGAGTCCGAAACCGGACGCGCCCGCAAGAAATGCCGCCATCGCTGCGAGCGCACCTCCCAGGACGAGCATCGCGTGGAGTATCGCTGCCCGCAGCAACCAGCGTGGGTCGGCCGGTCTGGGTGACCCCACTTGGGACGAGTGAACCGACCCTCGCTCAGGGGACTGTGAACGCTGTCTCACGCCCGAGTCGCATTCGCCAGGGGCAGTCATCCGAGAGGTCGCAGGCCGATCGGGACTCGCCGTTGCGCACCGCTTGGCGGACAGTCTCGAACGACGCTCTCCGAGCGCTGCCTACCCTCGGGCACTCCGCAGTGAAGGCGACGATACGCTCTCGGGGAGTCTCAATGGCCCAGCGACGAGTTCGTCCCGCAGTTGAACGATCCGG
>DATKRX010000011.1:0-2291 GCA_035531915.1 Gaiellaceae bacterium | reverse complement strand
GGCGCTCGAACGGCTCGGGCTCGAACGGGGCCCGGCCTTCACCTGGGAGATGGGCACGATCGACGGGATCGAGGTGATGATCGACCGCACCGGCTACACGGGCGAGGAGGGCGTCGAGCTCGCCTGCGCGCCCGACGACGCGCCAGCGCTCTGGGACCGGGTCCTCGGCCGCGGGGTGACGCCGTGCGGCCTCGGCGCGCGCGACACGCTACGGCTCGAGGTTTGCTACCCGCTGCACGGCAACGACATCGGCCCGCAGTGGGACGCGATCTCGAGCGGTCTCGGCTGGGTCTGCGCGCTCGACACGGACTTCACCGGCGCCGCGCCGCTGCGCGAGATCAAGGCGGTCGGCCCGGGGCGCAAGCTGGTCGCCTTCCGGATGACCGAGCAGGCGATCCCCCGGCAGGGCATGGCGATCGACGGCGGCGGCGAGGTCACCTCCGGCTCGCTCTCACCGATGCTCGAGGTCGGGATCGGGCTCGGCTACGTGCCGGCCTCGATGGCCGCGCCCGGGAGCGAGCTGACAGTCGACGTGCGCGGACGCGCGCGCCGCGGCCAGGTTGCGAGCAAACCCATCTACAAGCGAGAGGAGTGAGAATGGCCGCGGACGAGTCCTATCCCGACGATCTGCTCTACCACCCCGAGCACGACTGGGCCCGCGTTGACGGGGACGAGGCGGTGCTCGGCGTCACCTGGTTTGCCGTGGACTCACTCGGCGAGCTCGTGCACTACGAGCCGCCCGCGGTCGGCTCGCTGGTCGCGAAGGACGGCGTCTACGGTGAGGTCGAGTCGGTCAAGGCCGTCTCCGACCTGATCGCTCCCCTCTCGGGCCAGGTGCTCGAGGTGAACCAGCTCGTGGTCGATGCGCCCGAGACCGTGAACGAGGACCCCTACGGCGCCGGCTGGCTCGTCCGTGTGCGCCTCACCGATCCGGGCGAGGCGAGCACGCTGCTCGACGTCGCTGGCTACCGCGAGACGCTCGACTAGCGTGAGCTTTCTCTCCCTCACAGCAGAGGACCGTGAGGCGATGCTGGCCGCGATCGGCGTCGCTTCGGTCGAAGAGCTCTTCCGCGACATCCCGGCCGAGGTCCGCTTCGGTCGCGTGCTCGACGTGCCGCCGGCCCTCTCCGAGGCAGAGCTGACCCGCCACCTCGAGCAGCTCGCGGCGAAGAACGTGATCGACGAGGTCTCGTTCCTGGGCGCCGGCATCTACGACCACTACGTGCCCGCGGTGGTCGATGCCGTCCTGCAGCGCGGCGAGTTCCTCACCGCCTACACCCCCTACCAGCCCGAGCTCTCGCAGGGCATCCTGCAAGCGATCTTCGAGTATCAGACCGCGATCTGCGAGCTGACCGGAATGGACGTCTCGAACGCATCCGGCTACGACGGCACGACGGTCGCCGCCGACGCCTGCCTGGTCGCAAAGCAGGTGACCGGCCGCACGAAGGTCGTGATCACCGAGGCGACGAACCCCCAGGTCCGCCAGGTCGTCCAGACCTTCGCGCGCGGCTTCGGGCTCGAGATCGTCGAGGTCGCCCATCAAGGAGGGGTCACCGATCCCGACCGGGTCCTGGAAGCCTCCGTTGACGCGGCCGCGGTGATCTTCCAGCAGCCGAACTTCTTCGGCTGCCTCGAGCCCGCGCCCGAGCTCGCCGCCGCTGCGAACGAGAACGGGGCGCTGCCGGTCGCGCACGTCGACCTGATCAGCCTCGGGGTGCTCGAAGCGCCGGGCATCTACGGCTGCGCGCTCGCGATCGGCGAGGGCCAGTCGGCCGGCAACTTCATCAGCTACGGCGGCCCGCACTACGGCTTCCTCGCCGCCCGCGAGCCGTATATCCGGCGGCTCCCGGGACGGATTGTCGGCGAGACGGTGGATGCCGCGGGCAAGCGCGGCTATGTCCTCACCCTGCAGACACGCGAGCAGCACATCCGGCGCGAGAAGGCGACGTCGAACATCACCACCAACCAAACCCTGCTCGCGCTCGCCGGCCTCGTGCACCTCTCGCTGCTCGGGCCTCAGGGGCTGCGCGAGACGGGGGAGACCTGCATGGCTCTCGGCGCCTACGCGAAGGCGCGGCTCGAGGAGCGCGGAGTCAAGCTTCTCTTTCCCGCTCAGACAACGTTCAAGGAGTTTGCGGTCGACAGCGGAGGGAGCGCGGCCGAGGCGATCCGCCTCGCGCGCGTGCAGGGCGTCCACCCAGGTTACGCGCTCGGCCGTGACTACCCGGGCCTCGAAAGCGGCCTGCTCGTCGCGGTGACCGAGAAACGGACGATCGAGGAGATCGACCGGC
>DATKRX010000010.1:0-5554 GCA_035531915.1 Gaiellaceae bacterium | reverse complement strand
CCAGCAGTGGCCGGCGGCCTGGCTGGGTTCGGGCTCGCCTACGGTCTGACCGGGTTGTTCGCCCCGGCGGGATCGACCGACTCGGCGACGGCTGCCTCGGGCGCGGTCGATGCGGCGATTGCCGTGGCCGGAGCGCTCGCGCTGCTCGTGGGTACCGCGTCGCTTGCGTTCCTGCGCCTGTTCGACACCGGCGCCCGCTCGCTCCCGTGGCTGCGCTGGTTCCCCTGGGAGCTGCCGCTGCTCGGCGTCGCGATCTACCTCGTCGTCGAGATCACCTCGGGCCACGGGCTGGGCGGCGACGCCTCGACCGGGGCCGCCCATCCGACGCTTGCGGTGTTCGTTTTTCCGCTGCTGCTCGTGGCGGCGGTCGCGGGCCTCGCGGCGCGCGGTGCGCGGCTCGGACTCCGGCTCGTGTCCGAGCGGGCCGCTCGAACACGGCTGATCCCGCTGTATCTCGCGGTGCGCCGGCTCGCGGCCGCCCGCGGACTGCTGGTCGTGCTCGCAGTCGTGACGGCGACCTCGCTTGGTGCTTTCGCCTACGCGGAGGCACTTGCCGACTCGCTTGGTCACACGACCTCCGAGAAGGCCTACATGGCGACCGGTAGCGACGCTCAGGCCTTCCTGCCGCCGGGGCAGCAGCTCCCGAAGACGTTTTCCTACCCGATCACGCGCGTCGATTTCTCGAACCAGAATGCGACGCTCGACACTATCGACGGGGTGCAGGCCGACGTGCTGCTCGTCGACCCCGCGACGGTCGCGGGAGCCATTCACTGGGAGAGCGACTGGGGGCCGAACCCCGGGAAGCTGCTCGGGGAGCTCGCGTCGCTACCCTCGCACCCGCTGCCGGTGATCGTCACCGACGACGCCCGTGCGATGCGCGCGCTCTGGGCCTCCGGAGTTCGCTTCCCGGTCCGCGTCCTCGGAACCGTAAAGGCGTTCCCGGAGATGGCGCAAGGGATTCCGCTCGTGATCACCTCCTACCGCGCGATCACCGAGGAGGCGGCGCGCGTGAAGCTCAACGACCCGCTCGGCGTGCTGCAGGGATATGTGTGGGGCAAGGGCCCGCCGGCGGCCGTCGAGCGGGCGCTCACAACCAGCGGGCTGAATGCGTACTACCCCTCGTCGGTCGAAACGTTCCTGCACGACCCGAACGTGTTGCTCGCGACCCGGACCTACTCGTTCATGCGCACGATCGCGATCGCGGCGGCGGTGCTCGTGCTGCTCGGGCTGCTGCTCTACCTGCAGGCGCGGCAGCGCTCGCAGGTGATCGCCTCGGCGCTGGGGCGGCGGATGGGCTTCGACGCGCGCAGCGAGGCACTCTCGGTCAGCCTCGAGGTGCTCGCGATCCTGGCGTTCGCGGCGCTGATCGGCGGAGGGATCGCGATCGCTGCGGCGGGGCCGGTCGTGCGCCACATCGATCCGCTGCCCCAGGACGTTCCCTCCCCGATCTTCACGCTCCCCGTGGCCGCGCTCCTGCTCGCCGCCGGGTGCCTCGTGGTCGTGGCAGCGCTCGCGGGGGGACTCACGACGTGGCTCGCGAGGCGCGCGGACATCAGCGAGGAGTTGCGCGTTGCCTGAGTCACACTCAGCGCCGCTCGTCTCCGTCCGTGCGCTCTCGAAAACCTACCGCACCCCGGCGGGTGGGATCGAGGCGCTCCACTCTCTCGACGCAACCTTCGTGCTCGGCGAGATCGCGGCGGTCGTCGGCGCGTCGGGGAGCGGGAAATCGACGCTTCTGAAAGCGCTTGCCGGACTCGACCGGCCGTCCTCGGGAAGCCTCGTGGTCGCGGGTTCCGATCTTGCCGGTGCGAGCCCCGGGGAGCTTCGCCGCCACCGGCGCTCGATCGTCACCTACGTGAGCCAGAAGCCCGCGGACAACTTCATCCCCTATCTCCGACTCACCGAGCAGGTCGACGGGGCCGGCGGCGAGGCCGAGACGCTGTTCGGCGAGTTCGGGCTCGGCCACCGGCTCGGGTCGCGTCCGGCGGAGCTCTCCGGGGGCGAGCAGGCACGGGCGGCGTTCGCGCTCGCGCTGCTTCGAGCGACCCCGCTCGTCGTCTCGGACGAGCCGACCGCCGAGCTCGACGCCGGGGCAACGGCGCCGCTCCTCGAGGCAATTCGCGCTCACGCGGGCGAGGGGCTTGCGTTCGTGATTGCGACGCACGACGACGACGTGATCGCGATCGCCGACCGCGTGCTGCGGCTCGACCGCGGCCGCGTGATCGACCCGGATGGAGGCCCGAAGCCCGTCGGGCGCTCGCGCCCGACGAGCTCGGCGCCGGTCGAGCCGCTTGTCTCCGTCTCCGGGCTGAGCAAGAGCTTCGGACGCGGGTCGGGTCGGATCGTGGCGGTGCGCGAGGCGAGCCTCGAGCTCTACCGGGGCGATCTCGGCGCGCTCGTCGGGCGCTCGGGGTCCGGCAAGACGACGATCCTGACGCTGCTCGCCGGCCTGCACGAGCCCGACGCGGGGTCGATCCGGTACGCGCTTTCGGCGCCCGCGCCGGCCGCGCTCCCGTGGACCGAGCTCGCCTTCCTGCCGCAGCGCTTCGGGTTGCTTCCCGAGCTGAGCGTGCGCGAGAACGTCGAGTACCCGGCGCGGCTCGCCGGGCGGCTCGAGAAGCGGCGCGCGTCGATCGACTCGCTAATCGAGCGGCTCGGGCTCACCGAGCACGCAGCGCGGCCGCCGCAAGAGACCTCGATCGGCCAGCAGCAGCGGACGGCGCTCGCCCGCGCGCTCGCGCTCTCGCCCGCTGTGCTGCTCGCCGACGAGCCGACCTCGCACCAGGACGCCGGCTGGCGCGACGGCGTCTGGCAGGTGCTCGTCGAGGCGGCGGAAAGCGGGACGGCGTGCCTGATCGCGACGCACGAGCCCGAAATCGCACAGTACGCGACGCGCGTCTGGGAGGTGTCCGAGGGTGCCGTCAGCGCCGGATGAACGGAATCACGTATTTCAGGCCCGTCGGCTTTCGTTCGGCGGCGCCGCCGACCTGTACGACAGGGCACGCCCGTCCTACCCGCCCGAGGCGGCACGCTGGATGCTCGGCGAGCAGCCGCTTCGGGTCGTCGACCTCGGCGCGGGCACGGGAAAGTTCTCGCGCGTGGTCGCCGCGCTCGGCCACCAGGTGGTTGCGGTCGAGCCCGACCCCGGGATGCGCGAGCGCCTGATCGAGGGGACGCCCGGCGTCGTCGCCCTGGCCGGCTCCGCCGAGGCGATCCCGCTCGAGGATGGCAGCGCCGACGCGGTCGTGGCGGCGCAGTCCTTCCACTGGTTCGACACCGGCGAGGCGCGTGCGGAGATCGCGCGTGTCCTGCGGCCCGGCGGGGTTCTGGCGCCGATCTGGAACGTTCGCGACGACTCGGTGCCGTGGGTCGCCGAGCTCAGCCGCAGGGTGCTCGACGGCGACGCGAGCGCCGGCGACCACGCGACCCACGTCGACTTCGGCTCGCGCTTCCATGCCGGCGTCCGGGCCGAGTTCCGGCACGCCGACGAGCACACCGCGGAGTCGCTGCTCGAGCTCGTCCGGAGCAGATCGAAGTACCTGATCGCTTCCGGGCAGGAGCGCCGACGGATCGATGCAGCCGTCGAGCACCTCACCTCCGGGCTCCCGGAGCTCTTCGAGCTCCCCTACGTGACGGTCGCCTACCGCGCCCTGCGCGCCTGATGCCTTCACTCCAGCCGCCGGCCTGCCCTCGCGCGGGTCGCCCAACGTCGAGCACATCCTCTCAACGAGCCCGATCGACCATGCGACCTCGGGACCGCGACATCGCATGCAATCGCTGCCCGCGCACACACCTCGATCGGGGCGGCCACGAGGAGCTGATGGCTACTCACCGCGGCGGGCGCGCTCGCTCACAGCCGAACAGTCGCCTCGCGGGTCGGGCCGGGACGGAGTCAACCGGACACGGGTGCCCTCACAGCAAGCTCTGAGCCTCTCCCGAGGCTGTTCCCAGGCGCAACCGGTTTCCTGGATCCCATCTCAATGACACCGAAGGGAGAAACCATGTCGATCCTGACCGTTGCGATCCTCAACCTGGCGCTCGCCGCCGCGCTCGTCGGCGTCCTCGTCTCCGTCATGACCCGGCCGCTGCTCGCGCGCCCCGCACGGGTGGCGCGGGCGCGTCCGCGCGAACGTCAGCTCCGAGGCGATCCGTAGCTGCCCAGGCGCGCGGCCATGGTGGGCACGGGTGCGCCCGCGCAGCGTGTGTCGAGCGCGATCGGCATCGCACGGGCGCCACTCTGGTCGACCTCGACAATCGTCGAGCGGGTGCCGTCGTTTCCGGCGGTGTCCTCCGCTGTCACCGTCACCCGGTACCTGCCGTCGGGAAGAAAAGCCGTGTTCAGCATACCGGGCGTGAGGTCGAACAGGTAGCGTCCGGCCTTGCCCCAACGGAACTTTCCGACCACGGCCGCGAAGTTCTGCTCGGTACCCGGTGCGTACACCGAGCAGAACTGGAAGCGGAACGGCACGCTGTAGCGGAAGTCCGCTCCCGTGTTGCGGAGGATGTCGCGCCCGCTCAGGGTGGCGAGCGACCACGTGACTCGCACCGGGGAGACCGGGAGTGAGCCCCACGGGTAGGGGCTCGGCATGGCGGGCGTGTCGTAGGCGTTGGCGACAATCCGGATCTTCCCGCTCAGGGCGTGCGGCGAGATCGGCGTTCCCATCGCCGTCTGGAAGAGGATCGCGCGGACCGTCGGCTTCGTCCGGTCGACGTACGGGGTCAGGTGCCCGCTCATCAGCGGGTTGACGGCGCAGCTCCCCCTGATCTCGGACAGGTGGACGTGGTTCCAGCGCGGCCGGATCGTGCCAAGGATCGTCTGCGAAGCGACGACCGGCTCGCCGACATGCACGAGCGGGGCGAGGTGGATGTACTGGAACCGGCGCGCGTCGAACGTCCTGACAGCGACCAGATCGCCCGTGACCCGCGCGACCGTGCCCGAGACGACCGGGTAGACCCGGTTGCCGGGCCAGGCGGAGATGTCGACGCCGCTGTGGAATGAGAACAGCCCTTCCTCACCCCCGGTCAGCACCGTGCGCGGGTCGCCGAAGTTGCCGCGCACCGGATGCTGCTCGTGGAACGGCTTGAGTGGCCAGGGGTAGGGCGCGAGCCTTTCCCGGGCGTAATGGCGGCAACGCTCGACGAGCTGCTGCCAGACATCGAGGGTCGACTGCGGCTGGGGGAGCAGCGGCATCGCCGGGCCGAGCAGGACGACGCAGGCGAGCGAGAGCCCCGCGAGACGCGCCCGGTTCCCGATCCTCGCCCAGCTCACCCGACCCGGACGCTACCCGCCCGCCTCGCCACCGCGTGGTTTCTCGCATCGGCACGGCCCGACGGCCGTCCTAGACTTCTTCCGGTGGCCTCGCGCGTTAGACAGGGGCTGCGCGTCAAAAGGGGGCTCGCAGGGCGGCGCGGTGGAGCAGCGTTCGGGCTCTACCTCCTCCTCGCGACCGTGTTCCTCGGGGCACAGGTCGCCGCCCATCCGGAGGGGCGCGTTGTCGGCGGCCTCTTCAGAGACCCGCAGATTTTCATCTGGTCGTTCGCGTGGTGGCCGCAC
>DATKRX010000009.1:0-9041 GCA_035531915.1 Gaiellaceae bacterium | reverse complement strand
GGTGTCCTCCTCGGGCTACGCTCACTGGCGTGGAGGCGAGGACGGAAGCAACGCACGAACCGGCTGCAATCGACCCCCGCGTCGACGTTGGCCACGTCCATCTCAAGGTGGCAGACATCGAGCGCGCGCTGGCCTTCTACTGCGACGTGCTCGGGTTCGAGCTTCAGCAGCGCTACGGAGACCAGGCGGCGTTCGTCTCCGCCGGCGGCTACCACCACCACATCGGCCTCAACACCTGGGAGTCGAAGGGCGGATCCCCGCCGCCGCGGGGGACGACCGGTCTCTACCACGTCGCCATCCGCTATCCCGACCGCCGGACCCTCGCCGACGCTCTGAGCCGTCTCGGCAAAGCGGGCATCCACCTCGATGGTGCCTCCGACCACGGCGTCTCGGAGGCCCTCTACTTGCGAGACCCCGACGGCAACGGCGTCGAGCTCTACCGCGACCGCCCGCGCCAGGAATGGCCGGCCCCGCGCGACGGCGGCGAGGGGTTCTCGATGTTCAACCAGCCGTTCGATCTCCAGGCGCTGCTCGCCGAGCCCGGCCCCTGAGCCGATGCAGGCCGCCCGGCTGCACGAGATCGGCGGCGTGCCGCAGATCGACGAGATCGAACCGCCCGCGGGCCCCGGCCTCGTACGCGTCTCCGCCTCCTCGCTCAACCCCGTCGACATCTCGATCGGCGCCGGCCGTTTCTACGGAGGCACTCCGGACACGCCCTACGTGATCGGCTCCGAGGTCGCCGGCACCGCCGCGGACGGCCGCCGGGTATGGGTGCGGGGGCGCGGGTTGATGGCCGAGCTCGTCGATCCGGGGTCCGGCGGTTGGGTATTCGAGATTCCCGAGGGCGTCTCGGACGGGCTCGCGCTCGCCTGCGGGATCGCCGGGTTGACGGCCTGGCTCGCCGTCTCGTGGCGGGCGCCGGTCAGGCCCGACGACACCGTGCTCGTGCTGGGCGCGAGCGGCAGCCTCGGCGCCACCGCGGTGCAGGCGGCAAAGGCGCTCGGCGCGAAGCGCGTAATCGGCGCAGCCCGGCACACCGACAGGGTCCCTGCGGCCGCCGACGAGGTGTTCGACCTTGGAAGTGGGGCCGACCTGCCCGCCGCGACGCTGATCGTTGACGGTCTCTGGGGCGAGCCGCTGCAGCGGGCGCTCGCCGCGGCCGAGCTCGGTGTGCGCGTCGTCCATCTCGGGCAGTCCGCCGGCCCCACGGCGAGCCTGCAGTCGGCCTGGGTGCGGGGCAAGGTCGCCGATATCTTCGGTCACTCGCTCCACTCCGTGCCCGACGAGGTGGCGCGAGAGGGCTACCGCGAGCTCTGCGAGCACGCCCGCGAGGGGCGGGTCGTCTTCGAGCTCGAGCGCTTCGCGCTCGAGGAGATCGCGGATGCCTGGGCGCGTCAGGCCTCCGGCAGCCCCGGCGCGAAGATCGTGCTCGAGCTCTGACTCAGGCGGACACGGGCTCGAGCGCCGGCCGTCGGAGCGAGCCGGGCGGTGAGCGCTTGACCGCGACCGCGCCGGCGGCGGCTGCGAGTAGGGCGCACGTGCCGCCGAAAGCGAACGCGAGCTCGGTGCCGCCGACGGTGCAGAGCCAGCCGATCAGCGGGCTCGCGGCCGGCAGCGGCCCGTTCCAGGCGTAGAAGTAGACGCCGAGCACGCGCCCCCTGATGTGGTCGGGCGTCTCGAGCTGGACAGCGGCGTTCGAGGTCGAGGTGTAGGTCGTGTAGCAGAGGCCGCAGAGGAAGAGCAGCGCCCCGACCGCGACCACGTTGTGCAGCGGCGCGATCAGGAGCTCGGCCACGCCGAAGGCGGCGATCCCGCCGAGCATGAACCGCCAGCGCGCCCTGCCCCGCCCTGCGGCGACGAGCGCGCCGGCGAGCGCGCCGGCACCGAAGCACGCCGAGATGATCCCGAACGTCCGTGGGCCGGCGGCGAGCGTCTGCTTGGCGAGCACCGGCAGCAGCACGTTGATGTTGAGCGAGAACGACATCACGACCACCGCGATCGCGGTCAGGACGAGCACCGGCCGGGAGTCGCGGACGTAGCGAAGCCCCTCCCGCGCTCCGGCAAAGAGCGCCGGGCGGCCGCGGTCGCGGAGCTTGTAGAGCTCGCTCGTGCGCATCGCGAGCAGCCCGGCGAGCACTGCGAGGAAGCTCGCGCTGTTGATCGCGAAGCACCAGCCCGAGCCGACGGCGGCGATCACGATCCCGGCGAGCGCCGGCCCGATGATCCGGGCGGTGTTGAAGAGGCTCGAGTTGAGGGCGATCGCGTTCGGCAGCTCGTCGCGGCCGACGAGCTGCACGGTCAGGTTCTGACGCGCGGGCAGGTCGAAGACGACGGCGGTGCCGGTGAGCACGGCGATCACGTACACCTCCCACGGCGAGACTGTGCCGAGCAGCGTGATCGCCGCGAGCAGGGCGGAGAGGGCCATCTGCACCGATTGCGTGACGATCACGGTGCGGCGGTTGTCGAACCGGTCGGCGACGACGCCCGAGAAGAGCCCGAACAGCGTGAACGGCCCGAAGCGCGCGAGCGAAAGCATCCCGAGCGCGAGCGGCGAGCGCGTGATGCTCAGGATCAGCCAGTAGAGCGCGACGTTCTGCATCCACGTCCCGCACACGGAGGTGATCTGGCCGGCGAAGAAGAGACGGTAGTTGCGGTGCTCGCGAAGGCTCTTGAACGTCCGCCCGCCGGCGAGCGTCACCTGTGCTCCCCGAGCAGTCGCCCGAGCGGCGCAATCGCGGCGTCGATCGCGGCGCGTTCCTCGTCGGAGAGCTCCTCGAGACGCGCGGCGAGCCAGGCGGTGCGCTTCTTGCGCACCGATCGGAGCACCTGCTCGCCCCCGAGCGAGAGCGAGACGCCGACGCGCCGCCGGTCGCTGCCGCGCGTCCGGACGATCAGCCCCGCCGTTTCGAGCCGCTCGAGGTGCGCCGAGATGCCGGGCGCCGAGATCCGCTCCTCGTCGGCGAGCTCGCGGCCCGTGATCCCGGGGTGATCCTGGATCGTCGAGAGCACGGACACCTGGCCCGCGGTGACGCCGAGCGCATGGCTCTCACGCCGGACGAGCCGCGAGAGCCGCAGAAGCACCGGCCGCAGCTCGTTGGCGAGCACGAGAGGATCATTCAGTACCTGAACCATTAACCACATGAACTATAGCGCGTGCGGGCGCGCCGAAGCTCGCTTTGTCGGGAGCCCGCGGACGATCTCCGCCACCCGCCTCGCGCTGCGCGGGCCGAGAGCCGCTTGCAGTGCAGGCCACCTCCCTCTCCGGGGTCGAGGGAGACGATCGAGCGCGATTGGCCGAGCGAAGGTGAATATGCTCGTGCCGGTGGAGCCGCTCAACGTCTCGGACTACGAGCGGCTCGCCGCCGGGCGACTCGCCCCCGCCGCGTACGCCTACTTCGCGGGCGGAGCGAACGACGAGCTGACGCTGGCGGCGAACCTCGCCGCGTTCCGCCACTGGCAGCTCAGGCCGCGCGTCCTCGTCGACGTCGCGGATCCCTCGACCGCGACGACCGTGCTCGGGCAGGAGGTTGCGCTGCCGGTGCTGGTGGCGCCCGTCGCCTTCCAGCGGGTCGCCCACCCCGACGGCGAGGCCGGAATGGGCCGGGCGGCCGCGGCGTCGGGGACGATCATGTGCCTCTCGACGCTCGCGACCACCGGCTGGCAGGAGATCGCCGAGACCGGCGTCAGCCGCTGGTTCCAGTTCTACGTGCCGCGCGACGAGGGTCTCGCCGCCGAGCTTCTCGCCGGCGCCCGCGCCCAGGGCTTCGGCGCGATCGTCCTGACCGTCGACACGCCGGTGATCGGACAGAGGGAGCGGAGCCTGCGCGACCAGCTGGAGGTTCCCTACGAGCTCGGGATCGCTGCGCTCGCCCGCAGCGGGCTGACCCCGGTGACCGCGTTTCACGCGATGTCTGCGTCGGTCACCTGGGCAGACGTCGAGCGGTTCGCAGCGCGCTCGGGCCTCCCGGTCGTGCTCAAGGGCGTGCAGACGGCGGAGGATGCCCGGCTCGCGTGCGAGCACGGCGCCGCCGCGGTCGTCGTCTCCAACCACGGAGGTCGCCAGCTCGACGGCGTCGCCGCCACGATCGACGCGCTCCCCGAGGTGGTGGAGGCAGTCGACGGGCGGATCGAGGTGCTGCTCGACGGGGGGATCCGGCGCGGCACCGACGTCGTTAAGGCGCTCGCGCTCGGCGCCCGCGCCGTGCTGGTCGGCAGGGCGCCGGTCTGGGGCCTCGCCGTGGACGGCGAGCGCGGAGCGGCCCGGGTGCTCGAGCTGCTCCGTGCTGAGATCGCGCTCGCTCTGCAGCTCAGCGGCTGCCGGACACCGGCCGACCTCAGCCGTGCGCATGTCGCACGAGCCGAGCCCTGACGCCGGCTTTCGGTGAGCGATCACCGTAGGGCGCAGGCCGCTCGAGCGCTCGGACGCTTCGGGGCGAGCGGCTTGTTCCAGCGCACGCTCGCGCGCTCGCTCGTTCGAACCGGAATGAGCCGCTCGATTCCCCCGCTAGGCTTCGCCGGGGTCTTGAAGCGCTCTCTTCTCGTTGTCTTGGTCGCTCTCGTCGCATCCGGCGGTGCTGCTCACGCTGCGCTTCGGGACGCGTGCGGCGTTCCGGCGCAGACGCCGATCTGGGTCGACTTCGGCGGCCACAGCGCGCCGATTCCCGCCATCCCGGGAGAGACGATTGCCGTCGCCTCAGGGACGGATGTCCCAGCCCAGATGCGGTCGACCGGCGCCGCGACCGTCTTCTTCGACCTCAACTTCAACAACCGCGTCGGCACCTCGACCAACCCGGCCGATCCCTCGCTGATCGACGCGAGGGCCAAGTCCCTGTTCAACTACGCCGTCTCTGTCACCGGCTGCTCGAACCCGACGATCGCCGAGAACGAGCTCGCGGGCGCCCAGACGCCGACCCCCTGGACGCCGAACAACGCCCAGTACCGCGCGAACGTGCTCCAGTTCCTGACCGACCTGACCAACCTCGGGGCGACGCCGCTGCTCTCGATCGCAAACCCGCCCTACACCGATGGCGACGCCGGCTACTGGTGGCAGCAGGTCTCGAAGGTCGCGATCCTGCTCCGCCAGGTCTACTTCACCTCGCCCAACGCGGTCGGCCTCTACAAGCTCGGGCCCACGGCCGCGAGCCGAGCGATGCGCCAGAGCCTGCGCGGGCTCGTCGACCATCTGACCCAGATCGGTATCCCCTCCGGGCGAGTCGCGCTCGAGATGCAGCTCACGACCTCGCCGGGGCTCGGACAGCGCGCCGGGCTCCAGCCCACCGCGGCCTGGCTCGAGATCGTCAAGCTCGAGGCGCTGGCCGCGAAATTCGTCTCCACCCAGTTCAAGCTCGAGGGCGTGTGGTCGTGGGGCTGGGCGACCTTCAACGCGAACGTCACCCCTGACCCGGACACGGCGGCCGCTGCCTGCGTCTGGATCTGGGCGCGCGACCAGAGCCTCTGCGACGGGCCGACCGCGGCCGGCGCCGGCTTCGATGCCTCGCTCACCGAAGGGCAGCTCGCCGTCCCCGCGGGCGACCGCTGCCTGACGAGCGCAGGCCCGATCCTGCGGAATGCGGTCAGCCGCTTCACCGCGCTCACCGGCGACCCCGGCTACGCCGCGAGCGTGCTGCTCGAGGAGCTCACGCTCGCCTCCCAGCAGACAGTCGATCCGAAGGACGTGCTCTCGGCCGAACGGGCGGTGATCGCCGCCGGTTTCGGAGGGAACCGCGCCACCTACCAGGCGGCGGTCACCGCGGCGAAGCTGACGCTCGGCGACGCGCGCGCGATCATCGCCGCCCGGCTCGAGCGCGACAACGTCGAGGACGGCTTCAGGCCGCCCGCACCCTCGGCCGCCACGATCGCGGATTTCCTCTCCACCTACGCCAACGAGCAGGTGCGGCTCGTCTCGACGACCGAGAACGCGCCCTGGCTCGGCGGTGGGACCCGGGGCTACGCGATCTCGACGCTCGCCCCGGCGGAGGTCTTCACGCTCACGGCGCCCGGCACGATCGATACGGCCGACGGAGCCTTCGCCGTCACCCCGGAGGCGGCCGCGATGCCGCTCGGCCTCGAGCCGAAGGCCACCGCGACCCTCGCCGCTCGCGAGGCTCTGGAGCGGCTCGCGCGCGACGCGATCTACCGCAGCTGGCTGCGCACGCAGGAGACGGCGCTGCTCGCGACGGCCTCGTGCCTGAACGACCAGACGCCGACCGTGGAGCAGACCGATCTCTCGCCGTTCGTCCCCTTCCTCTTTCCCAGCTGATCTGCGCGGGTTGGGTACCGCAAGACCGGCCGTTGACTAGTCAGCATCTGACCAATAGAGTTGGCGGCGCACAGCGATCGTGGGTGCCTCGGGACAGGCGATCCGCGCTCCGAAAAAGTGGGCCCTCACGCAGTTCCCATCCCTTCCGCGTGAGGGCCCACTGTGCGTTCTCTGCCGCTGCCAAGCCGGGGTGGGGCGAGCGCCCGGGGCGTCGAGAGGGAGATCGCTGCTCGGACGGCCTGCTGCTCAGACGGCTCGCGCCGCCGGGGACTGCTCGGCGAGCACGCCCTCGATGAAGCGGGAAACCGCGCGCGAGGATTCGAGTCGGAAGCGGAGCAGCATCGCGTCGGTTCCGGTGCTCTCACCTACTCGCAGCTCGAGCGACTCGATCGCAGCGGTGATCGCCTCGTGCTGGGAGATCAGCATCGGCCGCGGGTCGACGCAGTTGCGTCGCGCGAACACCAGCTTGAGCAAGAGCAACGAGCGCCCCTCCCGGACATGCTCGACCGGCTCGAGCAGCCACTCCGCGATCGCCGCATGTCCGGCCGGCGTCGCCCGGAAGATCGTCCGGTTCGGCCCGCGCGCGCCGGGTTCGTGCCCCGCCGGAACGATCAGCTTGCGCTCGTTCAGGATCTCGATCGAGCGGTAGACGAGGGGACGGCCGAGCGACCAGATCGAGCCGAGCTCGCCTTGCGGCGAGAGCTGTCTAGCTATTGCCCAACCGTGCGCCGGTCGCTCGCAGAGCAGCGCAAGCACAGCCCACTCGCCAGGAGCGAGGTCACGATCACTCACCGGAACAAGGTACGCGATCAGCGGCTGGATCGGTTTTCCCTTTGAGGGAAAGACCTGTAGCGACGACGGATCCGCCGTCGCGCACCCGCGCGCGGCCGTGGCGCAACGAGCGCTGGTCAGTTCGCAAGTGGGGTGCTACTGTGGGCGCGGCCGCTCATGCCTTCCTAGGAGTTGCACTGGTACGCTTTTGTGCGACTCGATCGTCTCGTCACCAAAAACCGGACAGGAGCTAGAGCGAACGTGACTGTTTCCATCACCAGAGCAGACCTTCTCAGCCGGGGCGCGAAGGGCGGCGCGGCACTCCTTGTCGCCGGCGGCACGCTCGGCGTCCTCGCCGGGAGCGCCGCCGCCGATCCACTCACGGTCGGCGATCTCGCCTAAGCGCGCCTGCTCGTCGGAACCGAGCTGCTGGCATCCGACTTCTACCAGCAGGCAATTGCCGCCTCGAACTCGACCGGCGCCGTGATGAAGTACCTGAAGCGCGCCTTTCTGAACGAGCAGGAGCACTACCAGTCGGTCGCGGGCATCATCAGCGGCGCCTATAGCGTCCCGGCCGTCTCGGGCGACTTCGACTTCAGCTATCCGAGCGGAACCTTCGACACCGAGAGCTCGATCCTCAAGTTCGCCACGCAGCTCGAGTCGACCCTCCTCGGCGCCTATCTCGGCGCGGTCGGCGCCATCCAGACGAACTCGTTCAAGACCGGCCTCGCTCAGATCGCCGCCTGCGAAGCCCAGCATCAGTCGTACTTCACCGCCATGACCGGCGGCAAGACGTTCAACCTCTCGTTCCCGCCCGCTCTCACGATCCAGCAGGCCTCCGACGCGTTCTCCGCGTACGCGGCCTAGGAAGACGTGATCTCCCGGCGCGGCGAACGGATCGACACGAAAAGGGGCTCTCTTGCGCTTCACATCCACGCGCGGCCGTGTGCTCGCGCTCCTCGCCACCGTCGCCCTCTGCTTCTGCCTCGGCGCCGCCGGCGCCTCCGCCAGCTCGACGCACGCCACCGCGGGGATCACGGTCTTCGCGGGATCGTCGATGACGTCTGTCCTGTCGAAGATCGGCCCGGGCAATACGTACTCGTTCGGGAGCACCGGGACGCTTTCGACGCAGATCGCAAACGGTGCGCCGGCCGACGTCCTGATGGGTGCGAACACGACGACCTGTGCGGCCGATTACGCATCCGGCCTGGCCGAGAAGCCGGTCAACTTCACGCGCAACACGCTCGAGGTCGTGGTGCCGAAGGCGAACCCGGCCGGGATCACCTCCGTCTACGACCTGACCAAGCCGGGAATCACGATCGACGAGGCCGCCTCGACCGTCCCGGTCGGGAGCTACACCGTGCAGGTGCTCAACCAGATGGGCCTGAACGCCGCGGTGCAGGCGAACGTCGTCAGCCAGGAGACCTCTGACGCGAACGTCGTCGCGAAGGTTGCGCTCGGTCAGGTCGACGCCGGGCTCGTCTACCTCTCCGACTACGTGATCGATCCGACGGAGCTGTCGCTGATCAGGGTTCCGGCCTGGGCGCAGCCGAAGATCACCTACTCGATGTGCATCATGACCAAGAGCCCGAACCAGTCGGCGGCGCAGGCCTGGGTCGCCAAGTTCCTCAGCCCGGGCGGCGAGGCGATCTTCGTCAAGGACGGCTTCCTGGCGCTCACGGCGCCGGTACCGACGATCACGAAGCTCTCGCCCAAGTCGTCCGCCAAGGTCGGCGCGAAGGTGACGCTCAGCGGCACGAACCTCACCGGCACGACCTCCGTGACCTTCCACGGCGTCCCGGCGAGGTTCAAGATCGTCTCCGCGACGAAGCTCACGCTCACCGTTCCGGCCAAGGCGAAGACAGGCTCGTTGACCGTAACCAATCCATCTGGGACGGCAACGTGGAAGAGCTACACGATCGCCTAACACCTGATCGCGTGCAACCGGGGGCGCTCGACACCCGCTCCCGGTAAGGAAGGGACCTCGCCGGGGGCGAGCAGCTCGGCTAGG
>DATKRX010000008.1:0-11922 GCA_035531915.1 Gaiellaceae bacterium | reverse complement strand
GAGCCTGAGAATCGTGCGCACAGGCACCTCGCGAGGAGGTGACCTCGCTTGAGGAGGGGGTGACAGCATGAATGGATACATCCGTCCCGCCGTGATCGCGACGTACTCGATCGAGGAAATGTGCGCCGAGGCGGCTACTTTCAGTAGCGGTCGATTTCGACGAGGCGCTCGTCGCTGATTCCGAAGTGATGAGCGATCTCGTGGAGGACGGTGCGGTGGACCTGTCGGCGTAGGAGTGCGGGGTCGTGGCCGTAGTGGCGCTCGAGCGGCCTCTGGTAAATGGTGATCTTGTCGGGGCGGATCCCGGCGTAGCTCGACGTGCGTCGCGTAAGCGGTACGCCGTTGTAGAGCCCGAGGAGGTTCGCTCCGGGCGGCGGCTCGTCTTCGATCACGATCGCGACGTTGTCCATCATCTGGTCGATGTCTGGCGGAAGCGAGTCGATCGCCTCCTGGGCCCAGCTCTCGAAGAGGTCGTTGTCCACGGATTAGGTCGGCTCGACCTCGAGCGTGAGCCCGTCGACCCGCGTGACCCGCACGGGCTCACCCGCCTTCGCGCCCGCCACCGCGCGGGCCTCCCAGATCTCACCGTCGACCTTCACTTGGCCTGCGGGTGCGAGCGCGGTGATCGCCTCCCCGACCCGGCCGACCATCGTCTGCACGCCGACCACGGCACGCCGTCGCCTGCTGTAGCGGATGCCGAAGCCCCAGAACGACGCCTCGAGCAAGGCCGCGACTGCGATCACGACCACGCTCCACGGCGACGGCAGGAAGAGCAGCGCCAAGATCAGAGCGACGACCAGGATCACCGCCAGAGCGTAGCCCCGCGCGCTCCCCTGATGAGACGCGTCTCCGGAGAGAGGTCGGCGAAGGCGCGAGCGACCGGCGCCGCAGCCACTGTCCCCGCGGTCTTCCCCCTGACAATCTCTGTTCGGTTCCTCGCTCGGGCGAGACCCGCTCGGGCGCTTCGGGCAACGCGTGGGGGCCTGTCCCCGGAGGAGTCCCGTGAGCCGGCCTCTAGTAGCGGCCAAAGCCCGCATCTCGAGGCTGACATCGGCGTCGAGGAGGTTCCGAAAGAGCTCGCCGCCGATCGACCCCCCGGCGAGAAGAGGCTCCGATCACGGCTACCGTCCTCGGTCGAAGAACGGCCGTAACGACTCGATGATCGCTTTGTAGTCGCGCTCCGCGACCCGCGCCTTGAACGGGGGCGTGTGCGTGAGCGGGAATCGAAGCTCGACCTCGTCGCGGCGCCGATCCCGGTCGATCTCGAACCTGCATCGGCTGTTCCTGGGCGCGGATCGAGAGTTTTTCGAGCAGGCGGGTGCCGATGCCTCGGCCCTGCTCGAGGTCGAGAACGGCGAAGGCGATCTCCGCGGCGTCCGAGTCACCGAAGCGGGTGTCGCTCGCGACCGCGCTCGCGCGAGGCGCCCCGGGCGTCGAGCCAGCCGGCAAGGCGCACCCCGAGTCGACCAGTCGGGATCGGGCACGGGATCGACGAGATCGTGGTCGACGGCCCGGAATCCATCGAAGCGACGGTAGAGACTCCGAGTCGACAGGCTGGAGAAGAACGAGACCAGTTCGGACGGGCATCGCTTCGAGCAGGAACACTTCCGTACTTTCCCGCAAAGGCGATCCGCGCTGCGACCGACGCGACTCCGCTGGGCAATCGTGACAATCGTGGGCACAACTGCATTCGGGACGAGGAGGTAGGAGATGAGCACGATTGTTGTCGGCGTTGACGGTTCGGACGGGGCTCTCGAGGCGCTTCGCTTTGCACTCGAGGAGGCGCGACTGCGGAGCGCGAACGTGTCGGCGGTCAACGCGTGGCACGTCCCACCGATGGCCTACGGGGCCGGCTGGGTGCCCACAACGGTCGATTTCGAGGGTTACCGCAAGGTCGCCCGGTCGGCGCTCGACAAGAGCCTCGAGGAGGTCGGCGCCGCAGCTTCGGGCGTACCCGTGACTACCCACGTGAGCGAAGGGCAGCCGGCCGATGTCCTGATCGAGGCGGCCCGCGAGGCGGAGCTGCTGGTCGTCGGCTCCCGCGGCCTCGGGGGGTTCCGCGGCTTGCTGCTCGGGTCTGTGAGCCAGCAGTGCGTCCAGCACGCGCCGTGCCCGGTGGTCGTCATCCCGGCCAAGGTGGGCTCCTGATGGACGCAGCACTCCTGCCACGGCCTCGCCGTGGAAGTCGTCCGAGTTGAAGCCTTACCCGACGTGGTCGAGCGCGTGTTCGAGCACAGGCGCGCCCGCGCGTGAATCGGGATTGCCGCCGGTCCCCTTCGGGATCGCTCGCGGCCCGACCGTGGGGTGAAACACGCATCGTCGCCCGCACCCGCGGTCTTCCGGTGAACCGGGCATCCATTGAGCGGAAGCGGCCAGAGATCAGGATCCACCGGTGCGGGTGACGAGGACGGCCTGGGCGGGTTCCCCCGAGCGTCTGAGTCGCCTCCTCGACACGGGGATCGCGCTCAGCTCGGGATGCTCTCTCTCTCTCTCTTTCTCTGTGTTGCTTCGACTGTTGATCGAGACCGCGGTCGAGTTGACCGATGCCCTTGACCGTTAGGCTTCGGGTCGAGCGAGTGCCTCGAAGGCTTCACGAGCCTCTGAGCGAGCGCCCCGTATCAGTCGAGGCGCGGGCCCGGCGAGAGGCGCTTCCCGGTGTCAGTCGCCCGGTAACGGTCGGCGTGTTCGGCAAACGGTGAGAGCTTGAACAGCGTGTAGCCGACGAGCGCTAGCACGGAGAAGACGAAAACGATCACAACGGAAATAGCCAGGATGTTCATCGTTCCTCCTTTCTCACCACGTTCGCAGTCGGCGAACGCGGCTCCATCCGTGGCGCCCCTGATCCTGTCTTCGGGTTCGCCGCAACGATCGAGGCTGACGGGGGCCGAGTCAGGCGCAGCGGGTCGGCTCGTTTCGCATTCCGCGCCCGACTCCACCTCCCACGGATCTGGCCTGAGGGTGTCGCTAGTCTCCGCCGGGGTGACAGTTGAGAGATAGTGATCCCCGGGTGAACTTGCCCGCGTTCCCCCCAGGGGCCGCCGATCTCGCCGCCCGCGCCGAGCTGCTCGAAGAGCGTCTCTCCGACGGCCTCAAGCCGCTCGCGGCGGTCGCCTACAACTACGTCTGGAGCTGGCTTCCCGGCGGTGCCGCCGTTTTCCGTGATATCAACCCCCACCGCTGGGAGCTCTCGGGCGCGAACCCGGTGAGCTTTCTCAACGACCTCTGGCCCTCCACCCAGGAGGCGGTCGAGCGCAACCCCGAGCTGCTCGCCAGGATTGACGCTCTCGCGGATACCGTGTCGGTGTATCTCGCGCGACCGGACCGGCCGCGAGCCGGGATCGACGGCCCGGTCGCGTTCTTCTGTGCCGAGTTCGGTGCTCACGCATCGCTTCCGCTCTACTCGGGGGGGCTCGGCGTGCTCGCCGGCGACATCCTCAAAGAGGCGAGCGACCAGGCGCTCCCGATGATCGGGGTCGGGCTCTTTTACCGGCTCGGCTACTTTCGCCAGCGGATCGACATCAACGGGCGCCAGCAGGAGTACTGGGTTCCCGGCGATCCGAAGAGCCTGCCGATGGCGCGAGTGACCGACGAGGCGGGGCTTCCGCTGCTGCTCGCCGTCGAGATCTCGGGGCAGGAGATCGCCTTCCAGGTGTGGCGCGTCGACGTCGGCCGGGTACCGCTGCTCCTCCTCGACACGGAGGTTCCCCAGAACGACCCCGTGCAGCGCTGGACGAGCGCCCGCCTCTAC
Organism: Gaiellaceae bacterium; assembly: GCA_035531915.1. Taxonomy (GTDB): domain Bacteria; phylum Actinomycetota; class Thermoleophilia; order Gaiellales; family Gaiellaceae; genus PALSA-600. The sequence goes on along the minus strand of DATKRX010000008.1, from coordinate 8,174 downwards.
GAGAGCAACCGGGCGCTTCGCCTCGCCCAATACGGTCTCCTCGGGATGGGCGGCGCGCGCGTCCTGCACACGCTCGGGATCGAGCCCGGCGCCGTCCACCTGAACGAGGGGCACCCGGCGCTCGCGCCGCTCGAGCTCGCAGCCCAGAGAATCGAGTCGGGCGGCGCATCGTTCGAGGAGGCGCTCGCGCAGGTGCGCCGGCGCGTCGTCTTCACGACCCACACGCCGGTTCCCGCGGGGAACGAGACCTACGCCGCCGACGAGTTCCTGCGGGCGTTCGCCGATCTTCCCCGGCGGCTGGCGATCGACGACGAGGCTTTCCTCGACCTCTGCCGGATCGCTCCCGGAGACCAGGCGGAGCGGCCGGGGATGACGACGCTCGCGATCCGGGTCAGCGCGCGGCGCAACGGAGTCAGCCGGCTGCACGGCGAAGTGGCCCGGAAGCTCTGGCAGCCGCTCTTCCAGTGCGATGCCGCCGACGTCCCGATCGGCCATGTCACAAACGGCATCCACCTGCCGACGTTCCTTGCCGGGCCGATGCGCCGACTCCTGACCCGCCACCTCGGTGAGGGATGGCTCACGCGCGCCGGCGAGGCCGAGACGTGGGCGCCGCTGCGGGCCGTTCCCAACGACGAGCTCTGGGCGGCACGCTGCGAGTCGCGCGAGCGTCTGCTCGGGTTCGTCCGAGAGCGGAGCCAGCAAGACGGTCTGCGCCGCGGCGACCAGATCGAGGCGGTGCGCGCGGTTGCCGCTCAGCTCGAGCCCTCGGTGCTCACGCTCGGGTTCGCCCGCCGCCTGGCGACCTACAAGCGCCTGCACCTGCTGACCCTCGACCCGGACCGCGCGCACCGCGTTCTCGGCGGCGAACGGCCGGTGCAGCTCCTCGTGGCCGGCAAGGCCCATCCCGCCGACGAGCCAGGGAAGGACACGCTCCAGCGGCTGATTCGGTTCAAGGAGGAGGACCCGAGCCTCGCCGAGCGGGTCGTGTTCATCGACGACTACGACCTCGACATCGCGCGGCGCCTTGTCTCCGGCTGCGACGTGTGGGTCAACCTTCCACGCCGGCCGATGGAGGCGAGCGGGACGAGCGGCATGAAGGCCGCCTTCAACGGCGTCCTCCAGCTGAGCGTCCTCGACGGCTGGTGGGCCGAGGCCTACGACGGCGCGAACGGCTGGGCGATCCCCGGCGGCGAGAATGAGGACTTCGACAGCGCAGACGCGCGCGACGCCGCCCGGCTCTACGACCTGCTCGAGCACGAGGTGATCCCGCTCTTCTACGACCGGGACGAGAACGGCGTCCCGCACGGCTGGTGCGAGCGGGTCAAGGCCTCGCTGCTCTCGTGCGCGCCGGCGTTCACCGCCACACGGATGGTCGACGACTACGCGGCGCGGATGTATCCGTCAGGTGCGTCGTAGCAGCACGAGCGAGCGCGTCTCGACCCTGAGGCCGGTCCGGGCCGCGTAGTCGAGGCCGGTCGCCTCCGGATCGGCCGTCGTCAGCTCGAGTACCCACCGGCGGCCGAACCTGGGCGGCGGCAGGCGGAAGCCGATCTCCTCGGCGCCTGCGTTCAACAGCATGAGGAACGAGTCGTCGAGGACCCGCAGGCCGTCGCGGGAGCGGTCCGGGATCTCGTCGCCGTTCAGGAACACGCCGAGCGCGGTGCCGCCGGGCCAGTCCTGACGCCGCATCCGCAGGCCGTCCGGGCGGAACCACCAGACGTCGGGCAGGCCGGACCCGTTCACCGCCGTGCCGGTGAGGAAGTGCGAGCGCCGGAAGACCGGATGGCGGCGCCGGAGCGCGATCAGGCGCTGGCAGAACGAGAGCATCCGCTCGCGGGGCTCGTCCAGACCCCACTCGAGCCAGCTGATCTCGTTGTCCTGGCACCAGGCGTTGTTGTTGCCGCGCTGCGTCCGCCCCGACTCGTCGCCGCCGAGGAGCATCGGCACTCCCTGGGAGAGGAACAGTGTCGCCAGGAAGTTCCGCTGCTGGCGCGCCCTGAGCTCGAGCACGACGGGGTCGTCGGTCGGCCCTTCGACGCCGCAGTTCCAGCTGCGGTTGTCGTCGCTGCCGCCGCCGTCGCCTTCGAGGTTCGCCTCGTTGTGCTTGCGCTCGTAGGAGACGAGATCGGCGAGCGTGAAGCCGTCGTGGCAGGTGACGAAGTTGATCGACGCCGCCGGCCGCCGCCCGTCGTCCTGGTAGAGGTCGCTCGAGCCCGTGAAGCGCGAGGCGAACTCGCCCAGGTTGACGCCGCCGCGCCAGAAGTCCCGCACGCAGTCGCGGTACTTGCCGTTCCACTCGGCCCAGAGGACCGGGAAGTTCCCGACCTGGTAGCCGCCCGGCCCGACGTCCCACGGCTCCGCGATCAGCTTCACCCGCGACAGCACCGGGTCCTGGTGGATCACGTCGAAGAAGGACGAAAGCCGGTCGACGTCGTAGAGCTCGCGCGCGAGCGCGGAGGCGAGGTCGAAGCGGAACCCGTCGACATGGCACTCGAGCACCCAGTAGCGGAGCGAGTCCATGATCAGGCGAAGGACGCTCGGATGCACCGGGTTGAGGCTGTTGCCAGTGCCGGTGAAGTCCATGTAACGGCTCGGATCGTCCGGGACGAGCCTGTAGTACGACTGGTTGTCGAGACCCCGAAACGAGAGCATCGGGCCGAGCTGGTTGCCCTCCGCGGTGTGGTTGTAGACGACGTCGAGGATCACCTCGATCCCGGCGCGGTGGAGCGCCTTGACCATCCCCTTGAACTCGCGCACCTGCTCGCCACGGGTGCCGGTCGCGGCATAGAGCGCGTGCGGGGCGAGGAAGCCGATGGTCGAGTACCCCCAGTAGTTGGTGAGGCCCCGCTCGGCGAGGAAGCTCTCGTCGGCGATGTGATGGAGAGGCAAGAGCTCGATCGAGGTGACGCCGAGCGAGTGGAGATGCGCGATCGCCTCGTTCGAGGCAAGGCCGGCGTAGGTGCCGCGCAGATCCTCGCGGATCGCCGCTTGCAGCTTCGTGAAGCCCCTGACGTGCGTCTCGTAGATCACGGTCTCGTGCCACGGGATCTCGACGCGGCGGTCGTCTTCCCAGTCGAAGCTCTCGTCGACGACCACGCACTTCGGGATCGCGACGGCGTCGTCCTCGCGGTCCGGCTCGAGGTCGCCGTCACCCCCTGGCACGTAGGGGAACACGTTGGCGAGGCGGAAGTCGACCCGCCCCTCGATCGCCTTGGCGTAGGGGTCGATCAGGAGCTTGCGCGGGTTGAAGCGATGACCGGCGGCGGGCTCGTAGGGCCCATCGACCCGGTAGCCGTATCGCTGCCCGGGGCCGACTCCGGGCAGGTAGCCGTGCCAGATGAAGGCGTTACAGTCCGCGAGCTCGAAGCGGGTCTCCCGACCGTCGTCGTCGAACAGGCAGAGCTCGACGCGCCGGGCATGCTCGGAGAACAGCGAGAAGTTCGTCCCGCTCCCATCCCAGGTCGCCCCGAGCGGAAAGGGCCGCCCGGGCCAGGGCTCGCCCGTCATCCGGCCGGCACGAGCCAGACGGCCGCGAGCGGCGGCAGGGTGAGCTCGGCCGAGAACGGCTGGTCGTGCCAGGGGAGCGTCTCGGCTCCGATCTCGCCGTTCTCGATTCCCGACCCCCCGTAGCGGGCCGCATCCGTGTTCAGCAGCTCGCGCCAGGCGCCGCCGGCAGGGAGGCCGACGCGGTAGGCCGGGCGTGGCACAGGCGAGAGGTTGCAGGCGCAGACGAGGAGGCGCGACCCGTTGCGCGAGAGCCGCGCGAACACGAGGACGTTCGCGTCCGCGTCGTTCAGCTCGAGCCAGCGGAACCCGTCGGGGCTGAAGTCGACCTCCCATAGGGCCGGCTCGGCGCGGTAGGCGCGGTTGAGATCGCGTACGAGTGCCTGGACGCCCTCGTGCCCGGGCCGCTCGAGCAGGTGCCAGTCGAGGCTCGCGTCGTGGTTCCACTCGGTCTCCTGCGCGAGCTCGCCCCCCATGAAGAGGAGCTTCTTGCCGGGGTGCGCCCACATGTAGCCGTAGAGGGCCCGCAGGTTGGCAAGCTGCTGCCAGCGGTCGCCGGGCATCTTCGAGAGCAGTGAGCCTTTCCCGTGCACCACCTCATCGTGCGAGAGCGGCAGGACGAAGTTCTCGGTGAAGGCGTAGACGAGGCTGAACGTCAGCTCGTCGTGATGGTGGCGCCGGTGCACCGGGTCGAGCTTGAAGTACTCGAGCGTGTCGTGCATCCAGCCCATGTTCCACTTGAAACCGAAGCCGAGGCCGCCCGCCTCGACCGGCGCCGAGACGCCAGGCCAGGCAGTCGACTCCTCGGCGGCCATGATCACTCCGGGCTCGTGGCGATGGACGACCGTGTTCAGCTCGCGCAGGAACTCCACCGCCTCGAGGTTCTCGCGGCCGCCGAAGCGGTTCGGGAGCCACTCGCCCGGCTTGCGCGAGTAGTCGAGGTAGAGCATCGAGGCGACTGCGTCGACCCGCAGCCCGTCGGCGTGGTACTCGCCGAGCCAGAAGAGCGCGTTTGCGAGCAGGAAGTTACGTACCTCGTTGCGCCCGTAGTTGAAGACGAGCGTCCCCCAGTCGGGGTGAGCTCCGCGGCGCGGGTCCTCGTGCTCGTAGAGGGCGGTGCCGTCGAACCGTGCGAGCGCGAACTCGTCGCGGGGGAAGTGGGCGGGGACCCAGTCGAGGATCACGCCGATCCCGGCTGCGTGTAGGCGCTCGACGAAAACACGCAGGTCGTCGGGGGAGCCGAAGGCGGGGGCCGGCGCGAAGTAGCCGGTCACCTGGTATCCCCACGAGCCTGCGAACGGGTGGTGCATGACCGGGAGCAGCTCGACGTGCGTGAACCCCAGGTCGAGCGCGTAGGCGGCGAGCTCGTCGGCCAGCTCGAGGTAGGTGAGGGGGCGGTTCTGCTCGAGCGGGTTTCGCCGCCACGAGCCGAGGTGGACTTCGTAGATCGAGATCGGCTCCCTCCAGGGAACGGCCGCCGACCGGCGCCGGGTCCAGTCGCCGTCCTGCCAGCGATGCTCGGGGCGGAAGACGATCGAGGCGGTGCGGGGCGCCTCCTCGGCCCGGAACGCGAACGGGTCGGCCCGGAGCTGGAGCGAGCCGTCCGAGGTTCGAAGCTCGTACTTGTAGGTCTCTCCGCAGGAGATGCCCGGCGCGAACAGCTCCCAGATGCCGGAGGGCCCGAGCGAGCGCATCTGGTGGAGACGCCCGTCCCAGCCGTCGAAGTCCCCCACCACCGATACGGCCCGCGCCGAGGGCGCCCAGACGGCGAACGCGGTCCCCTCGACCCCGTCGAGGGTGCGCGGGTGCGCTCCGAGGCGCCGGTAGAGCTCCTCGTGGCGGCCCTCGCCCGCCAGGTGCAGGTCGAGCGCGCCGAGGGTGGGCGAGAAGGAGTAGGGGTCACGCAGCGAGATCCGGCGCCCGTCCGGATAGTCGGCCTCGATCTGGTAAGCGAGCGGTAGCTCCGCGCCTTTCACCGTCGCCTCGTAGACGCCGGCACGATGGACGCGTTTCATGCGAACCCGGCCCGAGCCCTCCGGCACTACGCGAACGGCGGCGGCTCCCGGCCTGAACGCGCGGACGATGACACCGCCCTCGCCCGGATGCGCGCCGAGAAGCGAGTGCGGGTCGTGGTGGTCGCGCTCGGCGATCCGCTCGATGTCCGCGCGTGCGGTCACGGAACGCCGGCACCGAGCATCCGCTCGATGCCCGCGACCGGGATCCCGATCCAGTCGGGGCGGTTGTCGAGCTCGTAGCGCAGCTCGTACACCGCCTTCTCGAGCTCGAACACCGCCAGCAGCCGCTCGAAGGCCCGGTCTCCGGAGGGGAGGATGCTCGCGTCGACCTCCGCCAGATAGCCGTCGAGGAACTCCTCGCGCAAGCGCCGCTCGAAGTCGAACGGCGCCTCGACCTCGCGCAGCAGCGGAGCGGCCGAGCTCGCGTAGGCAAACGAGCGCAGCATGCCCGCGATATCGCGCAGCGGCGAGCGCTTCTGGCGGCGCTCGGAGAGCGAGCGGGCAGGCTCACCTTCGAAGTCGACCACGATCCAGTCTTCGCCCGTCCAGAGCACCTGCCCGAGGTGGAAGTCGCCGTGGTGCCTGATCATCCGCCCCGGGGAGCCGATGCGGGAGAGTGCGCGCAACTGGTGGCCCACCTCCTCGCCCCGGCCGAAGATCGACTCCAGTGCCTCGACACCCTCGGGCAGCTGCAGGAAGACGCGCTCGAGCTCCTCGGTGACCGAGGCCACGAGCAGGCCTAGCGACTCGACGCTCGGCTCGTCGGGCGCGAAGTTCGGGTCGTTCGAATCGGAGGCGAGCACCCTGTGCATCGTCCCTGTGACCTCGCCGAGCCTCCGTGCCTGCGCCACGAACTCGTCTGGGTCGGACGCCAGCGCGTCGAGGGCGAACTCCCAGCCGTCGCTCTGGTTGGCCACGTAGTCCTGGAGGATCCCGAGAGTGGCGTCGAGCGGCCGGCCCGTGTAGGCATACCAGCCCCGGAGCGCGGCGATGTTGGGGAACTCGTGGGCGGTGAGGAACCGCAGCAGCTCGAGCTCGGGGTTGATGCCCGCTTCGAGCCGACGGTAGACCTTGAGGATCAGGGCATCGCCGAACGCGATCGACGAGTTCGACTGCTCGACGCCGATCGGGATCCCTGCGAGGCGCCCGCGCTCGAGGCCTTGCCGGCCCTCGACGAGCCGCAGGTCGATCGTCCCCTCGCTTCCGGCGATCGAGGCGCCCGACTGCATCAGCTGGACGAGCTCCCGTGAGACCGCCGGGTCCGAGAGGGCCTCATACACGGTCCAGCCACCGAGCCGATCGATCTCCTGGCCGGGGCAGCGCTCGTCCGAGCGCCGCACGCCTACGAGCATCTGGTAGGTCTCGTGCGTGCCCGGCTGAAAGCGAACCTCGACGAGCGCGACCGAGCACCTCGGCGAGCCGGCGAGCAGCGGCACCGTCTCGATGATGCTCGCGTGCGCGGCCTCACGCGACTTCGAGCCGTACCAGCGCTGCGCCGTCACGAACCCCACGAGCGCGTTCTCGTCGAGCTCCTCGATCTGGATCTCAGCCATCCCCCCTCTTCAGCTCGAACCAGAAGAACCCACGGGTCCCCAGTGTAAGGAGATACGGCAGCTTCCCGATCGGAGGGAACGCCGACCGCCCGAGCATCTCCACCGGGACCATGTTCTCGAAGGCGGAGAGGTCGAGCTCGACCGCCTGGGCGGCGCGCGAGAGATTGTGGACACAGAGGATGATGTCCTCCTCGTAGCGGCGGATGTGCGCGAAGATCTTCAGGTTCTCGGTCACGATCGGCTCGTAGCTGCCGAGCCCGAACACCGGATGCTCCTTGCGCAGCGCGATGAAGCGGCGCATCCAGAGCAGGAGCGAGGTCGGCGCCCGCAGCTGCGCCTCGACGTTGACGGACTGGAAGCCCGAGACGGGATCCATCAGCGGCGGCAGATAGAGCTGGGCGAAGTCGGCGCGCGAGAAGCCCGCATTGCGGTCCGCGGTCCAGTGCATCGGGGTGCGCACGCCGTCGCGATCGCCGAGGTAGACGTTGTCGCCCATGCCGATCTCGTCGCCGTAGTAGAGGATCGGCGAGCCGTGAAGCGAGAAGAGGATCGCGGTCATCAACTCGATCTCGAGCCGCCCGTAGTCGAGTAGCGGCGCGAGCCGGCGGCGGATGCCCAGGTTGAGCTTCATCCTCGGGTCCTTCGCGTACTCGGAGTACATGTAGTCGCGCTCCTCGTCGGTCACCATCTCGAGCGTCAACTCGTCGTGGTTGCGCAGGAACAGCCCCCACTGGCAGTTGTCGGGGATCGGCGGCGTGTTGCGCAGGATCTCGACGATCGGCGTCGCGTCCTCGCGGCGGAGCGCCATGAACATGCGCGGCATGATCGGGAAGTGGAACGCCATGTGGCATTCGTTCCCGTTTCCGAAGTATTCGACAACGTCGGCGGGCCACTGGTTCGCCTCGGCGAGCAGGACGCGGTCCTGATAGGCGGCGTCGACCTCGGCCCGCACCCGGGCGAGGAACGCATGCGTCTCGGGCAGGTTCTCGCAGTTCGTCCCCTGCCGCTCGTACAGGTAGGGCACCGCGTCGAGCCGGAATCCGTCCAGGCCGAGGTCGAGCCAGAAGCGGAGCACCTCGAGCATCGCCTCGCATACCTCTGG
>DATKRX010000007.1:0-33462 GCA_035531915.1 Gaiellaceae bacterium | reverse complement strand
GATCTCCTCGTCGCCGTGGGCGAGCGAGGGGAAGAGGCACTCGTACTGGCTCGGCGCCACGTAGATCCCATGCTCGAGCAGATGGCGGAAGAGCTCGCCGTATCCCTCCGTGTCGAGCTGTCGCTTCCGCGTGACGGCCGGAAACGCGCCCGGCCCCGTGACGAAGAAGGTGAGCATCGCGCCGACCCGCTGGACGAGGCCGAACGGGGCGAGTCCCGCCTCCAGGCGCGCTGTGCGGCGTTCGAGCTCCTCGTACACGGCCGGATCGCGGAGCCGCCTCAGCACCGAGAGGCCCGCGGCGGTCGCGAGCGGGTTTCCCGAGAGCGTGCCCGCCTGGTAGACCTGGCCGGCGGGCGCGAGCTGGGACATGATCTCAGCGCGGCCGCCGAACGCGGCCAGCGGCAGCCCGCCGCCGACGATCTTCCCGAGGATGGTCAGGTCCGGGCGAACGCCGAAGCGCGCCTGGGCGCCGCCGCGCGCGACCCGAAAGCCGGTGATCACCTCGTCGAAGACGAGCAGCGCCCCCGAGGAGTCGCAGAGCGAGCGGAGCGCCTCGAGGAACCCCGGCTCAGGCGGGATGCAGCCCATGTTTCCGGCGACGGGCTCGACGAAGATCGCCGCGAGCTCGTCGTGGTGTCGTTGGACGGCTTCCGTGACGGCGGCGACATCGTTGTAGTCGACGACGACCGTCCCGGCCACGACCGCCGCCGGGACACCGGGTGAGGCCGGGATGCCGAGGGTCGCGAGCCCGGAGCCCGCGGCGGCGAGGAACGCATCGGCGTGCCCGTGGTAGCCGCCCGCGAACTTGAGCACGCTCGAGCGGCCGGTGAACGCGCGCGCGAGCCGGAGCGCCGACATCGCGGCCTCCGTGCCCGAGGAGACGAGTCGTACCTGCTCGACCGACTCGACCGCATCGACGATCTCCTCGGCGAGCTCCACCTCATGCTCGGTCGAGGCGCCGAAGCTCGTCCCGTCGAGCGCGGCCGCCCGCACCGCCTCGACCGTCTCGGGGTCGGCGTGACCGAAGAGCAGCGGCCCCCAGGACTGGACCCAGTCGAGCAGGCGGCGGCCGTCGGCGGTCTCGAGGTACGCGCCGCGGCCGCGCGCGACGAAGAACGGCTCGTCGACGCCGACCGCGCGCATGGCGCGGACGGGCGAGTTGACGCCGCCCGGGGTGACCTCCTGCGCGCGTACCCAGAGCTCGGCGCCTACAACCAGGCTGAAAGCTCCTTCGCCCAGTAGGTGAAGATGATATCGGCGCCGGCGCGGCGAATCGCGGTCAGCGACTCGATCGCCGCCGCGCGCTCGTCGAGGAAGCCCTCGGCCGCGGCGGCCTTCAGCATCGCGTACTCGCCCGAGACGTTGTAGGCCGCAACGGGTAGGTCGAAACGTTCGCGAACGGCGCGGATCACGTCGAGGTAGGGAAGCGCAGGCTTGATCATCAACACGTCGGCGCCCTCCGCGACGTCGAGCTCGCACTCGCGCAGCGCCTCGCGGAGGTTCCCTGAGTCCATCTGGTAGCCGCGCCGGTCACCGAACGACGGCGCCGAACCGGCCGCTTCACGGAACGGCCCGTAGAAGGCCGAGGCGTACTTCGCGGCGTAGGAGACGATCGGCGTCTCGGGCAGCTCGGCGCGGATCGCGGCCACCCGGCCGTCCATCATGTCGCTCGGGCATACGGCATCGGCGCCCGCCTCGACGTGCGAGATGGCGGTGCGTACGAGCAGTTCGACGGAGGCGTCGTTGTCGACCTCCTCGCCGCGCAGCACACCGCAGTGACCGTGCGAGGTGTACTCGCAGAGGCAGACGTCGGTGAGGAGCAGCAGCTCGGGGAACCGGGCCCGAAGCGCGCGCAGTGCCTGCTGCACGATCCCGTCGGCGATCCAGGCGCCCGAGCCCTCGTCGTCTTTCTCCTCGGGGATCCCGAACAGGATCACGGCCCTCACGCCGGCGCGGAGCAGGTCTTCGCATTCGCCGACGACCCCCTCGACCGTGTGCCGCGACATGCCCGGCAGCCGCTCGTTTTGCAACGCCTCGGGCGCGACGAAGAGCGGCATCACGAGATCGTCGAGCGAGAGCGTGGTCTCGCGTACGAGGTCGCGCAGGGCACCGCTTCGGCGCAGGCGGCGCAGGCGTGCTGCCGGAAACGTACTCATCCCGGAAGGGTACGGATCTCCGTGAGCCGCTGCTCGGAGCGCTCGCGCCACGGCCAGATCGGCTTCGGGACTCGCCGCATCCGGCCCGGGCGCCTCACACCCGCCGGTCGAGCAACGCTTCTCCGGGGGGCCGCCCTGGCCGCCGAGCCCGCCGATCGGCCTCGGCCGGGGCCAGGAGGGCGGGCGCCTGGAGAACGAGCCTCGGGCAGGCGAATGGCCGCTTCTCAGCACGCCTGTCACAGTGCTCTTTCGACCTCGCGGCGCAGATGGCAGATCCGCGTCAGCGAGCGACCCGCTCGGAGCTGTGAGGCTCGCTGCGGGGTGGTTCCGCCGCCGTCTCGACCTCGAGCGGGATCGTGACGCCGCTCGTCCAGGGCTCGAGCGCGATCCGCTCGGCGAAGAACTCCCAGGTCGCGCGACCGACCGAGAGCAGCGGCAGCGCGACCAGGGCACCGGCGAGCCCGTCCACGTTCGCCCCGGCGAGCAGGCCGAAGATCACGAGCAGCGGGTTGAGACGGAGCGCGGTCCCCATCACCTTGGGCACGACGACGTGACCCTCGATCTGGTGGATCCCGAGGAAGAGCAGCACGACCCAGAGCACCGAGAACGGATGCACGACGAGCGCGTAGATCACCGGCGGGACCGAGCCGAGCCAAGGGCCGATGTAGGGCAGCACCTCGGTCAGTGCGACCCAGCCGCCGAACACGAGCGCGTAGCGGTCCGCGTGCGGCACGAGGTGGGTGGTGCCCAGGATCCAGAGACCGAGCCCGGCGCTCGTCCCGATGATCAGGCTGAGCGCGATCTGTCCGCGGACGTAGGAGACGAGGGCGTGTTCCATCCGGGAGAGCAGCGGTCGTCCCCGGTGCGGCGGGAATCGCCGGTCGATCCCGCGCGCGAGCCGCTGCATATCGATCAGCATGTAGATCGATACAACGAGCACGAGCACGGCGTCGAAGAGGGCCTTGCCGATCGAGATCGCCGCCCCCTCGACGAAGTTGATGATCCGGTGGGTGTAGCGGCCGATGTCCCGCTGACGGATCCGCTTCACGAGCCTGTGGCCGCTCGCCGCGATCTTGATGTTCTGGAGATGGTGCGTGTCGAGCCAGTGCTGAAGACGATCGACGTCACGGTCGGCCGAGCTTGTCTGTCCGTTCGTGACGCTGAAATAGGCGTTCACACGCTGCGCGGTCGTCTTCGTCTGCCCGACGACGACGGTCGCGAGCGCGACGACAACAGCGACGAACACAGCTGCAAATGTCAGGTACACGACAGCGACCGCAAACCCCCGCCGGATCTTGAACGCGCCGAGCGCCCGCACGAGCGGGTCGAGCAGGAGCGCGATCAGCGCCGCGATCAGGAACAGGAACACCGTGTGAGCGGCGGCCTGTCCGAACGTCCAGGCGAAGAAGACGGCCATCGGCAGCCCGACCAGTTGGATCCAGCGGGGGATCTGGATCCGCGGCGGGCCGGCGGCAGGAGCGCTCACGGAGACGATCGTACAACCGTGCCCGGCCCTGCACGGCCACCCGCCTGGGAGTGGTCGTTTGCCCTAGACGGAGCCCTGGCCCTCGACTGGGAGAGCGTGAGCCGGGACACGCGCCGAGACGGCCCGCGGGCCGGCCGCGCAACTCCTACCCGGTTGAAGCTGCGTCACGGTTCCGGTACGGTCCTACGAATGCCGCCGCCCTCGGCTCTTGCTAGCGGGCGTGGGGGGCGAGCCGTCCGCGCTCGGCGTCACCGTCGTGACGATGCGGAACGGCGGCGCCTCGCCGCCGCGATCGCGATCGCCATTGTCGCGATCGTCACTCTCCTCGTCACCGCCTTCGGCGGCGGCGACAACCCGACGACGAGCATCGCCGCGCCGGCGAGCGCGGCGCGGCTCCTGCCTGCGGGGCCGCCGACGCTCCAGGCGGTGGCGCGGCTCGGGACGCTGACGCTCGACCTACCGGTCAACCAGAGCCGGATCACCGCGATCGGGTACTTCGCGGCCTCGGACGGGGCGCTCGGGCTCACGCCGATCGGGACGCAGGCGAACCAAGGCCTGCTGGGGCGACTCGTGCACACGATCTTCGGCGGCGGCTCCGGCTCGCCGCACTGGTACCTGCTGCCAGGCGGCGACGGGCCGTCGACCTCGGCGCTCGACGTCGGCGCCCCCCCGGGCACAGACGTCTATTCGCCCGTCAACGGCACGATCGTCGGGATCGAGAAAGTGATCCTGAACGGCAGGGTCTACGGGCAGCGAATCGACATCCAGCCGGCCACGGCGCCGTCGTTCATCGTGTCGGTTTCCGACCTCGAGGCCGATCCGGCGCTCACGGTCGGCGCCGGGGTGACGCAGGGCAGCTCGAAACTCGGCGGCCTGCTCAACCTCTCCAAGGTCGAGACGCAGACGCTCTCGCGCTACACCAACGACGCGGGGAATCACGTGCTGATCGAAGTGCACGCCGCCGCGACGATCGCGATCCGTTGAGCCGGGCGCCCGGGCGCCGAGATATCTCAGCGCAGCGATGAGGATCCTGTTTGTCGGTGACGTGTTCGGCTCGCCCGGGCGGCGCGCCGTCGAGTCAAGGCTCCCGGGCTTGCGCGAGGAGCTGCAAGTCGACTTCTGCATCGTCAACGGCGAGAATGCCGCCGACGGGCGCGGGATCACGGCGAAGATCGCCGAGCGTCTGCTCGCCTCGGGCGCCGACGTCGTGACGCTCGGGAACTGGGCCTGGGGGCAGCGGGGGTTCGCGCCCTATCTGTCGGGCACCGATCGCGTGCTCCGTCCCGCGAACCTCTCGCCCTCCTCGCCCGGAGTCGGGCTCGCGGTCCACGACGGCGTCGCCGTCGTCAACCTGCTCGGGCAGATGACGCTCAACCCCTTCGAGAGCGCTTTCGTGACCGCCGACCGGCTCGTCGAGCAGGCCTCGCGGGAGACACCGGTGATCGTGGTCGACTTCCACGCCGAGGCGACGAGTGAGAAGGTCGCGCTCGCCTACCACCTGGCCGGCCGGGTGACCGCCGTCATCGGCACGCACACCCACGTGCAGACAAACGACGCTCGGGTGCTCGCCGGCGGGACGGCCGCGCTGACCGACGCGGGCATGACCGGGCCGCACGACTCGGTGATCGGGAGCCTTCCCGACGGCCCGATTCGCCGGTTCACGACCGGCTTTCCGGTGCGGCTCGAGGTGGCCGAGAACGACGTGCGGATCGAGGGCGCGCTCGTCGAATGCGGCCGCGACGGTCGAGCGACGAGCTGCGAGCTCGTCCGCGTGCGGATCGAATAGCGCTCGCGCGCCCCGTGCTCGCCGCCGATCCTCGTCGGCGTCTCAGGCCGGAACGAGCGCGCCTGCGAACGGCTCCGCCTCCCCCACGACCGCGGCCGGCGCCTCCGCGGACCGCGGCGCGAGGAGCGCGAAGGCGACAAAGGGGAAAAACCACGGCAGGTAGAGCCAGGACCAGTGGGTGAGCACCATCTCGAACCCGATCAAAAGCGCCGCCGTGAAGGCGGCGACCTGGAGCGCGGAGCGGCGCCGCGGCCAGCGGTAGAAGGCGAGCGCGCCGGCGACGAGCGCGACCTGGAGGGCTCGCTGCACGAGGTGCAGGTCGGGTATCCCCTTCGCGTGGTACTGGCGCCAGTCCCAGAGCGAGAACGGCGAGGAGCGGCCGAACTGGTAGCCGAATGTGTGATGGAAGAACACGACCGCGTCGTGCCACGGCCGCCCGTCGAGGAAGAGCACGAAGAACGCGGCGAGCGAGGCGACTGCGAGGCCGGCGACGAACCGTCGCCGCGAGCCGCTGTCGCGCGCGTCCGGGTAGCCCGACCAGAGCGGGAGCACGACGAGCGGCGAGAACTTCACGAGTGTCGCGAGCGCCGCGAACGCGCCCCGTAAGGCGGGCGAGGTCAGGAACAAGAAGCCCCACACGAGCAGGGCCGGCTGGATCATGTCGTTCGTGTTCGACATCGACGAGTACTGCGAGAACGGCCACGCCGCCCACGCGAACGCCAGCATCGCCGCGAGTCGCGGCCCGCCGAAGCGCCTCCCGACGAGCCAGAGCCCGATCAGGCACAGGACGTCCCAGAGGATCGAGGTCGCGTGCGCCGCGGGTAACGAGTCCCATTTGCCGCTCCATCCGAAGAGCCAGAAGCCGGGAAGGTAGGCCTCGTAGGAGACTGGCCCGTAGGTGTCGCCCTGGGCATCGGCGGCCTCGCAGCGGCCGTTGGTCTGGATCCGGTCGCGGATCTCACCTGAGGAGTCGGCCGGGCCGCAGGCTGGGCGGCTCCCCTCGATCGGGAAGTTGCCGTAGGGATCCTGGCCGACCGAGATCCGCTCGGCTCCGATCACTCCCGAGAGGCCGACGTCGATCACGTTGGAGTCTTCGATGTTGAGCCCGACGCGGAAGCCGACCAGGAACACGGTTGCACCGATGAGCACCCACGCCGGCCAGACCGCCGAGCCGCGAGGCGTCCGGTCGCGCCGCCCGATCCAGAGGCAGCGAACGAGCAGCCAGGCCATCCCCGGGTAAGCGAGCGGCATCGCGGCGAAGATGTTCCCGCGGTTGAAGAACCAGAGCGAGACCGAGAACGAGAGCGTCATCAGCAGGTCGACGGTCCGCAGCGAGAGCGGGCGGCGCCAGTCGACGAGGCCGATCAGGAACACGGCGCAGAAGGTCAGCCAGACCGAGTACGAGTTGATCTCCGTCCCGCCGAAGGCGCCCGGCCCTCCGCGCGCCATCCCCCACGCGACCGCCGGCCCGGTATATGCCTCGAGGACAGCGCCGGTCACGTCGTCGACCGTGCCCATGGCGATCTTCCCCGCCTCGCCCGAGTAGACGCCGATTGTCCAGGTGCCTTTCGAGTACAACGCGTCGACCGACGGTTTCGGCGGGTAACGCTGCAACCAGTCCCTCACGTTCGGGACGGCCAGGAAGATCTTCTCGGCTCCGGTGCCGGTCAGTCGGGCTTTCGTCGGCGTTGTCTGGGTGAACGGCGGTGTCGTCGTCGTGAAGCCGTAGGTGGGGGGCGGCTTCGGCTTCGCCGCCTGGGCCGCCTGGGCCGCCTGGGCCGCCTGGGCCAGCATCGCGGCCCCGAGGAGCAGCGCCACGAGGGGCGCAAGCGCGACCCGCTTCAGCGTCGGAACGACCAGAGCTTGTTCCCGAGGAAGTTCAGCGGCGTGACGAACAGAACCGCGATCGGCTGAGCGAGGAACTTCCCGGTCCCGAGCGATACGAGCAAGGTCAGCGCGCCCAGGTTCGCGGCCAGCACCGTTCCCGAGACGACGAGAAAGCGCATGCCCTGCTGGCCGAAATGCCCTCGCTGCTCGCGGAACGTCCAGTACCGGTTCCACGCGTAGTTCCAGGTCGCGGCGACGAGGAACGAGCAGGTCGCGGCCAGGATGTAGTGGAACCCGGCCCCTTTGAGCAGCAGCGCATAGACACCGACATTGACGAGGTACCCGCTCGCGCCGACCACTCCGAACTTGGCGAACTGGATCCAGTTCGCGGGCCGCCGAAGCGCCTGCATCGCGCGGTTCTCGAGCATGGCCACGACTGAATCACGCTAGCGGATCTTCGAGCTTCTCAATCGCCGGTGATCAGGGGAACGAAGCGGGCGCGCGTGGTGGCGATCAACCTCGCGCCTCCGGCGCGGCGCTGCAGAACGCAGAATCTCTGGTCGCGGCGCCTGGTGAGCAGCGGGATCGCGATCCGGCCGTCCTGGCGGAGCTGCTCCCAGAGCGCAGCCGGAACCTCCTTCGCGGCCGCGGCGACGGCGATCGCGTCAAAGGGGGCGCGCTCGGGGAGGCCGAGTGAGCCGTCCCCGACGTGAACCCGCACCCGCTCGTAGCCTGCGGCGGCGAGGGTCGCCCGCGCTGCCTCGGCGAGCTCGGGGATCCGCTCGATCGTGTGCACCTCGCCCGCGAGCTCGGCGAGGACGGCGGCCGCGTAGCCCGACCCGGTGCCGACGTCGAGCACGCAGGCGCCCGGCGCGACCGCGAGCCCCTCGCAGGTCAGCGCGACCATGTAGGGCTGGGAGATCGTCTGGCCGTGGGGAAGCGGGACGGGGTGGTCGGCGTAGGCCACCTCGCGGTGCTCGTCGGGGACAAAGAGCTCGCGTGGGACCCGGGCCATCGCCGCGAGCACCCGCTCGTCGCGAATCCCGCGCCTGCGCAGCTGTTGTCCGATCCAGGGCGCCTCGGTCACGCCGCGCGCGCGACGGCAAGCCCGAAGTGTGCGAGCAGCAAGCCCTTGATGTCTGTAATCGAGGCGGGAGTCGGCCCGTCGATGCCGACGGTGAGCATCGGAACCTCGGAGTCGGGGGCGGCGAGGGCGCCGTGGCTCCCTCCGCCCGAGTGACTCCGGCCCCCGAGGTCGGCGAACTCCCAGCCGGGCGCGGCCGAGAGGAGGACCTCACCCGCATTCGGGTTGCGCAGGGCACCCTCGGCGCGCGCCCGGCCGTCGGGGTAGTCGTCCAGGATCGCGAGGTCCTCGTCGCCCTCGCGACGGGCAACGAGCTCTCCGTGCTCGAGGAAGAGGGCCACGTCGACCGAGGGCTCCCCGTCGAGCGCCTCCGCGAGCCGCCGGGGGTCGTCTCCGTAGAGCATCGCCGCGCGGTTGGAGGCGGCGACGAGCGCGCCGGCGACCTCGAGCCGTGCCGCCTGCTCGACGGGAGCCTGCCCGTGGTCGGAGCAGAGGACGACCGCGTAGCGCTCGAGGAACCTGTCGCGGCCGCCGGCCGCCTCGAAGAGGGCCCCGATCGACGCGTCGGCGCGGCCGAGCGCCTCGTGCGCCGCGTCCGGCCCGAGCGCGTGCGAGGCATAGTCGTAGTCGGGCAGGTAGTAGACGAGCAGGTCGAAGGCGTCCCGGGTGACGAGCCAGCGGCCGATCGCGGCCGCGTAGCCGTCGATCGAGCCGAGCGACCGGTTGAGCCAGGCGATCGGCGCGCCGGTCTTGTCTGATTCGTAGACGCTGTAGAAGAAGAACCGCTTGGGGCCGTGCACGGGTGGGAAGCCGGGAATCGGCGAGAGGTGCCGGTGGCGGCCGCGGTAGGTGGTGATGTTGATCGCGGCGGTCGTGAGGCCGGCCCCCTCGAGCGCCTCGTAGACCGTCTCGGCGCTTCGGAGGAGGTGGCGCTCGTTGAGATTGACGACGGTGTCCCGCAGTCCCTGGACGAGGCCGGAGGCCCGAAGCGCGGCGAACGACGAGCCGTACTCGACGAGCCGATCCTCGCTTCGGTTCCACCAGACGAGGTGCGGGATCCCGTGCACGTCCGGGTGGCCGCCGGTGGCGATCGAGGCGAGACAGACAGGGGTGAGCGACGGGAAGGCCGAGGCCGCACGGCGGTAGCTGCCATGCTCGAGCAGGAAGCGCAGCGCGGGTGCGTCGGTCGCTTCGAGCATCGAGGGCGTGAGCCCGTCGATGACGATCAGGACGACCGGTTTCGGAGCGCCGGATGGGGCGTCGTCAGTCACGCGCGAGCGTGCGAAGCCCCGCGTAGCGCTCTGGTGTCTTGCGGCGCACCCGCAGCGCGAGCACCGGTAGGGCGAGCGCCTCGAGATAGCCGGCGACGGGAATGAACGCAACCGCCGCGACCCCGGCGGCCGAGAGCGCGATGATCACCGCGAGCCCGCCGCGCGTGGCGCCGCGCCTGAGCGAGCCGGCGACGACCGGCGTGGCTCCGAAGCCGCCGGCGAGCCCGCCGACTGCACCGGCAACCGCCTCGTCCCAGTGGAGCACGGCGATCCCGATCACCGCGCCGGCGACGGCTGCTCCTACGGCCGCGATCATCCAGCGCGGGACGACGCCCGCGGCGAAGATTCCGATCGCTGCACCGACCCCGGCCAGCACCCCGATCCAGTACCAGCTTCCCACGCTATAAGTCTACTCGGCGCCGTTTCGTCCACCTCGCCCTCGAGGGCACGGTCGTGTCTCGGGAGGAGCGAAGACGGAGGCTACGACGCCCGGAGGGCGCGCGGCAAGGCCACGTTGTGGCCGGCGACCGACGTCTTGTTCCCGTCTCCCGACCGTGAAAGAGCGAGCTCGCCCCGACGCCCGAAGAAGAAGCTTCGGGGCCCGAGCTCCGAGCGCCAGGCTCCCACACCGTTGCCCGCCGCCTGGTGAAGGTGCCCCCCTTTCCGACCGCCGCGCCTACGGCACGCGTCACGGTCGTCGGGATCCCCGTTCGTCGTGAACGTCATGATCCAGCGCATGCGACTACTCGCCGCTGCCCGCCGGCTCCCCCGTTATCCACTCGAGCTCTTCTTCTGGACGCGCCTTGCGATCTGGCTCGGGACGCTCCTCACCTATCTCGTCTTCGAGGCGCAGTACGCGCAGCCGCTCCACACCGGCGGCGCCGAGGACGTCGTCGAGCACGACGTCGGCTGGGCGGTCGACGTCTGGGGGCGGTGGGACAGCGGCTGGTTCCTGCAGATTGCCCAGCACGGGTACGTCGACCCGGGTCACTCGACGGCGTTCTTCCCGCTCTACCCGCTGCTCATGCGTGGCGTCGGCTGGTTCCTGCTCGGCCATTACCTGCTCGCGGGGGTGCTCGTCTCGCTCGTGACCTCGGCGGCGGCATTCGTCGTGCTCTGGTCGCTCGCGGGCGAGCTCGTCGGCGAGGACAGCGCCCGCCGGAGCCTCCTCTACCTGGCCCTCTTCCCGACCACGCTCTTCCTGCTCGCGGTCTACAGCGAGTCGCTCTACCTGCTCCTCTCGGCGGCGGCGTTCCTATACGCGGTGCGAGGGAGATGGGGGCGCGCCGGGGGAGCAGCGGGGCTCGCAGCGCTGACACGCGTCTCGGGAGCGATGCTCTTGCCTGCGCTTGCGGTGCTGGCGTGGCGCGCCTCAGAACGGCGCGGGGCGCTGATGCGACTTTCGCTCGCGGTTCCGATCATCGCCCTCTGGCCGCTCTACCTCGGCCTGAAATATCACCGTCCGTTCGTCTTCCTCTCTGCGCAGCGCGCAGGCTGGGACCGGAGGCTTTCGGACGCCGGGCCGCTCGGGGGGGGCTGGGACGCGCTCGTCGACGGGTGGCGCGGGATCCGGCAGCTCGTCGCGGGATCGGGCCACGACTACTTCCCGAGCGCGGACCACAGTGCGATGTACGGCGCGGGGTTGAACCTGGAGCAACTCGGCTACGCGATCCTGCTCGTCGCGCTCGGGGTCTACGCGTGGCGGCGGCTCGGGGCTGCGTACGGGATCTTCGTGCTCGCGAGCCTCGCATTGCCGTTCTCCGACCCGGTGCCGAGCTCGCCGCTCCTCTCGTTGCCACGTTTCGCGCTGGGCGTCTTCCCCGTTTTTTTCGTGCTGGGAACGCTCGGAGAGCGGCCGCGGCTGCACACCGCGTTCGTCTCGGGGTTCGCGCTGCTGCTCGGGATCAACCTCGCACGCTGGGTCCTCTGGTTGTGGGTCGCCTAGCACCTCGAGCTTCCCGGGGCCTTCCGGGCAGGTCGTCCAGACGCCACCCTCCCCTGACTTGCGCCGCTTCCGCCCCCGAGCCCGACGCCTGAAGAGACGGCGTGACAGCGCGGCGTGACCGTGCTGTAGCCGTCCTCGCCGCTCTGCGGCGCCGGCCCGGGCAGGCCCGCGTGAGGAGGCGGGCGGCTACAGGAGCACGGAGAGCGCGCCTCGCTCGGCCTCGAAGAGCGCCTTGGTGACGTCGCCGAGATCCTCGCCGTCGACCTGGAGCGGTAGCGGCCGGTCGCAATGCACCTCGAAGCGGTCGAGGTCGTGCCCGGTGAGGACGCGCGGATCGCCCCTGAGCGTTCCCCGAACGCCGCGCATCGCGAGGCGGGGCGCGGCGGCGGGCCGGATCTCCTTCGGCGCCACGAAGTCGATGCCCGCCTCGAAATCAGCGTCGCCCGCGATCGTGACCGCGAGCGGTCCGGCATAGGTGTACGGGCGACCGTTTGCGACGAACAGGCAGGCGGCTCGGCCGTAACCGTCAACCTCGAGCTGTGGCGCAATCCGGAAGCGGCTTTCGAGCAGCACCCCGATCACAGTTGCGGCGAAGACGGCGTTGCCGGCCCGCCGGCCCTCGCGGTCGCGGCCGCGCCGGTCGATCCGCCGCACGGCCTCGGCGTCGAACCCGATTCCCGCAGAGAAGCAGAAGAGTCGCCCGTTGACCCGCCCGAGACCGATCGACCTGGTTCGTCCCTCCTCGAGCGCTTCGACCACCCGGGCGGCTGCCACCGCGGGGTCGCGGGGTAGCCCGAGCGCACGGGGGAAGACGCTCGCGCCGCCTCCGGGCAGGAACCCGAACGGCAGCTCCCCGGCCGCGCCGTTGATCGCCTCGTTGTAGGTGCCGTCCCCGGAGAAGACGACGAGCGCGTCGGCCTCGCCGACGGCCGCGGCTGCAAGCTCGATCGCGTGCCCGCGCCCCTCGGTCTGGCGAACGACCAACTCAGCGCGGCGAGCCAGTGCCGCGGTGACCTCCGCCACCCGCTTGCGCGTAACGCTCCTCGAGTACGGATTGACGATCAGGACGATGCGGGCCACCGCCGCATCGTAGGGTGCTTCGCGCGGGGCCGCGGCCACGCTGACGCGGCCCCGGTGGTGGGAGCCACCTCGATCGCGCAACCCCAGGAGCAGGAGTTTTCTGCGGTGCCGCGCCTCAGTGAGACGCGGGCTCGCCCTGCAGCCCGTTGGTGTCAGACGTCATCGCGAGCCACACGAGGATGAAGATGTCGCACACGATCGAGGTGATCGCGAGCCCGAGCCACCAGGCCTGGCCGGTGCCGAAGGTCGCGCCGACAAACAGGGCCGCCACGAGCACCGGAAAGCCGAACCAGATCATCCAGCGCTTCTGCTCGGCAGCTTGGATGTCGTAGGTCGAGAGGGCCGCGCGCACCTCGTGCACAGGGACGGCATCGCTCACAGGTATCCGTTCAACAGCGACTGCGCTCATCTTCACTCCTTCACGATCGAGTCGAGAGGTAGGCGCAGTCTCGCGCGCCGAAGTATTTGAACTCTATTTTTACCACAACGGATACTCGGCAGGTATCGAAGAAATCCTTATATCGCGACGAAATCCACTATTTGTGATTAGTTTGTGATTAAGCGCACGTTCTGGTTACTTGTGACGTAATGCACGAGAAAATGTGCCGATCGGCACGAACAGCGCGGGGTCTCGAGCCGACCCAGGCCGGTCGCGAGAACCCCCGCCGGTAGGACGCCCTCAGCTGAAAGCGGGCGCAGCCGGCACACGGGGAGCGCCGGGAAGGGCCGAGTACGCTCCGGTCAGCAGGAAGATGTACGCGTACGTCTGGACCTCGTAGCGGTAGACCCAGATGCTCGGGTTCTTCATGCCCTCGCTCGCGCGGCCGGTGAAGAGCGCGTAGAACCAGGTCAGGAATGCGACGAAGGTGTTTTACGAGCCGGAAGGTGTAGAAGAGGGCGAACGCGGGGATCGCGAGCACCAGTCGGAAGAGCACGGTGACCCCGCTCTGCGTTACCGACGGGGCGATCTCGACGTCGAGTGGATAGGGCCGGCTGTTGGTGAACGGCGGCCAGGGATTCGCCATCAGGAGCAGGTAGGCGTTCACGCGGGTCGGGTAGCGCACCTAGCGGCGAGGAACCGACGCGGCGGGATTGGGGCGCCGCATAGAGTTGCCGCAACGGGTGTTCACCGCGTTCAAAGGAGGGTTTTGATGCCGGGCAAGCTGGTTCACTTCGAGCTTCCGTCTCACGACGCCGAACGTGCCAAGGGTTTCTGGAGCGGCCTCTTCGGCTGGTCATTCAACGATCCCGGGATGCCGGGGATGCAGTACTGGATGACGCAGACCGCTGAAGGGCAGGGCGGCGCCATCTTCGCCGCCGAGAAGACCGGGACGGTCGTCTACTTCGACACCGACGACATCGACGCGTCGATCGCGAAGGTGCGCGAGCTCGGCGGCAGCGCCGAGGATTCGAAGCCGATCCCGCATGTCGGCTGGTTCACCCACTGCAGCGACACCGAGGGCAACCAGTTCAGCCTCTTCCAGAGCGACGAGTCGGCTGCCGGGTGACCGGGGCGGCCGCCGAGCTCGCGGTGATCGCCGGGCTGCGGGCTCGGTGCAGGTAGCGGTGATGGGGCGCTCCGGCAGCCGCGTCGGGTGGTCGAGGCCCTCGGGTTCACAACGGGCATCCAGCTGCTGCTCGAGACCGCCGTCCTGCTCGTCGTACGGCAGGGAACGGGCGGCCCCACAGCCGCCTTCAGGGCGCCCTGGATGTGGGCCGGCGGGCTGATGGGGCTGCTCGTGGTCTTCTCGATCATCTTTGCCCAGCCGCGGCTCGGCGCAGGCGCGGCGCTGTCGCTCGCGAAGTGAGCCGGGGCGCGAAGGTGTGGACCGCCCTCTGGGCCGTCTACATCATCTGGGGGTCGACGTATCTGGCGATCGCGATCGCGGTCGAGACGATCCCGCCGCTGCTCGCGGTGTCGACGCGCTTCATCGCCGCGGGCGCGATCATGGCCGCGTTCGTCCTCCACCGCGGCGGGACGATGCGCGTCTCGCGACGGGCCTTCGGCTCGTGCGTCCTGATCGGCTGCCTCCTGCCGGGGGCGAACGCCGTCCTGTTCTACGCCGAGCGCAACGTGCCGACGGGGCTCGCGTCGCTGATCATCGCCTCGGTACCGCTCTGGGTAGTCGTCCAGCGGCTGGCGCTCCGGGAGCGGCTGTCGCTGCCGGTGCTGGTGGGGGTCGGCGTCGGCTTCGCCGGCGTCGCGATCCTGGCGCAGCCCTCGGGCGGCGCGACCACGGCCGGAATCCTCCTGTGCGTTCTCTCGGCGGTGATGTGGTCGCTCGGCTCGGTCGCCTCGGCGCGGCTGCCGATGCCCGCCGACTCGTTCGCCGCGACCTCGTGGGAGATGCTCGCCGGCGGCGTCGTGATGCTTCCGTTCGGCCTCACCTCCGTCGGCTCGGTCTCGCCCTCGAGCTCCTCGATCCTCGCGTGGGTCTACCTCGTCACGATCGGCTCTGTCGTCGGGTACACCGCCTACACGTGGCTGCTCGCGAGCGCGCCGCTAGGAATGGTCTCGACCTACGCCTACGTCAATCCCGTGGTCGCGATCATCCTCGGCGTGCTCTTCCGCAACGAGCACGTGTCGGTGCGAATCGGGATCGGCGCGGCGATCGTCGTCTCCGGCGTCGCAGCCGTGGTACGCAAGGAGCCGCCGGCGGCGGCTACGGTCGAGGAGGGCGTGCGGTAGCCGCGCCTTCTACAGCCCGACGATCTCGTCGGGCCTGACCGGCGCCCGTGGCAGCTCGCGGCCGGTCGCATCGCGGAGCGCGGCGACGACTGCCGCCGTCGAGACGACCGTCGGCGGCTCGCCGACGCCCTTGATGCCGTAGGGCGCGTCGGGGTCCGGGTCCTCGACGATCACCGTCTCCACCGGAGGCATGTCGAGCGCGGTCGGGATCAGGTAATCGGTGAAGCTCGCGTTCGTGATCAGGCCGTCTCGGGTCTGGATCTCTTCCATCAGCGCGAGCCCGAGGCCCTGAGCGATCCCGCCCTCGATCTGGCCCTCGACGGCTTGCCTGTCGATCGCTCGGCCGACCTCCTGCGCGGTGCCGATCCAGACGATTCGGGTGAGGCCGAGGTCGATGTCCACCTCGGCGACCACGCGCATCGCCGCGACTCCGAACGACACATGGGCGCGCTCGCCGGTGACCTGGCCCGTCTCGGGGTCGAGCGGAGTCGTGGGCAGGTGGCGATAGACACGCTCGACATCGACCTCACCCTCGCCCCGGGCCTCGCGCTCCTCGAGCGCAGCTCGGCAGGCGTCGCGGACCGCGCCCGACACCATGTAGGTCTGGCGTGAGGCCGAGGTCGAGCCGGCCGAGCCAACGGTCACGGTCGACTGCGGCGCGAGCCGCACCTCGTCGATCCCGAGCTCGGTTCGCGCGACCTGCAGGATCACGTTCGAGACGCCCTGACCCACCTCGGCCGCCGCGCAGTACACCTCGGCCGAGCCGTCGGCCAGCAGCCGCACGCGGGCGGTGCAGTAGTCGTCGAACCCTTCGGAGAAGCAGATGTTCTTGAAACCGACCGCGAACCCGGTCCCCCGCCGGATCCCTTCGCCGCGGGTCGTGTTGCCCGCACCGCCGGGCAGGCGCAGCGGGTCGCGGGGAAGCGGCTCGGGCTCGGGCGGCGAAAGCGCGGCCGCCCGCCGGATCACCTCGGCGGTCGGGAGCGAACACTCGATGCGCTGGCCGGTCGGGAGCGTGTCGCCCGGGGCGAGCGCGTTCAGGAGGCGCAGCTCGACCGGGTCGATCTGCAGCGCCGCCGCCAGCTTGTCCATCTGGGCCTCGCCCGCGAAGCAGGTCTGGACGGCACCGAACCCCCGCATCGCGCCGCAGGGCGGGTTGTTCGTGTAGACGACGGTCGCCTCAAGCCGGGCGTTGGGGACGGCGTAGGGGCCGCAGGCGAACGCGGCGGCGTTCGCGCAGACGGCGGTCGAGCTCGAAGCGTAGGCGCCGCCGTCGAGCAGGATCCGCATCTCGACCCGGACGAGGCGACCGTCCGGCCGCGCGGTGTGCTTCGCCCAGATCTTCGAGGGGTGGCGGTGGACATGGCCGGTGAACGACTCCTCGCGCCCATAGACGATCTTCACCGCACGGTCGGTGTTCAGGGCGAGGATCGCAGCATGGATCTGCATCGAGACGTCCTCGCGCCCGCCGAACGCGCCGCCCACACCGGCGAGGTGGACGCGCACCTGCTCAGTGCGGAGACCGAGGCAGGGCGCGATCTGGGCGCGGTCGGCGTGGAGCCATTGGGTGGCGACGTGGATGTCGATCCCGCCTTCGCCGTCGGGCACGGCGAGCCCCGACTCTGGCCCGAGGAACGCCTGGTCCTGGATCCCGGTCTCGTAGACACCCTCGACCGAAACCTCCGCGGTCGCCTCCGGGTCGCCGTGCCGGATCAGGATCGAGCGAACCACGTTGGGACGCGGATCGTCGCGGTAGCCGTGGCCGCTCGTCGGGCTTCCCGGGTGAAGCGGGGGTTGCGAGGTGGCCCGCTCCATGTCGGTCACCGGCTCGAGCAGCTCGTAGTCGACGCGGATCTTCCCGGCTGCGCGGCGCGCCTGCTCGGGATGGTCGGCGGCGAGGAGCGCGACCGGCTCGCCGAAGTAGCGAACGCGGTCGATCGCGAGCACGGGTTGGTCGCGGAACTCGAGCCCGTAGCTCTTCTCGCCCGGGACGTCGGCGTGCGTGAGTACCGCGCGGACGCCGGGCACCGTGACCGCCTCGGTGATGTCGATCGAGACGATCCGCGCGTGCGCGTGCGGGCTACGGACCGTGTGCCCCCAGAGCATGCCGGGCGCGCTGAGGTCGCTCGAGTACGCGAACTCGCCCTTCACCTTGGGCGTCCCGTCGACCCGGCGGGGGCTGTCGCCGATCCGGCCGAGGCGGAGCTTCCGCGGTTCGAGTGTCGTCGTCATCCCCGGCCCTCCCGGCCGACCTGCGACCGTGCGGCCAGCCGGACTGCGGCGAAGATCTTCTCGTAGCCGGTGCAGCGGCAGAGGTTGCCCGAGAGCGCTTCGCGGATCTCCTCGTCGGAGGGCTCCGGTGAGCGCTCGAGCAGATACGCGGCCGCGACGACGAGGCCGGGAGTACAGAAGCCGCACTGCACCGCGCCCGTCTCGAGGAACGCCTCCTGCACCGGATGGAGGCGATCGCCGTCGGCGAGGCCCTCGATCGTCGTCACCTCGTGGCCGTCGGCCTGCGCGGCGAGCACCAGGCACGAGCAGACGAGCACGCCGTCGAAGAGCACCGAACACGAGCCGCACTCGCCCTGCTCGCACGCGTTCTTCGAGCCCGGGTAGCCGAGCTGCTCGCGCAGCGCCCAGAGCAGCGACTCGCCCTCCCAGCAGTCGGCCTCGGCCTCGGTGCCGTTGACGCGCAGCGAAACCCTCACCCCATCGTCCTCTCGAGCGCGCGGGACGCCAGCACCCGCAGCGCATGGCGGCGGTAGGCGGCGCTGCCACGCACGTCGTCGATCGGGGAGGCGGCCGCAGCGACCCGCTCGGCGAAGGTGTCGGCTTCGGCACGCGGCGCGGTCACGAGCACCGGGCGCGGGCCGGCGGAGCCAAACGACGCCCGCAGCTCCTCGCCGGCCGACAGCGCAAGCGAGACGACCGCGATCACCATCGCGTTCCGCGGCCCCACCTTCATGAACGTCTGCGACGCCCCGGAGGGCGTCACCCACACGGCCGAGATCAGCTCGTCCGGCGCCAGCACCGTCCGTTTCACGCCCGTGACGAACTCGTCGAGCGGCACCCGCCGCACACCGCGCACCGACGCGCACTCGACCTCTGCGCTCTCGAGGTGCAGCGGGGGCAGGGCGTCGCCCGCAGGTGAGGCAGTGGCGAGATTGCCGCCGATCGTCCCCCGGTTGCGGATCTGCGGCGATCCAACCGTGCGCGAGGCTTCGGCGAGCGCCGGAAGCTCCGCGGCAAGCTCGCTCCGCATCGCCTCGGCGTAGGTGAGCGCCGAGCCGAGCCGGAGCGTCCCGTTGTCGCGCGACCAGCCGCGCAGCTCGGCGACCTCGTTCAGGTTCAGCACCGTCGCGGGCCGTGAGCGATCGAAGTTCAGCGCCACCATCAGGTCGGTGCCACCCTGGATCGCCACTGCATCCGGTCGGTCGGCCTTTACCAACAGCGCTTCCCTAAGCGAGCGGGGAGTCAGGACCTCCATCAGGAGAACTGTACGGTTTGCTGCCCATGATCCTCGCCAACGCCCACGTCGTCACCATGGACGACGCGGGCACCGAGCACGACCAGGGCTGGCTGCGAATCGAGGACGGCCTGATCGCCGAGATCGGGGCGGGAACACCGCCCGGACCGGCCGGCGACCTTCACGGCGCGGTCGTCACGCCGGGCCTCGTCAACACCCACCACCACCTCTACCAGACGCTCACGCGCGCCCGCGCGCAGGACGCCGACCTCTTCACCTGGCTGCGCACGCTCTACCCGGTCTGGGCCCGGATCGACGACGAGCTGCTGTACGCCGCCGCCCGTACGGGCCTCGCCGAACTCGCGCTCTCGGGCTGCTCGACCGTATTCGACCACCACTACGTCTTCCCGCGCGGCGTCAACGGGCTCGTCGAGGCCGAGCTACGCGCCGCCGCCGAACTCGGCGTACGGATGGTCGCGGCACGCGGCTCGATGGACCTCGGCGTCTCGGACGGCGGCCTGCCGCCCGACAACCTGGTCGAGCCGATCGATGAGGTGCTGGCCGACACCGAGCGGCTCGCCGCCCTCGCCGACGGCGACATGACCGAGCTCGTCGTCGCCCCGTGCTCACCCTTCTCGGTCACGACGCGGCTGATGGAGGAGTCGGCGACACTCGCCCGGCGGCTCGGTCTCAAGCTCCACACCCACCTCGCCGAGACGGTCGAAGAGGAGGCCTACTGCCGCGAGCTCTACCGCTGCACCCCTGTCGAGTACCTCGAGCGCGTCGGCTGGCTCGACGGCGAGGTCTGGTGCGCCCACTGCATCCACCTCTCCCAGGCGGAGATCGAGCGCTTCGGCGCCCACGGGGTCGGGGTCGCTCACTGCCCCACCTCGAACCTCCGGCTCGGGGCCGGGGTCGCACCGGTCCGTGAGCTGCTCGACGCCCGCGTCAAGGTCGGCCTGGGCGTCGACGGCTCCGCCTCGAACGAGCGCAGCGACCTCTTCTTCGAGCTGAAGCAGGCGCTCCTCGTCGCTCGCGGGAGAGGCGGCCCTGGAGCGATGAGTGCGCGCGAGGCCTTGCAGCTTGCGACGCAAGGCGGGGCGCGCGCGATGGGGCGCACCGACATCGGGTCGCTCGAGCCGGGCAAACGGGCGGACCTCGCGATCTGGCGCACCGACGGGCTCGAGCTCGGCGGCGCCGGCGACCCGGTCGGGGGGCTCGTCCTCTCCGGGCCCCACCGCGTCGATCGGCTGCTCGTCGGCGGCGCCGACGTCGTCATCGACGGCGAGCTCGTGAACGCAGCGGAGGCCGAGATCGCGCGCGAGCAGCGCCGGCAGGCGGCGAGGCTCTGGCGAACGTGACCTGGAAGCTCGGCGCGATCGTCCACTAGCGGCACCGTTGCTCACTTCGAGGAGCTCGAGTGCGATCCGAGCTCGCCTGCGCCGGGCCTCTACGACGGCTGGGAGGTGACGTAGAGTCGAACTGTGACCGTCTCGACCCACGTGCTCGATACCGAGCGCGGCCGGCCCGCCGCCGGCGTCCGCGTCGAGCTCTGGCGCGGCGAGGAGCTCGCGGGCTCCGGCGAGACCGACGCCGACGGGCGGATCGGAGAGCTTGCCGACACCGCGCCCGGCACCTACCGGATCGTCTTCTTCCCCAGCTCGCCCTTCTTCCGACGGGTCGAGCTCGAGGTCGAGCTCGCCGACGGCCACCACCACATCCCACTGCTGCTCTCGTCCTACGCGTGCGCGACCTACCGGGGAAGCTGAGCGCCGAGGAGCTCGCCGGGCTCTTCGAGGGGCGCACGCGGTTCGTCGAGCGGCTGGCCGAACTCCGCGATCCGCTCGGACGGGCCCGCGAGGTTGCCGCGTTGCTCTCGGACGAGGAGAAGAAGGAAGTGCTCGACGCTCACCCCGCGATCGGGGCAAAGACCCTCTCGGCCCGCTCCACCGCCGAACAGGGAGCAGACGAGGCGCCGGAGCTCGACGAGCTCAATCGCGCCTACGAGGAGCGCTTCGGCTTCCGCTTCGTCGTCTTCGTCAACCGCCGGCCGAAGCGCGAGCTCGTGCCGATCCTGCGTGCGCGGCTTCGGCACAGTCGCGAGCAGGAGCTCACAACCGCGCTCGACGAGCTCGTCTCGATCGCCGAGGACCGATGGCGGCGTTCCTAGCTCCGACCGACTACTGGTGGAGTTGGGGCGACCTCGTCTTCCGCTGGCTGCACGTCGTCGCCGCGATCGCGTGGATCGGCTCCTCGTTCTACTTCATCGCGCTCGACCACCACCTCGCCCCGCCCGCCGAGGATCGCGACGCCGCCCGCGGCGTGGGAGGCGAGGTCTGGGAGATCCACGGCGGCGGCTTCTACCGGATCGAGAAGTTCAAGGTCGCACCCGAGCAGCTGCCGCCGAAGCTCTACTGGTTCAAGTGGGAGGCCTATACGACGTGGATCTCCGGGTTCGCGCTCCTCGTCGTCGTCTATTTCGCGCACGCCTCGAGCTTCCTGATCGACCGCTCGGTCGCAGACCTTACGACCGGGGAGGCGATCGCGATCGCAGTCGGCGGGCTCGCGCTCTCCTGGGCGGTCTACGACACGCTCTGCCGGAGGCTGAAGAACGAGTGGGTGCTCGCGCTCGCCGTCCTCGGCTTCATCGTCCTTGCCGCTTGGGGCTCCTCCCGGCTCCTCGCCGCGCGCGCCGCCTACATCGAGGTCGGCGCGATGCTCGGGACGATCATGGCCGCGAACGTCTTCTTCGTGATCATCCCGAACCACTGGAAACTCGTCCGCGCCAAAGAGGCCGGCGAGACGCCGGACCCCGTCTGGAACGCCCGCGGCAAGACCCGCTCGGTGCACAACAACTACCTGACCCTGCCGGTCGTGATCGCGATGCTCTCGAACCACTTCCCGTTCACCTACGGCCACGCCCACGCCTGGTTGATCCTCGTCGCGCTGATGGCGCTCGGGGCCTGGGTGCGCCACTACTTCAACCTGCGCCACACCGGGCGCAACCCGTGGTGGATCCCGCTCAGCGCCGCGGCCGGTCTGGTCGCGGTCGCGGTCGCGATCCGCCCGGTGCACACCGCGGCGAGCACCGTCGGCCCGCCGCCGAGCTTCGCAACCGTGCAGGCGATCCTCGCCACCCGCTGCGCGCCCTGCCACTCGATCAGCCCGTCGCAGCCCGGCTACAGCGCACCGCCGTCGGGGGTCGTGCTCGAGACGGCCGCCGAGATCAACGCCGACGCGGCGCTGATCGGCACCGCCGCGGTCGACTCGCACGCGATGCCGCTCGCGAACGCCACCGGCATGACCCAGGCCGAGCGCGACACGCTCGCGCGCTGGCTCGCCTCGCGCTAGCCTCGGCGCGTGCTCGAGATCGTCGCCGCCGGCTTCACCTTCCAGGCCCGCTTCGAGGAAACGCATGCGCCCGCGACCGTCGCCGCCTTCCGCGCGATCCTCCCCTTCGAGGACCGGATCATCCATTGTCGCTGGAGCGGCGAGTCGAACTGGATCCCGTGGGGCGATCGCGAGCTCGGCCTCGGGGCCGAGAACGCCACCTGCTACCCGGCGCCGGGCGAGCTCCTGCTCTACCCGGGCGGGCTGAGCGAGACCGAGCTGCTCTTCCCGTACGGCCACTGTGCCTTCAGCTCGAAGGCTGGCGCGCTCGCCGGCAACCACTTCGCCACTCTCGTCGAGGGCCACGAAAACCTCGCCGAGCTGGGCCGCCGCACGCTCTGGGATGGGGCGCAGGCGATCTCGTTCCGCGAACGCTAGACCGCGGCAGGGGGGCCAGGCGCGCCGCCGCCGGCCATCAGAAGTCCGATCTCGTGGAGGTCGGCGCCCGCCGCCGGCATCTCGCCGACGAACGATCCCTCGTAGATCACGAGCACCCGGTCGGCGAGCTCGAGGATCTCGTCCAGGTCCTCGCTGAAGACGAGCACCGCGGCTCCCGCGTCTGCGGCGTCGCGGAGGTAGGCGCGAACCGTCTCGGTCGCGCCGACGTCGAGGCCCTGCGTCGGCGAGGCGGCCACGACCACACGCGGCTTCCCGGAGAACTCGCGTGCGAGCACGACCTTCTGGAGGTTGCCGCCCGAGAGGACGCGCGCAGGAGCAGAGGGGCCTGGCGCGGCAATCCGGTACTGCGTGATCAGCGCTGCGGCGTTCTCGCGGATCTTCCCGAGCAGAAGCATCGGCCCGCGCGAGACGGCCGGGTCGCGGTAGGAGCGCAGGACGAGATTCGCGGCGATGCTCAAACCTGGCGCGCTGCCGGTGGCGAGCCGGTCCTCGGGCACGAACGCGATCCCGGCTGCGAGCGCGGCTCGCGGGTCGCCAGGGTGAACCGGCTCGCCGTCGACGCGGATCCGTCCTGCTTGCGGCGCCCGCAGACCGGCGATCGCCTCCGAGAGCTCCCGCTGCCCGTTTCCCGCCACACCCGCAACGGCGACGATCTCTCCGCCACAGACGACAAGCGAAACGCCTCGCACCGTTTCGTCGCCGCGGTTGCCGAGCACGCGCACGCCTTCGAGCTCGAGCATCGGCCTGCTCGGCGCAGGCCGCCTCCCACGGGCGACCGCTCCCAGCTCGTGGCCCACCATCAGCTCGGCGAGCGAGCGTGGCGTGGCGTCCACCGTCGCGACCGTCGCCACCGAACGGCCGCCCCGCAACACGGTGACCCGGTTCGAGACCGCCATCACCTCTTTCAGCTTGTGCGAGATGAAGATCACCGTCCGGCCGTCCGCGACCATCTTCCGAACATTCTCGAACAGACCCTCGGCCTCTCGCGGGGTCAGCACCGCGGTCGGCTCGTCGAGGATCAGGATACGCGCGTCACGGTAGAGCGCCTTCAGGATCTCGACCCGCTGCCGTTCGCCGAGCGAGAGTTGCCAGATCCGGGCGCGCGGGTCGACCGCGACCCCGTAGCGCTCGCCGAGCTCGCGGACGCGGGCCTCGATCTTGCGCGGGCTGATCCGGAACGACCCACCTCGCCGTGCGCCGCCATCCCGTGCGCCCCGCTCGCCGAGTGCGATGTTCTCCGCGACCGTGAACGGCTCGACGAGGCGGAAGTGCTGGTGCACCATCCCGATCCCCGCGTCGAGCGCGTCACGCGGCGAGCCGAACCGCACCGGCCGGCCGTAGAGAAGGATCTCGCCCTCATCAGGCCGGTAGAGGCCGGTGAGGATGTTCGAGAGCGTGCTCTTCCCGGCGCCGTTCTCGCCGAGCAGCGCGTGCACCTCGCCCGCTGCCGCCTCGAAGTCGACGCCGTCGTTTGCGACCACGCCGGGGAAGCGCTTGGTGATCCCGCGCATCGCCACGGCCGCCCCCTGCGAGGCGGCCGTGGCGGGTGCGTCGGTTGCGCGCTGCGCTGGGACGGCTAGCCCTTCGGGCTGCCGATCACGCCCTTCACGAGCCAGTTGACCGAATAGAGCTGGGTGACGCTCAGCTTCTTGCCCTTGGGAACCACGAGCTTCCCGTTCTGGTCATAGATCGGGCCGGCGAACTCGTCGAAACTGCCGTTCTCGATCGCACTCATCTTGGCCGCGATCGCCGCCTTGGTCTTCGCGCTCACATCGGGACCGTACGGCGCGAGCTTCGTGAACCCGTCCTTGATCGAGCCGTAGTAGAAGCCCGGCTTCCAGGTGCCGGCCATCGCTTCCTTGATCCGCTTCAGATAGTACGGCCCCCAGTTGTAGACCGACGCCGTCAGCCACGACTTGGGCGCAAACGACGACGAGTCCGAGTCGTAGCCGACCCACGGGATGTTGTGCTCCTTGGCGACCTCACCCGTCGCGGTCGAGTCGACGTTCTGGCCGAGCACGTCGGCACCGGCCGATACGAGGCTCTCGGCCGCCTTCTTCTCGACTGCCGGGTTGTACCAGCTGTTCGTCCAGACGAGGTGTACCTGGGCGCCCGGGTGCGTGACCTGCGCCCCCAGCGCGAACGCGTCGGCGTGCCGAAGCACCTCGGGGATCGGATAGGCGACGACGTAGCCGATGTTGCCGGTCTTCGTCGCTGCTCCGGCCGCCATGCCCGACAGGAACACCGTGTCCTCGGCCGCGCCGAAGTACTCGGCGAGATTCGGCGCCGTGTCGGTGCCCGTCGCCTGCTCGAACAGGACGTTCGGGTACTTCGCCGCAAACGCCTTGTTCACGTACCCGTACGACGTCGCGAAGATCATCTTGTAGCCCTGCGCGACGAGACTCGCCACGGTCTGCTGAAACTGCGAGCCGACCGCGATGTTCTCCTTGTAGGTGGTCTGCACCTTGCTCCCGAGCATCTTGTCCACGTACAGACGCCCATCCTCGTGCGCCTGCGACCAGCCGCCGTCGTTGTGCGGCCCGACGTAGATGAACGCCACCTTGAACGGGCTCGCATTCTGCTTCGCCGACCCGACGCCCGACACCGCGAGCGCAGCCGCAACAGCCGCCAGCGCGGCGATCGCGAGCGCGATTCTCCTCCCTCTCATACTGCTCCTTCCCTCGATCCGTCCGTGTTACTGAGGCAGCCGCGACTATATGAGATCGCGGCCGCCCGGACTAGACACTTTCGAGCAGCGACTCCCCGACTGCCTGCTTGGCGCTCCACGGGAAGTCGATCCAGCGGTCCGTACGCCGCCAAACGTACTCGCACTGCACCGTCGAGCGCGGCTTCTCGTAGAGGACCGCGCTGCGCGCTTCGGCCACCTTGCCCTCGAGGAAGCTCTTGACGAGCGCGATGGTGGCGCCCGTGTCGGCCACATCGTCGGCGATCAGCACCCGCGTCTCGCTGAAATCGACGAGGTCGGGGACGGGAGGCAGGAGCATCGCCATCTCGAGCCGCTCGTCGATCCCGGTGTAGAACTCGACGTTCATCGTGAAGGTATTCTTCACGCCGAGGGCGTAGGAGAGCGCGCCGGCGACGAGCAGGCCGCCGCGGGCGATCGCGAGGATCATGTCAGGGCGGTAGCCGTCCTCGTGAACGAGCTCCGCGAGAGCGCGAGAGCCCGAGCCGAGGTCGGCCCAGCTCATCACCTCGCGCTCGTCTCTCACTGCGCCTTTCTCACAACGGAGCCGTTCTCACCACGCCGTGATCTTATCGAGTGCCCTCACGAGCAGCTCGATCGCGAGCTCGATGTCGGCTTCGCTCGAGAGCTCTGCGGGAGAGTGGCTGGCGCCGCCGTTCAGACTCCGAACGAAGAGGATCGCGCTCGGGACGCCCGCACCGGCCAGAATCGCTGCGTCGTGGCCTGCGCCGGAGATGAGCTCGGGCGCCCCCGGCGCGGCGGCGCGAAGCGCCAGTAGCGGCGCCCCGCTCATGGCCACCGGGTCGGTGCGGCGCGTCGGTTCGAAGCCGATCGCGGCGACGAGAGCGTCGAGCTCCGCCGCGCTCGCGGCGCGCGCGTCGACCGAGACGGTAACCCGTGCCGGGACGACGTTCGTCGCGCCGGGCTCGACCTCGAGGCGGCCGGCCGTGGCAACCGTGCCGGGCGCGGCCGCATCCCGAACGCGCAGCACGAACTGGGCGGCCTCGACGAGCGCATCCCGGCGGGCATCCATCGGCGTCGTACCGGCATGGTCGGCGCGGCCCTCGAAGACGGCCTCGCCCTGGGCCTGGCCGAAGATCGCGGTCACGATCCCGAGCGGCTCGTTGACCCGCTCGAGCACCGGCCCCTGCTCGATGTGGAGCTCCAGGTAGGCGTCGGGCAAGCTGCCGCTCGCGACGCACGCGCGGCTTCCCGCGAAGGCGTGCTCCTCGTCGCGAAAGGCGACCACCGCGAGCGGCGCCTCGGTGAGCCCGGCGGCCTCGATCGCGGCGACGACACCGAGCGCCCCGTCGAAGCGACCGCCGTTCGGGACCGTGTCGAGGTGCGAGCCGACCCACACCCGCCCCCGGCCGCGGCGACCGAAGGTGTTCCCGGCCGCGTCGACCTCCACCGAGAGGCCCGCTTCCTCGAGCCAGCGTGCTGCGAGCCGGTGCGCGGCGTCCTCTTGCGGCGAGCCGCCGGTCCTGGTCGCGCCGATCGCATACAGCTCGTCGAGCCGCTCGATCACCCTGCTCCTCATCGGGACATTCTCTCCGACCTCATCCCGCGACGCTTCGCAGCACGAGCCAGCCTGCGAGCGGGAAGGCGGCGCTGACCACGAACCCGGTCCGCCACGAGGTCGCGGCGACGAGCCCGCCGAACGCGATCGGGAGCACGGCCCCCGAGAGCGCAAGGGCGGTCTGCTGCACACCGAGCGCCGCCCCGCTCCGTGCGTGGCCCGCGACCTCGGCGGTGGCCGCGAACGACAGCCCGTTCCAGCTGATCGTGACGCAGCCCATCAGCACGAGCGCCGGCACGAGCAGCGCGAGCGGCGCCGATTCGAGCAGCGCGCAGAGAACGACGAGCGCAGCCGAACCGACGGCGATCCGCCGCAGCGGGCCGACGCGGCTCCGTGCGAGATCCGACCACCGTCCTGCACCGACGCGAGTGGCGATCCCGAGAACGTTGAGCACGGCGAGCGCCCCTGCTGCGGTCGTGGTCGTCATCCCCCGGTGGTCCTCGAGGAACACGACGAAGAAGCCGACCAGGCAGGTCTGAGGCTCGATCATCAGCGCCGCGGCGGCCGACAAGCGCCAGATCCGCCTGTCGCGAAGCGGCGAGAACGTGGGCTCGCGATGCGAGACCACCTCGGGGACCGGCCCCTCGCGGATCACGAGCAGCGCGACCGCGGCACCGGCGACGCAGAGGCCGGCGAGCGCGAGCAGGGCCGGTTTCGGGTCGTGATGGCGCGCAAGCAACGGGAGCGCGACCGCGGTCAACGCGCCGGAGATCGGCACCGCGGTCTGGCGCAGGCCGAGCGCAAGCCCACGACTCTCGGCGTCGAACCAGTGCATCACCGCGCGGCCGCTCGCCGAGTTGACGCTCGCGCCGAAGGCGCCGGCGAGCACGAACAGGAGCGCCAGCCCCGAGAACGACGCGACGAAGGCCGTCGCCGCGACGCAGACCGCAGCCGCGCCGAGCCCGACCGCGATCACCGCGCGATCACCGAAGTGGTCGGCGGCACGACCCCACGAATAGAGCGTCGCGATCGAGCCGATATTCGGGGCCGCGATCACGACTCCGACCTCGGCGAGGCCGAGGCCGTAGCGCGCGCGTAGGGCCGGGGCGAGTACCGTGAGCCCGACGAGGACCGAGGTGTAGCCGGCCTGAGCGAACGTGCCGGCGGCGAGGACCGCCCACCGGTACCGAGCACCGCCCGCCTGTGCCGCGCTCAAGCGTATGTGGCGGTGACGTTCGAGCCGGCCCGTCGCAGCAGTTCGTCGACCGCGCGGCGGCCGGCCTCGCCGTAGTCGCAGGTGAGCTCGTTGACGTACATCGCGACGAAGCGGTCGGCCGTCTCTCGGTCGATCCCCCGGCCGAAGCGC
The DNA here is from genome assembly GCA_035531915.1 of Gaiellaceae bacterium. Taxonomy (GTDB): domain Bacteria; phylum Actinomycetota; class Thermoleophilia; order Gaiellales; family Gaiellaceae; genus PALSA-600. The sequence continues at coordinate 5,294 of DATKRX010000007.1, read as the reverse complement.
TCGGCGTAGGCAAGCGCCTCGTCCCGATGGTCGAGCCCGTACCGGATCGCCTCGGAGAGCACCGCCGAGACGTCGGCGAGCCGCTCCGCGAGGTCGCGGCGCGCCACGTTGACGCCGAGCGGGAGCGGCAGTCCGGTCTCCTCGTGCCACCAGGCGCCGAGGTCGAGGAGCTTGTGCAGCCCCGACGCCGCATAGGTCAGCTGGCCCTCGTGGATCAAGAGACCGGCCTCGGCGCGCCCGGAGACGACCTCGTCAAGGATCTCGTCGAACGGCAACTCGCGCACCCTGACATCCGCGCCGAGCGCGAGCCGCAGCACGAGGTAGGCGGTCGTCAGCCGGCCCGGGATCACGATCTCGCGGCCACGCAGGTCGTCGAGCCCGAAGCGCTCGCGAGCGACCACGACCGGGCCGTACCCGAACCCCATCGAGGCGCCGTGCGGCAAAAGAACATAGCGATCGGCCACACTCGGGTAGGCGCCCATCGAGAGCGCAGTCACCTCGAGCCGCCCTTCGAGCGCCCACTCGTTGAGTGTCTGGATATCCGAGACGACCTGCTCGAGCTCGAGCCCGCGCATGTCTACACGCCCCGCCTCGATCGCCCAGAACATGAACGCGTCGTCGGGATCGGCGCTGTGTCCAACGCGAATAGGCACGACGCGCCACGTTAGTACACGGACACAGCTACGCTCGCCCTGATGACCCGGCCGCCGCTCTCCGAGGCGATCCAGGACTACCTGAAGGGGATCTACAAGCTCCAGGAGGCCGGCGGCCGCGCGACAGTGATGGCGCTCGCTCGCGACCAGGGCGTCTCGCCCGCCTCCGCCTCGGCGATGCTGAAGAAGCTCGCCGTACTCGGCCTGCTCGAGCACGAGCCCTACCGCGGCGCGCGCCTCACGCCGGCGGGCGCGAAGGTCGCACTCGAGGTGATCCGCCACCACCGGCTGCTCGAGCTCTACCTCGCGGACACCCTCGGCCTGAGTGTCGATGACGTCCACGTGGAGGCCGACCGGCTCGAGCACGTGATCTCGGAAGAGCTCGAGGAGCGGATCGACCAGGCACTCGGCTACCCGACGCATGGCCCGCACGGCGATCCGATCCCGGACGCGAACCTCGAATGGCCAGCCGAGAAGCGCGAGTAGTATCGGAGCCGTGGCCCGGGCCGTCGACATCCTCCGCACGCCGTTCGGCTTCCTGTTTGCCCGCTCGAGGAAGGAAGAGGTCGTCGCCGAGTACGTGATCCGCGAGCATCATCAGGGCCGGTCGCTCGACGAGATCCTCAATGATTCCTACGTGACCAACCGGCTCTCGCCGGCACAGGCGGAGCGGCTGCTCGACCGCGCGGACGTACTCGATGCCGTCGGCAAGGACCTGCTCGCCGCGCACCGCGCCATGCAGGCCGACCCGGCGTCGGGCTAAAGCTCGGTACCGACTCCCCGCTCGCGCGCCAGCTCGACCACGCGCGCGCCAACGGCGAGATCCCAGGCCGCGAGCCCGTTCGACTTGAAGACGACGATGTCGTCGGGCGAGGCGCGGCCCTGCACCTCGCCGGCGACGACCTCCTGCAGCTCGTGTACCTCGAGCCAGTCGAGCGCACCGCGCTCGACCGGCTCGATCAGGTCGCCGGATTCGAGCCGGGACTGCTCACGCGAGTCGCAACAGACAAACGCGGCGCGCTCGAGCACCGCATTGTCGAGCTCGCGGCGGGCCGGGTCGTTCGCACCCACTGCACAAACGAGAGCGCCGTCGCGCAACCACTCGCCGCGCAGCACAGGGTCCTTGGAGGTGGTGGCGGTGACGACGATGTCGTGGTCGGCAGCCTCGTGGTGCGACCCGGCCGGCTCGCAGTCGTTCGCGCGACAGAACTCTGCGAGGCGCTCCGGGGTGCGACAGTGCACGGCGACCCTCTCGATCCCCGGCACGGCCGCCCTGATGCACGCGATCTGCGAGGCGGCCTGCCAGCCGCAGCCGATCACGCCGAGGCTCGAGGCCCCCTCGCGTGCCAGGTAAGACGCCGCGACGCCCGACGCCGCCCCCGTGCGCAGCTGGCCGAGCTTGTCTGCCTCGATAACCGCTGCGAGGCCGGCCGGGGCCAGCGAGAAGAGTAGGACGACGAACGGCGTCCCGGTTCCCGTCCACGCGTAGGACTTGAGCCCCGCGTAGCCGAGCTCGCGGTCGACGCACGCCATCACGGCGTACTGGCCGTCGTCGAGCGGCAGCCGCGTGCGCGGCCGGTTGTCGACGACGCCGCGGGCGAGGCGATGGAACGACGCCTCGACCGCCTCGAGCGCATCGGCCAGCGTCAGCAGTTCCTCGACATCCTGCTCGCGCAGGAACAGGGTCGCCATGCCGGACATCCTGCCTGCGCGGAGAACTTCCTACCGTACGAGCTTCGGACGCGCGAACCTTCCCGCGTCCGGGACGATCCTCGCCGCGTCGAAACCGAGCCACTGCTCGAGCAGCGAGACATAGACGCCGCGGAAGTCGGCTGTCGGCTTCAGATTGCCGTCGACGTCGAGGCCTTTGGCGAGGCCCGGGAACTCGCCCACCATGCCGCCCGAGGCACGAGAGCCGATCACGAACGCGGTGCCGGCGGCGCCGTGGTCGGTGCCGCCCGAACCGTTCTCCTGCGCGCGTCGGCCGAACTCCGACCAGACCAGCGTGAGCACGCGGTCGGCGACGCCTCGCGCCTCGAGATCGCGCTGGAAGGCGAGCAGCGACTGAGCGGTGACGCCGAACGCGGTCGAGAGCGCGGCCGTCTCGCCGGCGTGGGTGTCGTACTGGCCGCTCGCCTCGAGGGCGACGCAGCGGAGTGGCAGATCGGCGCCGATCATCGCCGCGAGACCCGCCAGGTGCTGCGGGAAGCCGTCGCTTGTCTGGGGGTAGGCGACGGGAGAGACGAGCTTGGTCTTGTCGGCGAACGGCAAGAGCTGTTTCCGGAGGCGGTCGGATTGGCTTGCCACCTGGCTCACGGTATGAAGCGCCGGGTCGGTCGCGTGCAGCTCGCCGAAACGGCCGAGTGTCTCGAGCATGCGATCTCCGACGGAGCCCCAGACGCCGGAGGTGCCGAAGGTGTATTGATCGGGCCCGGCGATCGCGGCCACCGGGACTCGGGTGGTCGCGAGCGTCGGCTCGAGCTGCCCGGTGAGCGAGAGGCCCTGGAGCGGGTTGTCGGCGGTGCCGACCTCGTCGAGGTAGCGGCCCATCCAGCCCGTTCGGAGCTCGGTGTCGGTGGCGCCGACCTCCCAGTAGTGGCGCGAGGTGAAGTGGGACTGGTCGGGATGGTCGTAGCCGATCGCCGGCAGCGCGGTCACCTTCCCTTCCGAGTGGAGTTGTGCGAGCGGCGCGAGCGCGGGGTGCCAGGCAAGGCGCGCATCCTCGGCGAACGGCTGGCCGCCCGACAGCGCGAGGTTCGGCCGCAGCTTCGCGTAGAGCGGGTCGCCGGCCGGGTAGAGCATCGACATGCCGTCGGCGCCGCCGGGCATGAAGATCGAGACGAGGATGGGGCCGCCGCGGCCGGCCGCCGCGCTCGCGATCCCCTGGTCGAAGAGGCCGAGCGGCCCGGCGCCGTAGACGGTGAGCGCCAGCCCGAGCGAGCGGGTGACAAAGCCGCGCCGGGTCATGCCCGTGCCTGCCGGGAGGGGCATGCCGGGCTCGATCGCGCGTACGCCGGCGCCTGCCTCGGCGCGGCGGGTGAACTCCTCGCAGCAGCGGCGCCTCATGCGGTCTGAAGGTCGGGGGAGACGGCGATCAACTGGCGCAGCGCGTTCTCGACCAGCGCCGGATATGCCTTCCGCTCCCAGTCGGCGGTGGCGTCGGCAAGCGCGCGGCGCGCAAACTCGCCGAGCAGACCGAGCGTGCCGCTCGAGAGCGGCGGGTTGCGCCAGAAGGCGACCGCCTGACCGACGAGGGTGGAAGCGTCGGGCGGAACTCCGGGCGGCGGGTGGTTCGGGTTGCGCTGGTGGTCCTGGAGCAGGCGCGAAACGCCGATCCAGCGCCCGAGGAAGGTCGCCGTGTCGAGCCAGCGCGTGTCGTCCCAACCGGCGACGTTCGGGGGATAGAAGAGCTGCTGGCCCGATAGCTGCCCGATCCACGCCCAATCGGTCGTCGTGACGCCGGAGCCGATCCGCCGCAGCAGGCCCGCCACGTGAACGACCGGGGGCTTCACCATCCGTTCGCCTACATGGAGGTCGGGGTGGCGGAGGATCGCGCCGACCACCGCCTTGACCGAGAACCCGGAGGTGTAGAGCGCCTCGAGCCCGGCAAGTGTCGGGGAATCGGGAGGGGTCGGGACGAAGTACGACCAGAGCTTCTCGACGAAGAACGGCGCGTGCAGCGGGTGGGTGACGCAGAGCCGGCAGGCGTCCTCCCAGCTGAACCGGCCGCTCGAGCCGAAGACGTGCTTGACGCCGTCGTCGTGCTGGGCCAGGTCGAAGTGGAAGTCGAAGTCGCCGCGGAGTTGGCTCCAGCGGTTCTGCCAGCCGGAGAACGAGCGAGCCTGCTGGCGCACGTCCTCCTCGGTGTAGGCTCCTCGCTCGGCCCCGAGGGTGAAGAGCTCCATCATCTCGCGCCCATAGTTCTCGTTCGGGGCACCCTTCACGTTCTCGGTGCCGTTCAGCCAGAGCAGCATCGCCGGATCGTGCGTCACGTCGAGGAGCAGCCGGTCGAAGGCCCCGAGCGCGTGGCCGCGAAAGAGCTCGTTCTGGCCGATCATCAATCGCTGCGAACCGACCCCCTCGTTGGAGGTCGCAAACCAGTCGTGCCAGACGAGCGTCATGCGTTCGACAAGCGGCCGGGAGGTGCGCACCATCCGGTCGAGCCACCAGCAGTGATCCTCTCCCCAGACCGCGTAGGGATGGAGCGGGTGCCCGTCGTTCCCGTGCGGCGGCGGGCCGACGAGCTGTTCTGGCCCTGGGTCGAGGAGCGAGCCGACGGCGCCGTCGAGCCCTTGTGCCGCGAGCGCCGCTGCCTCCCCGGGCCGGGGCCCGAACCCGGCACGCCAGAGCAGTCGCTCGGCCTGCGGCTCGCCGAACTCGCCCTGGTAGACGTCCACCTTCATACACGTCGTCCTTCGGCGATCGGGCGCGCATCCCTGGGAATGGGGTTCCCACGCGGACACCTGGACCCTCGGAAGACGCGGGATCGCGACCTGCCTCCCTGGATACAGAACTCATCTTGAAGAGTCCCGTCTCCTTAGCGCCTGTAGGTCTTCAAGGTGGTGGTTTGGTGGTGCGGGTGGGTGTCGGCGCGATCGTGTAGTTCCATTCGGGGTGAAACGCGTTTCCGTTGAGGTTGAC
>DATKRX010000006.1:0-2743 GCA_035531915.1 Gaiellaceae bacterium | reverse complement strand
TGGCGCGCCTTGCGCGTCGTGGCCGAACGGGGTGGCCGCAACCGCAGCGAGACGCTCGAGGCGCCGTTCGTCGGTCGCGACGATGAACTCCGCCTGCTCAAGGATCTCTTCCATTCCACGACGCGCGAAGGTCGGGCTCGGCTTGTGAGCGTCATCGGCCCGGCCGGGATCGGCAAGAGCCGCCTCGCGTGGGAGTTCCTCAAGTACATCGATGGGCTCGTCGACACCGTCTCCTGGCACGACGGGCGCTCGCCTGCGTACGGCGAGGGGATCAGCTTCTGGGCCCTCGGCGAGATGGTCCGCGGGCGAGCAGGCCTGCGCGAGGCGGACGACGAGCGCACGACCCGCGACAAGATCGCCGCCACGCTCGCGACCCATGTCCCCGACGAGGACGAGCGACGCTGGATCGAACCCGCACTGCTCGCCCTGCTCGGGTTCGAATCGGAGGCCGATTCGGAGCAGCTTTTCGGGGCCTGGCGCACGTTCTTCGAGCGCGTCGCGGCGAAGGCGCCCGTGGTGATGGTCTTCGAGGATCTCCACTACGCCGACGCGGGACTGCTCGACTTCATCGACCACCTGCTCGAATGGAGCCGCAGCGTCCCGATCTATGTTGTCACCCTCGCCCGGCCCGAACTCATCGAACGGCGGCCGGCGTGGGGTGCCGGGAAGCGCAACTTCACCTCGCTCTATCTCGAGCCGTTGGGCGAGCCCGCGATGCGCGAGCTCCTCGCCGGGCTCGTGCCGGGGCTTCCGAAGGCCGCCGTCCAGGCGATCGTCGCGCGCGCCGGCGGGATCCCGCTCTATGCCGTCGAGACGGTGCGGATGCTCGTCGCCGAGGGTCGCCTCGTGCTCGAGGAGGGGGCGTATCGACCGGTCGGCGACCTCTCGACGCTCGCGGTGCCGGAGACGCTGACCGCCCTCATCGCCTCCCGCCTTGACGCGCTCGATCCGGCGGATCGGACGCTCGTCTCCGACGCGGCGGTCCTCGGCCAGAGCTTCACCCTCGCCGGGTTGGCCGCGATCTCGGGCCTCGCCGAGCCCGAGCTCGAACCCCGCCTGCGTGGCCTCGTCCGCCGCGAGCTCCTCACCCTCGAGGCCGATCCACGCAGTCCCGAGCGGGGCCAGTACGGATTCGTCCAGGCGCTCATCCGGGAGGTCGCCTACAACACCCTCGCCCGCGCCGACCGAAAAGTCCGCCACCTCGCCGCGGCGCGCTTCTTCGAGGCACTAGGCTCGGACGAGCTCGCCGGCGGACTCGCCGGCCACTATCTCGCCGCCCATGCCAACAGTGCCGCCGGTCCCGAGGCCGACGCGCTCGCCGGCCAGGCCCGGATCGCCCTTCGGGCAGCGGCAAGCCGAGCGGCAAGCCTCGGGTCCCACGAGCAGGCGGTCTCCTTCCTGGAGCAGGCGCTGACCGTTACGACCGATCCTGCCGAGCGAGCGGACCTCCTGGACCTCGCCGGCCACTCCGCCACCGCCGGCGGCCACTATGCCGACGCCGAGGCGTTCCTTGAGCGAGCGCTCGCCGAACGCGCGGAGATCGGCGACCGGATCGCGACTGTCCGAACCACGACCAACCTCGGTCGGGCACTCCTCGCGGCCAGACGGTCCGAACGAGCGCTCGAACTCCTTACCACAGCGCACGCCGAGTTCGCCGACCTCTCGCCGGATCCTGCGTTCGTCGCCCTCGAGGCGCAGCTCGCCCGAGCCTATTTCCTGCGAGATCAGCACGAGCGGGCGCTCGAGGTGGTCGATCACGTCCTCCAGGCGGCAGAACACGCGGACCTGACGGCCATTCTCGCCGATGCCCTTGTGACCCGCGGTTCGGCGCTGTCATCCGTTGGCCAGATCCGCGAAGGGATGGGCGTGATCGAGATCGGCGAACGACTCGCCCGGTCGAACGGGCTCACCTCGACGGCACTCCGCGGACTGAACAATCGGCTGAACGATCAGGCGCAATTCGATCCGCGGGCGTACCGCGACGGCGCCCGCGACGGCCTCGCCCTCGCCCGGCGGGTGGGCGACCGGGGGTGGATGTTCCAGTTCCTCACCATCTCGGGCTGGGGTTCGTACATCACCGGCGAGTGGGACGGTGCCGTGGCCCAGTGGAGGTCGGCGCTCGCCGAGGAGCCCGAGCCCGCCGACCGCCTCATCCCGTACTACGGCGTCACGCTCGTCGCGGCCGCCCTGGGCGATCCGATCGAGGGCGTCCTCGAGGAGATCGCCCGGATCGCTCGCGACATCACTGATCCCCAGATCGCGTGGGCGACGGTCGACTTGCCGGCGCAGTTCGCGTTCCTCGCAGGCCGCCTCGGCGAGGCGGCGACACGATGGCGCCAGGGCGTCAACGCCTTTCCTACCAAGGCGCCGGACTGGATCCCCGATGCGGGGCGGATCGCGGTGCGGCTCGGTGACGCGGACACGGCACGCGCCGACCTCGCGCAGATCGACGCCCTCGGCCTCCACACGCCCCACCTCGGGGCGCGATCCGAACTCATCCGGGCCGGCCTCGCGGCCCTCGATGGCGAGCGTTCCGAGGCGATCCGCCTGTTCACTGCGTCGATCCGGGTCCTCCACGATCTCGGGTACGTCGTCGACGAGGCGACGGCCGCGATCGACATGGCGACCGTCCTCGATCCGGCGTTGCCGGAGGTCGTCGCCGCCGTACAGTCGGCACGCGAGATCTTCACCCGGCTCCGCGCCACGGCGTATCTCGCCCAGCTCGACGCCGCCGTCGAGCGCG
>DATKRX010000005.1:0-22523 GCA_035531915.1 Gaiellaceae bacterium | reverse complement strand
GCCCGGGATCTCGCAGCTGCTCTTCACCCTGGCGGTGCGCGAGGCCGGCGCCTCCCGGGCCTCGGTGACGGCCGGCACGGCGCCGCTCTTCGCGCTCGCGGTCGCCTTCACGTTCCTCGACGAGCCGGCCCGGCCGCTACTGATCGTCGGCGCGGTCGCGATCGTCGGCGGCGGGGTGCTGCTCGCATCGGAGCGGGACCGGCCCGGCCATCTCCGCGCCCGGGGGCTCGCCTTCGCCCTCGCGGCGGCGATCCTGTTCGCCGTGCGCGACAACATCGTCCGCGCCCTGCACGCCCACGGGAGCCCGGAGACGGTCGCGGCGGCGACGATGCTCGCCGGCGTGCTCGTCGCGCTCGTCCTCCACCGGCGGGCCCCGTCCGCGCGCGACCTGCGCCGGCTCGCCCCCGCCGGGCTGCTCTTCGGCGTCTCGTACGTCTGCCTGTTCGAGGCGTACTTCCACGGGCGCGTCTCGGTCGTCTCGCCGCTCGTCGCGACCGAGTCGCTCTGGGGGGTCGGGCTGGCGGCGCTCGCCTTCCGCGGCTCGGAGGGCGTCGGACGGCGCCTCGTCGTCGGCGCGCTCGTGATCGTCGCGGGCGGGGTGGTGATCGGGGTCGCCGCCGCCGGGCCCTGAACATCTGCTATAACGACGCTTAGATTTTCTCAGTTCCAGGCAGCGTTAGCAAAGGAGACTCATGGCGAAGACGATCGGAATCGACCTCGGCACCACGAATTCGTGCATGGCGGTGCTCGAGGGCGGCGAGCCGACCGTGATCTCGAACGCCGAAGGCGGCCGGACGACGCCGTCCGTCGTCGGCTTCGCGAAGGACGGTCAGCGGCTCGTCGGCTCCCCGGCACGCCGGCAGCAGGTCACGAACCCACAGAACACGATTTTCTCGATCAAACGCTTCATGGGTCGCAAGTTCGACGAGGTCTCGGAGGAGATGAAGATCGTCCCCTACGAGGTTGTGAAGGGCCCGAACGACGACGTGCGCGTGAAGGCGGGCGGCAAGGAGTACGCGCCGCCGGAGCTGAGCGCGATGATCCTCCAGAAGCTGAAGACCGACGCCGAGTCCTACCTCGGCGAGTCGGTCGCAGACGCGGTGATCACCGTCCCCGCGTACTTCAACAACGCCCAACGCGAGGCGACGAAGGACGCCGGCAAGATCGCCGGCCTGAATGTCGTCCGCATCATCAACGAGCCCACCGCTGCAGCTCTCGCCTACGGGCTCGACAAGGAGGGCGCCGACCAGATGATCCTCGTTTTCGACCTCGGCGGCGGCACGTTCGACGTGTCGGTGCTCGAGCTCGGCGACGACGGCGCGGGCGGCCGCGTCTTCGAGGTCAAGTCAACGAACGGCGACAACCACCTCGGCGGCGACAACTTCGACAAGGCGATCGTCGACTGGATGGTGGCTGAGTTCAAGCGCGACCAGGGCATCGATCTCGCTGCCGACCCGATGGCACTTCAGCGCCTCTACGAGGCCGGTGAGAAGGCGAAGATCGAGCTCTCTTCGACGATGTCGACGCAGATCAACCTCCCGTTCATCACCGCGACGGCCGAGGGCCCCAAGCACCTCGACCTGCAGCTGACGCGCGCCAAGCTCGAGGAGCTGACGCACGACCTGCTCGAGCGGACCGTCGGGCCCACCAAGCAGGCCCTGTCTGACGCCGGGCTCGACAACACAAAGATCGACCACGTGGTGCTCGTCGGCGGGATGACCCGTATGCCTGCGGTGCAGGCCAAGGTCAAGGAGCTGATCGGCAAGGAGCCGCACAAGGGCGTCAATCCCGACGAGGTCGTCGCCGTCGGCGCAGCGATCCAGGGTGGCGTCCTCAAGGGCGACGTCAAGGACATCCTGCTCCTCGATGTGACCCCGCTCTCGCTCGGGATCGAGACCAAGGGCGGCGTCTTCAACGCGCTGATCGAGCGGAACACGACGATCCCGACCCGCAAGTCGCAGGTCTACACGACCGCCGAGGACAATCAGCCCTCGGTCGAGGTGCATGTCCTGCAGGGCGAGTCCGAGATGGCGCTCTACAACAAGACGCTCGGCAAGTTCCAGCTCGTCGGCATCCCGCCGGCGCCGCAGGGGACGCCCCAGATCGAGGTCGCGTTCGACATCGACGCGAACGGGATCATCAACGTCTCGGCGAAGGATCTCGGGACGAGCAACGAGCAGCAGATCAAGATCGAGGGCGGCTCCGGACTCGACGAGGCGGAGGTACAGCAGATGATCAAGAACGCCGAGGCACACGCCGACGAGGCGCGTAAGCTGCGCGAGCTCGCCGACACGCGCAACGAGGCCGAGGCGTATGCGGCGCAGACCGAGCGGTCGTTGAAGGAGAACCGCGAGAAGCTCGACGGCGCTGTCGCATCGACGGTGGAAGGACGGATCATGGAGCTTCGGGGAGTGCTCGACTCCGGTGACGTCGCGGAGCTCCGGGCCAAGCGCGACGCGCTTCAGGAGGCCTGGACCGACGCCGCCTCGGCGTTGTACGCGCAGGCCTCCGCATCGCCGTCGACGCCGTCCGGGGACGGAGGCTCGTCCGCGCCCGATGACGAGGTGATCGAGGACGCCGACTACGAGGTCGTCGATGACGGCGAGGAGGCCAAGGCGACTTGAGCGAGCCGCGCAAGGCAGGGGTCCGCGAAGACGAGGCCGTGAGCACGGGGGAGCCCGAGGGCTCCCCCGGCGTTCCGCCCGAGGGCGACGAGTTGGCCGAGGCAATCCGCCAGCGCGACGAGTACCTGGAGGCGCTCCAGCGGCTGAAGGCCGAGTTCGACAACTATCGCAAGCGGGTCGCTCGCGAGCAGGAGATGCTTGCCCTGCGGGCGTCCGAGCGGCTCGTGAAGCAGCTCTTGCCGATGCTCGATGACCTCGAGCGGGCGGTCGAGGCGGCGGTCGAGCACGGCGAGCTCAAGCTCGAGGATGGCGTCCGGCTCGTGCACCGCGCGCTCGCGAACATGCTCGCGCGCGAAGGGCTTGTCGAGGTCGAGACAGACGGGTTGTTCGATCCGCACACGCAGGAGGCTTTGCTCTCGCAGCCCTCCGAAGAGCCCGAGGGCAGCGTGATCCAGGTCGTGCAGAAGGGCTACAGGCTGGGCGATCACGTCCTGCGCCCGGCTCGGGTCGTGGTCAGCTCCGGTGCGCCCCCCGGCGAGGCGCCTGACTAGGCGACCGTGGCCGAGTCCTTCTACGAGACAATGGGGGTTGCCAAGAACGCCTCCGCCGACGACCTGAAGAAGGCCTATCGCAAGCTCGCGCGCCGCTACCACCCCGACAACAACCCGGGTGACGCGGAGGCGGAGAAGAAGTTCAAGGAGATCCAGCAGGCCTACGACGTCCTCTCAGATGAGGAGAAGCGCAAGCAGTACGACGCGTTCGGCTCATCCAACGGCCGGCAGGGGCCGACGAACGTCGACTTCGGCGACTTCGACCTGGGAGATATCTTCGGCGGGCTGTTCGGCGGACGCGGGCGCTCGCGAGGCGGCGCCCAGGCTCAGCGGGGCCAGCGCGGCTCCGACGTCGAGGTCGAGGTGCGGATCTCGTTCGAGGACTCGCTCAAAGGGCTGCAAACGACGGTGCCGGTTTCGCTCGAGCTTGCGTGCCACACCTGTCACGGGACCGGCGCCGCGCCGGGGACCGCGCCCAAGCGCTGCCCCCAGTGCAACGGGAGCGGAGTGGTCGCGACCTCGCAAGGGCTGTTCGCGCTGCAGCAGCCGTGCCCGACCTGCCGCGGCAACGGGACGATCGTCGACACGCCCTGCCCGACCTGCCATGGTTCGGGCCGTGAACGCCGGACGAAGCGCTACACCGTGCGCATCCCGGCCGGAGTCAAGGACGGCACGAAGATCAAGCTCAAGGGCAAGGGCGAGGCCGGGTGGGGCGGTGCGCCTGCCGGCGACCTCTATGTCGTGACGCGCGTCGAGCCCTCGAAGATCTACGAGCGCCGCGGCGACGACCTCGTTCTCGACGTGCCCGTCAGCTTCGACGAGGCGGCGCTTGGGGCGACCGTTGAGATCCCGACCCCGGACGGTCGCGTCTCGCTGAAAGTGCCGCCCGGGTCGCAGGACGGGAAGCTTCTGCGCGTGAAGGGCCGCGGCTCGCCGAAGCTCCAGGGCGCGGGACGCGGAGACCTACTCGCCCGGTTGCGCATCAGCGTCCCGGCGAAGCTGAACAAGGCCGAGCGTGAGGCGCTCGAGAGCTTCCAGAAGGCATCCAAGGGCAACCCGCGCGAGAGGCTTTTCGGTTGATGATGGCGGCTTGCGAGCAGATGCTCGGCGGGCCGGGACGGACCTGAATGGACGAGCACGGCCGTCCCCGCTACATGATCTCGGTCGCCGCCGAGATCGTCGGCATGCACCCCCAGACACTGCGGATCTACGAGCAGAAGGGGCTGCTGCGCCCGAAGCGGACCGCCGGCAACACGCGGCTCTACTCCGACGAGGACGTCGCTCGCCTGCGACTGATCCAGCAGCTGACGACCGAGATCGGCCTCAACCTCGCGGGTGTCGAGCGGGTCCTGCATCTCGAGGACGAGCTCAACCGTATGCGCCGCCGGCTCGATCGGATGGAGCGCGAGATGTACGAGACGATCGAGCAGGTGCACAGGCAATACCGGCGCGACCTGGTCGTCTACCGCCCGCCGCAACCGCCGGCGAGGAGGACGTAGAGATGTGCCGCGTGGCTGGAAGCAACCGAAGGCGGCGCGAGCGACGCCTTCAGGGTGGTTGCGGCAGCGCAGTTCGCGGGGAGAGTCAACGTAGCGGGATGTCAGAAACGATCGACAGGAGAGCGTGAGCGATGGATTTCAATCGACTGACGGTTAAGGGACAGGAAGCCGTCGCGGCGGCGCAGGAGCTTGCCCAGCGGCGGGGGAACCCCGAGATCTACCCCGAGCACCTGCTGCTCGCGCTGCTCGACCAGGAGCTCTTCGCCGATTGGCACGGCCTACGCGCCGAGGCCGAGCAGAAGCTCGCCGGGCGTCCATCAGCGAGCGGAGCGACCAATATCCAGGCGCGAGTGTCGAGCTCGCTCGACAAGGTCTTCCAGGATGCAGACCGCGAGCGCGCCAGGCTCGAGGACGACTTCATCTCGACCGAGACGCTCTTCCTCGCACTCGCCCCGGTGCCGCGAGACGAGATCCTCACCTGGATCAAGAAGGTGCGCGGCGGCCAGCGCGTCACCTCGCAGAACCCCGAAGGCAGCTATCAGGCGCTCGCGAAATTCGGTCGCGACCTGACCGAGGCGGCCGAAGCGGGAACGCTCGACCCGGTGATCGGTCGCGACGAGGAGATCCGCCGCGTGATCCAGATCCTCTCCCGGCGCACGAAGAACAACCCCGTCCTGATCGGCGAGCCCGGCGTCGGCAAGACGGCGATCGCCGAGGGGCTCGCACAGCGGATCGTCGCGCGCGACGTGCCCGAGGGGCTGAAGGATCGCAAGGTTTGGTCGCTCGACATCGGCGCCGTCCTCGCCGGCTCGAAATATCGCGGCGAGTTCGAGGAGCGGTTGAAGGCGATCCTCACCGAGATCAAGGAGAGCGATGGCCGCGTCGTCCTCTTCATCGACGAGCTACACACGATCGTCGGCGCCGGCGCCGCCGAGGGCGCCGTCGACGCTGCGAACCTCCTCAAGCCGATGCTCGCGCGCGGCGAGCTCCGCTGCATCGGTGCGACGACGCTCGACGAGTACCGCAAGCACATCGAAAAGGACGCGGCGCTCGAGCGGCGGTTCGCTCCGGTCTTCGTCGACGAGCCGTCGGTCGAGGACACGATCGCAATCCTGCGGGGCCTCAAGGAACGCTACGAGGCCCACCACGGCGTCCGCATCCGCGACGCCGCGCTCGTCGCCGCGGCGGTGCTCTCGCACCGCTACATCGCGGATCGTTTCTTGCCCGACAAGGCGATCGACCTCGTCGACGAGGCGGCCTCGCGCCTGCGGATGGAGATCGACTCCTCGCCGATCGAGCTCGACGAGGCGAACCGGCGCGTCATGCAGCTCGAAATCGAGCTCGCCGCGATGGCGAAGGAGTCGAAGCAGGTGCGTGAGCCGATCGAGCGCTTGCTCGCGGAGGCAAAGGAGGATCGCGACGTGCTCTCCGCGCGCTGGGCGAAGGAGAAGGAGGCTCTCGAGAAGATCAAGGACGCGACGCGGCGACTCGACGAGCTGCGGATGGAGGCCGAGCGTGCCGAGCGAGACGGGAATCTGCAGCGGGTCGCCGAGATCCGTTACGGGCTGATCCCCGAGCTCGAGCAGGAGCTCGCGAAGCGCAGTCGCCCCGAGAACCCGATGGTCAAGGAAGAAGTCGACGAGGACGACATCGCGTCGGTTGTCGGCCGCTGGACAGGGATCCCGGCTTCGCGGCTGCTGGAGGGCGAGACCGAGAAGCTGATCCAGATGGAGGATCGCCTACATCAGCGGGTGGTCGGGCAGGAGGACGCCGTCTCCGCCGTCGCGAACGCGCTTCGTCGCGCCCGCACCGGCCTGCAGGATCCGAACCGGCCGATCGGCTCGTTCGTCTTCCTCGGCCCGACCGGGGTCGGGAAGACGGAGCTCGCCCGCGCGCTCGCCGAGTTCATGTTCGACGACGAACACGCGATGGTGCGGCTCGACATGAGCGAGTACCAGGAGCGTCATACGGTCTCGCGGCTCGTCGGCGCACCGCCGGGCTACGTTGGCTACGACGAGGGCGGCCAGCTCACCGAAGCGGTGCGTCGCCGGCCGTACTCGGTCGTCTTGCTCGACGAGATCGAGAAGGCAAACGCCGAGGTGTTCGACGTGCTCCTGCAGGTGCTCGACGACGGCCGCTTGACCGACGGGCATGGCCGCACCGTCGACTTCCGCAACACGGTGCTGATCATGACCTCGAACATCCGTACCTTCGACGCGATGCGCGACCATTTCCGCCCCGAGTTCCTGAACCGGATCGACGAGATCGTCGAGTTCAAGGAGCTTTCGCGCGACCAGCTCGGCCAGATCATCGAGCTCCAGCTCGAGCGGCTCCGTATGCGCCTCGGCGATCGTGGCCTCGAGCTCGAGCTGACCGACGCAGCGAAGCAGGTGATCGGCGACGCCGGCTGGGATCCGGCCTACGGCGCGAGGCCGCTCAAGCGAGCGATTCAGCGGCTGCTCGAGAACCCTCTGGCGGTGCGGCTCCTCGAGGGAGATTTCATGGCCGGCGACGCGATTCGCGTCGACGCCCAGAACGGCGACCTCGTTTTCACCAAGGCCGATGTGGTGAGCGCGGCGCCTGTTTAGAGTTCGACGTCGTCGAGATGCACGGCTTGACCCGCGACGGCCGGGGCACCGTAGGCGAAGACGACCGCCTCGTCGTCACCCTGGTTTCGCAGCTGGATCCCCGTTCCCCGCCTGACCGAAACGACGCTTTGCGGTTCGAGGTCGACGCGCTCCGGCGGATCGCCGAGGAGCATGGTCAGGGTCCCGGCGAGCACGACGAACACCTCCTCCTGCGCGCCCTCGATGTGGCGCGGACCGCGTGTGTGGGGCGGCAGGCGCCAGATGCGCGCCCGCGACTCGGTCAGCTCCGCTCCGGTCGTGATGTCCGCGCTCTGCCGGGGCTCGCCGCCCCCGACCGACGGACGCTCTTCCCAGGCGTGGTCGCCCGCGTTGAGGACGGAATAGGACACGCCGCGATCCAATCACAACGCGCGACTCTCCCGTCCGCGGTCTGTCGCCGGCGCGTCGCGCCCAAGGAGAGGCCGAAGCCAGCGGAGCCCCGGTGCGCCCCGTGCTCTTTTGGCGATACTGACGACAAGGGCACGACACTCTCGGCCAGTGCCGGGAGGGGCCGATTTGCGAACGGACAGACGCGTGAGGAATCCTCGTCTACGGTCCACGGATGCTCGTCGTTGCCGCCACCCAGATGGAGCTCTCGTTCGTCGAGGGAGCTGAGACCCTGTGCTGTGGCATCGGCCCGGTCGAGGCGGCGCTCACGACCGCGCGCGCCCTCGCGGTGAGCAGCCCGGACGGCATCCTCCACATCGGACTCGCCGGCGCGCGCACGCTCGTCCCGGGGTCGCTCGTGCTCGGTGAGCAGGCCGTCTACGCAGACCTTGCTGCCCTCCCGGACAGCCTCTCGGGCAGGAAATGGGAAGAGCCTGACGCGGCGCTGCTCGCGGTTGCCCGCCGGGCGCTCCCCGTAGCCCTCGTGCTCCCGATCGCGACGACCGCGCGCGTCGGAGGAGGCCATGAGGGCGCCGAGGTCGAGGCGATGGAGGGTTTCGGCGTCCTTCGCGCCGCCGCCGAGGCTCGCATTCCGGCCCTCGAGCTCCGCGCGATCTCGAACGCCTACGACGCCGAACGTGCCGAGTGGCGCATCGACGAGGCGCTCGAGGCGCTCGCGCGCGCCGTGGCGATCTTGCTCGAGGCACTCGATGCGTGATCTCCCGCCTCCCCTCCCGCCCGCCCAGCGCACCGTCGGCCAGCTGATCGGAGAGACGATCCGCGCCTACGGCGACAACTTCTGGCGTGCGCTCCCGCTCGGCCTCGCGCTCGCCGCCGTCGACCAGGCCCGTGTCCGCCAGTCGGTCGGCGTGACCGTCCTGATCTTCCTTGCTGGCGCACCGCTGCTCGTCGCCGCCTACGTTCGCGCGTGCGCGGTCATTCTCGACGCGCGTGTCACGAAGGCTGCGGTCGTCACCGCGTTTGTCGTCTACGTCCCGTTCCCCGTCCTGAACGCCGTCTTCATTTTGCCCGGTCTAGCCTGGTTCGCGTTCTTCGGTCTCGCCGTTCCTGCGGCTCTCGCCGAGGGTCTTCGCGTCCGCGAGGCGCTGATCCGGGGCCGCGCGCTCGGGACAGCCGACTTCGCTCACGCGTTCG
Organism: Gaiellaceae bacterium; assembly: GCA_035531915.1. GTDB lineage: Bacteria > Actinomycetota > Thermoleophilia > Gaiellales > Gaiellaceae > PALSA-600. The sequence continues at coordinate 13,680 of DATKRX010000005.1, read as the reverse complement.
GGTCGATGTGCGCGCTCGTCCTCGTCGTCGGTGTGGCCGAGATCACTCTCGCACGGCTACTCGATAGCCAGGGCAACTCGAGCCAGCGAGTCGCGCTCTTCCTCTCCGACCTCGTCCTCAGCCCGTTGCTGTACCTCGGGGGCGCAATGCTGTATGTCGATCAGGCGGCGCGAGTAGGCTCGCGCCGACCCGACCGAAGGAGACACGATGCCCACCTACATCCTCCTCTCGACCCTGACCTTGCAGGGCGTGCAGACGCTGAAGGCAAACCCTGAGCGGCTGCTCCAGGTCAACAAGGACATCGAGGAGCTCGGGGTGCGCGTACTGCATCAATGGGCGACACTCGGGGAGTTCGATTTCGTGAACATCGTCGAGGCTCCCGACATCGAAACGATCGCCAGGGCCTCGGTGTCGATCGCGGCCCGGGGCTCCGTCAAGATCGAGACGCTGCCCGCGCTTGCGATAGAAGATTTCGTCCGCAATTTCTGAACGCGCGTAAACCCGTCCTTTTGGACAGTTGTTTTGGCGCGCGGTTTTGAGTAGAACTGCCCGGCCATGCGCGACCCACGCATCGACGAATACGCGCGCCTGCTGGTCGAGCGCTCGACCGCGGTTCAACCGGGCTGGCAGGTCTTCGTCCGTGCGACGCCACTCGCGCGTCCGCTGCTCGAGGCGGTGATCGAGCAGATCGCCAGGCGCGGGGCTTACCCGATCGTTCAGCTCGCCTGGGAGACGATCGGCGGGCCGTTCGCACGGGAGGCTCCGCTCGAGCTGCTCGCTGAACCGGCACCGCTGCTGCTCCGCATCTGGGAGGAGTGCGACGCGTTCATCATGATCTCGGCGCCCGAGAACACGCGCGAGGGGTCGGAGCTCTCCGAGGAGCGGCGCCAACTCCTGCAGCAGCGGATCGAGCCGGTCCGGCGGCGGCAGATGGCGATGGAAGTGCCGTGGGTGATCTGCGAGTACCCGCACAACGCAGCAGCCCAGGACGCCGGGATGACGCTCTCCGAATACGAGGAGTTCGTCTACGGCGCGGTTCTGCTCGACTGGGACGCCGAATCGGCGCGTATGAAGGAGATCGCAGCGGTCTTCGATGGCGCAGACGAGGTCAGGGTCGTCGGCGACGAGACCGATCTGACGCTGTCGCTGAGGGGACGCAGCGGCGCGGTCGAGGACGGCCACATCAACATGCCGGGAGGCGAGGTCTTCTATTCGCCGGTCGAAGATTCGGTCAACGGTGTCGTCACGTTTTGCGAGTTCCCGGCCGTCTATTTCGGGCACGAGGTCGCGGGCGTTCGCTTCAGGTTCGAGGGAGGCAGGATCGTCGAGGCGAGTGCTACCGGCGGTGAGGCGTTTCTGCTCAACACCCTCGACACCGACGAGGGCGCGCGGCGACTCGGAGAGCTGGGGATCGGCTGCAATCCCGGCATCCAGCGCTTTACGAAGAACGTCGGTTTCGACGAGAAGATCGCCGGCACGATCCACCTCGCGGTCGGCAACTCCTACGCCTCGACCGGCGGCAAGAACGTCTCGAGCATCCACTGGGACATCGTCAAGGACCTGCGCCGCGGCGGCCGGGTCTACGCAGACGGCCGGCTCGTGCAGGTCGACGGAGTCTGGAAGCTGTAGTCAGCGGCCTACCGGTCTTCCCGCGTACGCGGTCGCGCCCGCCTGGGGTCTCCATCGCGCTCGGCCGGGCAGAGCCCGCCCGTCTCGGGCCGGTCACCGTCACGCGGAAGCGGCGATCTCGCCGGCGAGGCGCGCGTTCCCGACGATCAGGTCGCGGTTCGCGCTCAGCGTCCGCCCGCCGCTCTCGCGGTGGAGGTAGGCGAGAACGAACGGGGTCACCGCTTGGCCGCGCACGCCCTGGTTCTCGGCCGCGACGAGCGCCCGCGCGATCAGCGGCTCGATGTCGTCGAGGCTCTCCTCGGGCGGGCGCCCGAGCAGGAGACCGCCTCCCTCGAGCTGCCAGTGCGCGGCGGCGATGCGGGCCGCCTCGCGCACCTCGTCGACCCGAGCCGACACGGGCGGGCCGCCGTGCGCGCTGTAGAAGAGGGGCAGGTCGCCGGTTCGCCAGCCGAGCACCGGGACGCCGAGCGTCTCGAGCAGCTCCGCGGTTGCGGGCACGTCGAGGAGCGATTTCACGCCGGACGACACGACGAGTACCGGCGTCCGCGCGAGCGCGACGAGGTCGGCGGAGACATCGGGCGGGTCAGGCCAGCCGCGGTGTACGCCGCCGAGGCCGCCAGTCGCCATGAGCCGGATTCCCGCGCCCCGGCAGGCGGCGAGCGTACCGCCGACCGTGGTGGCGCCGACCGCCTTCTGGACGGCCGCTGCGGCGAGGTCGCGCGGCCCTACCTTCCGGGCTGAGGCGTCGAACCGCCCGAGCTCGTTCTCGGTCAGGCCGATCACGATCTCGCCGTCGAGGACGCCGACGCTGGCCGGGACGGATCCGCCCTCGCGCACGGCCCGCTCGGCAGCGAGCCCGACCTCGACACCCTCGCCTGCCGGAAAGCCGTGTGCGATGAGCGTCGTCTCGAGTGCGACGACGCCGCGGCCCTCGCGTGCCGCCGCCTGTACCTCCTCGGCGATCCGGATCACGGCATCCCGCCGAGCCGTGCGCAGCAGCGCGCCGCAGCCTCGAGCCCGAGCTCGACGCCTCCGATGAGGTAGCCCGCCGCGAATGCGTCGCCGGCGCCGGTCGGGTCGACAAGCTCGGTGGGAAGCGCAGGATGATCCACACCGGCCACGTTAACGCCGGCGGCCCCGCGCTTGATCACCCAACGGGTCGAGAGCGGGCCGAAGACCTCCCGCTCGCGCTCGGTCGCGAACACCGTCTCCGGCCGGGACAGCGCGACGCGCTCCCGGAACCCGTCGTCGATCAGCGTCCACGCGGAGAGGTCGACGGAGACCTCGGCATTCGACGCGCGCGCGAGCTCCACCGCGCGAAGGGAAGCAGACGCAGCCGGTTCGCGGAGCAGCGCGTAGCCCGAGAGATGAAGGCGATCGCACCGAAACCACGCCGGTTCGAGCTCCTCGGTCCGGAGCTCCGTCGCCGAGCCTCGGTCGGAGGCCATCGAGCGCTCCCCCCCGGTTGCGATCGACACGACGACGCCGTTTCGTCCCTCTGCCGGGCCGGCGAGCTCGACGCCGTGGCTCGCGAGCTCACGCGCGGCCAGCTCCCCCGCGGCATCCGCACCCCGCTTCCCGACGTACACCGCCTCGGCACCGAGGGACGACGCCCACGCCGCGACGTTTGCCGCCTGGCCGCCCGCGCCCACGCGCGTCGTCGCCCTCTGGTCGTCCCCGGGGACGAGCGGCCCGTCGAGGCCGACGATGACGTCGAGGATCAGATCGCCGAGCGCGACGAGGCGCATGCATAGGATGGTCGCATGGACGAGCCCAAACGGCGCCGGTCGTTCGCTCGCTACAAGCCATTCGCGCTGCGCGGCCCTGTGCGGTCGTTCGCTCTCGGCGGCCTCGTGGGGGCCGCCGGCACAATTGCGACGGTGCGCCGGCTTCGCCGCACGCCGCTTCGACCGAGGGCGGCCGCGGGGCTCGCCGCGTTCGAGGACGCCCCGTGCTTCCGGGAGATCGTCGAGCGAGAGGGGCATCGATATGGCGATGGGGTGGCGGAAGCGGGCCCAGAGCCGGAGTAGCCTCGCTGCTACCGTTCCGCGTTCATGCCTTTCTACGAGTTGAAATGCCCGAACGGCCATCTGTTCGAGGTCTTCCACGGCATGAGTGAGCCGGGTCCTCAGGCATGCGAGGTCTGCGGCGCCTCGCCGCTCGAGCGCGTCCTGTACCCGGTGGCGGTGCACTACAAGGGCTCTGGCTTCTACTCGACCGACTACGGCCGCGGCGGCCGTAAAGCGAAAGACTCGGGCTCGTCGGAAAGCGGCGGCGGCTCCGACTCGGGCGGTGGATCTTCGGACTCCTCCTCGAGCGGAGACTCGTCGTCCGGTTCGAGCTCCGGCTCGGACAGCGGCTCTTCGTCGAGCAGCAGCAGCGACTGAGTTCGAACTACCGAAGAGGATGACCGGTGCGGCAGCCCGGCCCGAACGTGGTCGTCGGGGGCTGCGGCGCCGACAGGCCCGCCCACATCGCGAGCGCCTTGGTGTTGTCTTCGGAGGGAAGGATCACCGCCGCGCCGGCCGACGTGGTCGCAACTCCGCCGAGCCGACAGTACAGCGACTGGGAGGAGGAGGCGCGGAACTTCACCCAGCCGAGCTCGATCAGCTGCCAGGCCGAGAGGTCGGTCGCGAGCGGGCTGATCAGCGAACTGCCGTTGAACGGCAGGTTGAGGAGCGTGGTGAACGAGGTCAGCTTCGCGGTCGCCGCCTGGGTGACCGCCTGCTGTCGCGCGCCCCGCGTGAGGTCGTTCTCGGCCGGGTTCAGCTGGTTCTCCCGGATCCGCGAGTAGATCAGCGCCCGCTCGCCGTCCATGTGCTGCGGCCCGCGATAGAAGTGCCAGCCCTTCCACAGCAGGCAGCGAGCCGCTGTCGCGTAGGGGCAGTCGAAGCGGTTCGACTGGATCGTCTCGGGAACGTTGACCGTGATCCCGCCCTCGGCATTGATCAGGTTCTTGAAGCTGTTGAAGTCGACGACGATCACATGGTCGATCGCGATCCCGGTGAACGCGTGCACCGTGCGGATCGTGAGCGCCGCGCCCCCGTACTGGTAGGAGGAGGTGATCTTGGCGTTGCCGAAGCCGGGAACCGCGACATACAGGTCACGTGGGAGCGACAGGTAGGCGAGCCGGTGATGCGACGGGTCGGTGCGGACGATCATGATCGAGTCTGCGTGACGGTCGCCGCTGCGTCCGGGCGCGCTCGAGCTGTCGGTGCCGAGCAGGAGGATCGTTGTCGCGTTCGTGAGCAGGAAGCCGTTGCTCTTCGCAAGCGCCGCACGTGCTCCCGTGTCGCGGGCGAGCCGCCTGTTCGCTGCGCTGACTCCGCTCTGGAAGGAGAGGAAGCCTGCGATCCCCCACGCGAGCGAGAGGATGAGAAGGCCGAGGACTGCGATCAGCACGAGCTGTTTCCACGAGAGCCGGCGGAGTCCGGCCAGGCGGATACGGGGGCGGCGCCGGCCGTGTCTTGCCGTGGAAGGCCCGTTCGTGGGCTGGGCTCGCGCCTTGCCGGGAACCGCGGGCACCTTGCCCCTGACGCGACCACCCTTGTAGACGCGGTAGGGCTTGTCGTCCGGCGCCATCCGGGGAACTAGGCTACCCGCCGACGTGACCGGCGGGCGTGTGATCGGGATCGACCTCGGAGGGACGAAAATCCTCGGCGGCATCCTCGACCGTTCGGGCGGGATCGACGCGTTGACCGAGCGGCTCACACCCGCGAGCTCGCAGGAGGCGCTCGTCGACGCGCTCGTCGAAATGGTGGACGAGTTGCGCACGCCCGAGATCGAAGCGGTCGGCTTCGGCGTCCCGTCGCGGATCGACCCGCGCAGCGGGCTCGCCTTCGGCGCAGTGAACACACCGCTTCAGAACATCAGGTTCCAGCAGGTGCTCGAGGAGCGGCTCGAGGTGCCCGTCGGCGCGATCAATGACGGCAGCGCGGCGGCGTTCGCGGAGTTCGTCCACGGAGCCGGCCGCGGCGCGCGCGACCTCGTCCTGCTGACGCTCGGGACCGGTGTCGGTGGCGGGTTCGTCCTCGACGGCCAGCTCTACCGCGGCTGGTCGGAGGTCGGGCACATGGTGATCGTCGAGGACGGAGAACCGTGCCAGGGCGTCTGCACCGGGCACGGCCACGTCGAGTCGTACTGCTCCGGCCATGCGGCCGACCGGCTCGCACGCGAGGTGCTCGGGCCGTCTGCGACCGCTCGAGACCTTGTCGAGCAACGACATCCCGCGCTGACGCAGATCGGGCGCCACCTCGGCGCAGCGGTCGCCTCACTCGTCAACCTGTTCGACCCGGACGTGGTCGTGATCGGCGGCGGCTTCGGCGTCGCCGCCGGGGAGCAGCTGCTCGGACCGGTCCGAGAGGTGATGCTGCGCGAGGCGCTCGCCCCCGGTGGGCAGGAGGTTCGTCTTGCGGTGGCGGAGCTCGGCTCGGCCGCGGGCTTGATCGGTGCAGGGCTCGTCGCGTTCGAGGCCTTGGAATAACTCGTGCCGCTCGCGGTCTGCGCGACGCCGATTGGGAACCTCGCCGACGTGACCCTGCGCGTGCTCGAGGAGCTGCGGACGGCTGAGCTCGTTCTTTGCGAGGACACCCGGCACACCCGGCTCCTGCTCGATCGGCACGGGATCGCGGCGCGCGTCTCCTCCTACCACGGCCACAACGAGGCCGAGCGGGTGGCCGAGGTGATGCCACGCCTGCTCGCGGGGGAGCGGGTGGCGCTCGTGTCCGACGCTGGCCTGCCGGGGATCTCCGATCCCGGGTTGTTGCTCGTGCGGGCTGCTCTCTCCGCCGGCGTGCCGGTGACGGTGCTGCCGGGGCCCTCGGCGGTCGAGACGGCGCTGGTTGCGAGCGGGCTCGTCTCGGAGCGGTATGCGTTCGTCGGTTTTCTCCCGCGGCGAGCTGCCGAACTCGCGGCGCTCTGGCGGGAGCTCGGGGGGTGGGGGTGGCCGGTGGTGGCGTTTGAATCGCCGAAGCGGCTACCTGCCTCCCTGCGCTCACTGGCCTCCGCCTCGCCTGAGCGCGAGCTCGCCGTCTGCCGGGAGCTGACCAAGCGGTTCGAGGAGATCGTGCGGGGGTCGGCATCGGAGCTCGCGGCTCGGTTCTCGGAGGCGCCGAAGGGCGAGGTGACGCTCGTGCTCGGGCCGGAGCCCGCGCGGCAAGATGCCGCGGCCGCGGGGGATGCTGTACGTGCCGTGGCCGACCTCGTGGCCTCGGGCACGCCGCGAAAGGTCGCGGCCGAGGTCGTGTCGCGCCTGACGGGCTTGCCGCGCAACGAGCTCTATCGCTCCTCCTTGTGAGGCGAGCACAACCAGGATTGGCAACAAGTCGTGAGCGGCAGATCGCGGTCGCCGATTCGTCTGCCGCCGCGCCTGAGGCGCTTGGACTGCCCGCGATCGCCGGCAGGTTCAGGCCGCGAGCGGATCCGGCACCCCCTCGTATGATTGAGCTCGATGGCAACCGGGGCACGGAAGATCCTGGTCGCGCCCGCGTGGCCTTACGCCGCGGGCGATCGGCACCTGGGCCACGTGGCCGGGTTCGGCGTCCCCTCGGATGTGTTCGCCCGCTACCACCGTCTCAGGGGCAACGACGTGCTGATGGTGAGCGGGACAGACGAGCACGGCACGCCGGTGATGGTCGCCGCCGACCGAGCAGGGAAGGCCTACCTTGAGGTGGCAGACCACTACAACGAGTCATTCCGCGACGACTTCCGCCGGCTCGGTCTCTCCTACGACCTGTTCTCGCGCACGACGACGCTCAATCACGAACGCGTCACGCAGGATCTGTTCCGCACGCTCTACGAACACGGTGCGATCGTCGAGCGCGAGATGCTGGTCTCGTTCTCTCCTCTGACCGGGCACACGCTCCCTGACCGCTACATCGAGGGCACCTGCCCGATCTGCGGCTACCTGGAGGCACGCGGCGACCAGTGCGACAACTGCGGCAACCAGCTCGACCCGTCCGATCTGATCAACCCCCGCTCGAGGATCGACGGCTCGGTTCCGGAGTTCCGCGAGACGAGGCACCTGTTCCTCGACCTACCGCAGTTCGCCGATCGTCTCGGCGAGTGGATCCGCTCGCACGACGAGTGGCGTCCGAACGTGCGCAACTTCTCGCTCGCGCTGCTCGACGAGCTCCGCCCGCGTCCGATCACGCGCGATCTCGACTGGGGCGTCCGGATCCCCGTGCCCGGCTACGCGGAGGACGAGAACAAACGCATCTACGTCTGGTTCGACGCCGTCATCGGTTACCTCTCTGCCTCGATCGAATGGGCGGCCCACTCGGGCGACCCGGAGGCGTGGCGCGAATGGTGGCAGAACCCGGAGTCGGAGCACTACTACTTCCAGGGCAAGGACAACATCGTCTTCCACACTGTGATCTGGCCCGCGATGCTGCTCGGGTACGGGGAGGGCGGCGAGTACGGCGCCGGGCGAGGCGAGCTTCAGCTTCCGAGCAACGTCGTCGCGACGGAGTTCCTGACGATGGAGGGCAAGCAGTTCTCGTCGAGCCGCGGGTACACGATCTTGATCCGGGACTTCCTCGAGCGCTACGACGCCGATGCGTTGCGCTACTACCTCGTCGCCGCGGGACCCGAGACGCAGGACACCGACTTCACCTGGGCCGACTTCGTGCGCCGCAACAACGACGAGCTCCTCGCCAACTGGGGAAACCTCGTCAACCGCGTCCTTACGAACGCCCACCGGACGTTCGGCTCGGTACCGGAGCCGGGCACGCTCGAGGAGCGTGACAAGAAGCTGCTCGCGACGATCGCGGCCGGCTTCGACGAGGTCGGCGGCCTGATCGAGCGGGCGCGGTTCCGCGCGGCGCTCGGAGAGGCGATGCGACTCTCCTCCGAGGTCAACCAATACGTGTCGGACCAGGCGCCCTGGGTGCTCGTCAAGACCGATCGCGCCCGCGCGGCGACCGTCCTCAACGTTGCGCTCCGGGCGGTGGACAGCCTCAAAGTGATCTTCACGCCGTTTCTTCCGCACACCTCGCAGGAGCTGCATCAGCTGCTCGGGTACGACGGCTTCGTCGCGGGCCCGCTCGAGTTCCGGACGGTGAGCGAAGAAGGTGGCCGCACCCACGAGGTGCTCACGGGCGACTACTCGGGCTGGACGCGCGGATGGGAGCCGAGCGCCCTGCCGGCGGGCCGTGAGCTCCGCGAGCCCAAGCCGCTCTTCCGCAAACTCGACGCGTCGATCGTTGAGGACGAGCTAGGCCGCGCATGATCGACACCCATGCGCATCTCGAGCCAGCCGAGGCGCCGGAGGTTCTCGCCCGGGCGCGCGCCGCCGGGGTCGCCCGGGTGATCACCGTCGCCACCACGATCGAGGGAGCCCACAGGGCGATCGCGCTCGCCGCGGCGCACGACGGGGTCTACGCGAGCCTCGGCGTCCACCCCCACAACGCGGACGGGGACGACGGGGGGAGGCTCGACGAGCTGCGCGACCTGCTCGCCGACGATCGCGCAGTCGCCGTCGGGGAGACCGGCCTCGACTACTTCCGCGACTACGCCTCCCGCGCGGGTCAGCTGCGGCTGTTCGAGGGCCAGCTCGCGCTCGCCGAGGAGCTCGGAAAGCCCGTTGTGATCCACACGAGAGCGGCCGACGAGGACACGCTCGCCGCGCTCGCCGGGTTCGGCGGCACCGTCGTCCTCCACTGCTTCTCCTCGCCCGCCCTGCTTGAGCCCGCGCTCGAGCGCGGCTGGTATGTCTCCTTTGCCGGGAACGTCACCTACCCCAAGGCGCCCGAGCTCCGCGACGCCGCTTCGCGCGTCCCGGCCGACCGCCTGCTCGCCGAGACCGACAGCCCGTACCTCTCGCCTCAGCCGGTCCGCGGCCACCGCAACGAGCCGGCGAACGTGCTGTACACGCTTGCCACCCTCGCCGAGGCGCGCGGCGAGGTCCCGGGCGAGCTCGAGGCCCGGATCGACGCGAATGCGACCGCCGCCTTCGGGCTGTGAGCGTCGTCCCGAAGAAGCAGCTCGGCCAGCACTTCCTGGTCGACGAGAACATCCTCGGCGTGATCGGCCGTCTGGCCGAGCTCCGCGACGAGGACGTCGTCCTCGAGATCGGACCCGGTCTCGGCATCCTCACCCGCTACCTCGCAGCGCGGGTCGCCCACATCCACACCGTCGAACTCGACCGCTCGCTGGAGCCGCACCTCGCCGGCATTCCGAAGACGACTCTCCACTGGGGCGACGCGCTGGTGTTCGACGCGGCAGCGCTTGCTCCCGCCCCGGGCAAGCTCGTCTCGAACCTGCCCTACAACGTCGCGACACCGATCGTCGTCGAGAGCCTGGATCGGCTACCCGGGATCGCGGCATGGTGCGTGATGGTTCAGCGTGAGGTCGCCGATCGCTTCTTCGCCTCGCCGCGAACCAAGGCCTACGGCGCGGTCTCGGTGCTGATCGGGCTCGTAACCGAGCGCACGGGATTCCACCCGGTCTCGCGCGAGGTCTTCCGCCCGCGGCCCAACGTCGACTCGGCGCTCGTCGCGTTCAGGCGAACCAGAGCCGGGATCGAGCCAGGAGTCAAGCGGCTCGTCGAGGCGTCCTTCGCCCACCGCCGCAAGACGCTTGTGAACTCGGTCGCGCTCGCCGGAGCGGCGCCGCGGGCCGAGGCGGCGGCCGCCCTAGTCGCGATCGGCCGTGCTCCGTCAGTCCGGGCCGAGGAGCTCGAGCCGGCCGAGTTCGAGGCCCTGGCCGCGGCGCTCGCGTGATCAGCGCGCCCGCACCGGCGAAGATCAACCTCGCGCTCGTGGTCGGCACCACCCGCGCCGACGGGCTTCACGACGTCGTGACGATCCTGCAGCGGGTTGCGCTCGCGGACACCGTTTGGCTCGAGCGGGCGCCTGAGCTGACGGTCGAGGGCTTCGCGGACGACACGATCGTACGCGCCGCGCTCGCGGCGGTCGCGTCGGCCGCCGGTGTCGAGCCGAGCTGGCGCGCGCGGATCGAGAAGCGGATCCCGGTTGCCGCGGGCCTCGGCGGAGGGAGCTCGGACGCTGCGACGGCGATCAGGCTCGCCGTCGAGTCGCTCGGCAACCCGCTCCCGGCAGACACGCTGCACGCCGTCGCGAAGACCCTCGGCGTCGATGTCCCGTTCTTCCTCGAGCCGGGTCCGAAGCTCGGCACAGGCGACGGCACGACGCTCGAGCCGCTCCAGCTGCCGCAGGGCTACGCGGTTCTGCTCGTGCTGCCGCGGGGGGAGAGGAAGCAGTCGACCGCCGAGATCTACCGCCGCTTCGAGGGTGCCGAAGGTTTCGCCGAACGCCGCGCCGCGGTGCTCGAGATCGCGGCCGCCGGATGGGATGCCGATCTAGCCGCGCTCCCAGCCAACGATCTCGCCCGCTCGCCTCTCTCGGCGCGGCTCCGCGCCCTCGGCGCGTTCCGGGCTGACGTGAGCGGCGCAGGCCCGACGGTCTACGGGCTCTTCTCGGACCCGGCCACCGCAGGGCGCGCAGCGGCCGAGCTGGAGCCGCTCGGGCGGGTCTGGCTCACCGCCCCTGCGTGGTAGCTTGTGAGGAGCGATGGCTGCGCGTGCGAACGTTCTCGAGCGGCCGGCGTCGAAGCCGGCGAGGTACCTGCGCGATCACCGGATGCGTATCGCGACGTGGATCGGCGCGGGGGAGGGGCTGCTCACGCTCGTCGTCGGCGGTACCGGCATACACGTCGCGGTCTACGTGCTCGCGGTCACGTCGGTGGCCTTCTACGTGATGGTGGTGCGCAACTACAAGTCCAGTGCCGCCCGGCAGCTGGCCTGGATCTTCGCCGCCTCGCAAGCGCTCGCGGTGCTGGTGCCGATCGTGCTTCACATCGCCGAGACGGGCGCGAAGATCGCGATCGCGCTCCTAGCGGTGGTCGCCCTCGTCATGCTGTTTCTCGAGAGCAAGCGCGAAAGCGCCTAGTCACGAAGCCGGCCACCGGCGCGTGCCTATACTCGGGCCCCAGTGGGGCGTAGCCAAGCGGTAAGGCAGCGGGTTTTGGTCCCGCGATCCCAGGTTCGAATCCTGGCGCCCCAGCCATCGACCCCGATCCAGTGAGCGATACGCCGATCGCAGCCGTCGTCCTCGCCGCCGGGCTCGGCAGCCGCATGCGCTCTGCGGTGCCGAAGCACTTGCACGCGCTACTCGGCCGCCGCATGGTCGACTGGGTCATCCGCGCAGCCGAGGGCGTCGAGGCCGACCCGATCCTCGTTGTCGCCTCGCCGCTCACGAGTGGCGACTTCGCCGGAGTCGAGGTTGCTGTGCAGGAGACCCCGCTCGGCACGGGCGATGCCGTCCGGGCGGCGAGGACTGCGCTCGAGGGCCGCTCCGAGCACGTGCTCGTCCTGTCGGGCGACGCGGTGCTCCTCACCGACGAGATGCTGCGCGATCTGATCGAGACTCACCGCGAGACCGGGGCCGCGGCGACCGTGCTCGGGATCGAGTACGACGACGCGCGCCACTACGGCCGTCTCGTTCGCGGCGCGAACGGAATGCTCGAGCGGATCGTCGAAGCACGGGATGCGACCGAGCAGGAGCGCGCGATCCGCGAGGCGAACTCGGCGATCTACGTCTTCCGGTCGGACCGACTCTGGCCCACACTCGAGCAGCTCGAGCCACACAACGCGCAGGGCGAGCTGTACTTGACCGATTCGATCGGCCTGCTCGTGGCGGCCGGGGAGACCGTCGCCGTTCGGGTCGCCGCAGAGTCGTTCGAGGCCGGCGTCAACACACGGGCGGAGCTCGCAGATGCAACGTGCGTACTGCGCGATCGCATCAACCTCCGTCACATGCTCGCCGGCGTCACGCTCCACGACCCGGCGACCACCTGGATCGACCCGGACGTCGAGCTCGAGCCCGACGTCACGATCCACCCGTTCGTGATCTTGCGTGGCCGCACCCGTGTGGCCTCCGGCGCGGAGATCCACGCCAACACCGTGGTCGTCGATGCCGAGGTGGGTACCGGCGCGTCGCTGGGACCATTTTGTTACCTTCGCCCCGGGACTGTCCTCGACGCGAGCTCGAAGGCGGGTACCTTCGTGGAGATCAAGAACTCACGCATCGGGCCAAGGGGGAAGGTGCCGCACTTGTCCTACATCGGCGACGCCGAGATCGGCGAGGGCACGAATATCGGCGCCGGCGCGATCACGGCGAACTTCTCGCACACGCCGGGCCGGCCGAAGAGCCGCACCCGGATCGGCAAGAACGTCAGGACCGGTGTCCAGAATGGGTTTATTGCCCCTGTCGAGGTGGGAGACGGAGCATGGACGGCCGCCGGATCGATCATCACGAAGGACGTCCCTCCGGATGCGCTCGCGGTTGCGCGGGCGCGCCAGGAGAACAAGGAGGGGTATGCGGCCCGACACCGGGACGACTGAGCTCGCTCTTCCAGGCCTCGACGACGTCGGCCTGGCGACCGTGACCGAGACTCGGCCGGGCCACTGGATCGAACGCGGGCCGCAGAAGCGGCTGATGGTGTTCGCGGGCCGCTCGCACCCGGAGTTGGCGGAGCGGATTGTCGAGCAGCTCGGCGTCGAGCTCGGCGAGGTGGAGCTGGCGAACTTCGCGAACACCGAGACCTACGTCCGCTACGACGAGTCGATCCGCGGCTCCGACCTCTTCATCGTTCAGACCGGCTGCGCGCCGATCGACCGGAACCTGATCGAGCTCCTGCTGATGATCCAGGCCGCCAGGCTCGGCTCGGCGAAGCGGATCACGGCGGTCATCCCCCTCTTCCCCTACGCGCGTCAGGACCGCAAGGCCAAGCCGCGCGAGCCGATCACGGCGCGTCTCGTCGCGGATCTCCTTCAGACCGCGGGCGCTGACCGGATCCTCACGATGGATCTCCACGCCGGCCAGATCCAGGGGTTCTTCACGATCCCCGTCGACCACATGACGGCGCTGCCGCTGTTCGCACGCCACTTCCGCGACCTCGGACTGGTCGGCGAGGGCATCGTCTCGGTTTCGCCCGACACGGGCCGCGCAAAGCAGGCCGAACGTTTCGCGGAGATGATCGAGGCGGAGTTCGCGATCATGCACAAGACGCGGCCCGAGCACGACCTGGTCG
>DATKRX010000004.1:0-6080 GCA_035531915.1 Gaiellaceae bacterium | reverse complement strand
GGGAGACCTCGTCGACATGACGCGCGAACCAGGCGTAGGTCTGGATCGTGATCGGGTCGCGCCTGGGCTGCTTCCCCTCGCCGAGGATCACGGGTGTGAGGCGCTCGCCGTAGCCGTGCTCGGTGAGCTCGCGGCGGAACTGGTCGACGAGCAGGCGCCGGTGGGTGAGGATCAGCACGCCTTCGGTGCGGGCCGCCTCGACGAAGCCGGCCGCCGCGATCGTCTTCCCCGAGGCGGTCGGGTGGCGGAAGCGGTAACGGCGGGCGGCGCCGGGATCCTCACCTGGCGCAGGGGCGCCCTCTTCGCCGTCGAGCTCGTCGTCGAGCTCGACCGCGAGCTCGTCGTCCTCCTCCTCGTCGTCTTCCTCGACGAGCTCTTCGATCGCGACCGTGCCGTTGCCGTTTGCGCCGGTCGTGGCCGCCTCGTGTTTCTCGGTCGCGGCGATCAGCTCGGTCAGCATCCCGGCGAGCGCGTCGATCTGATGGCGGCGCAGTTCGGTGCCGGATGCGAGGCGCGGCGGCTTCTCGGAGAGCACCCGCTCCAGCCCGAGCATCAGCGCGTAGCGCACCTTCCACTCGGGTGAGGGCTGCTCGAGCCCGGCGTCGATCTCGGTGAGGGCGCTCTCGAGCGCCCGACGCAGCGCCGACCCGGGCCGCAACGAGGTGGCGGGATCGTCCTCGGGGCGCAGGAAGGGCTCTCCGGCCCAGGCTCCGGCCCGGAGGGCCGCGGCTTGAATGCCAGCGGACCCCTCCCCAGACTCCGGAGATTGCGTCAGCGTCACATGCATGGGCGCGACACGATCCTCGTGCCGCCTCTACAGGTAGGACTCGCGGGTACCCCTCTCGCGAATCGCTAACCAAAAGAGTACCGGATCCAGCGGCTGGAGCGCTGAGCCCGGCGAGCGCCGGCCTCCGGGAGCAAGGCGTGAGGAGAGCGAGAGATCCTCGGACGCGCTCGTCTGGCAGGTCGTCCACCGGTGGGTCGATGAGAGCGGAACTGTCGCACGTCCGGTATACCGATGGCTCCGATGGCTCCGATGGCTCCGATGGCTCCGATGGCTGCTCTGGCGCTCGCGTATCCCTCGTGCCGCTCACCCGAGGCGGCCCCGTCGGCACGATGAGCTTCGAGGAGCTCTTCGCTCGGGAGCGGGCCCGCTACGAGGAGGGGATGGCGCGGCTCGATCCCGAGCAGCTCGTGCGGCTCGGGAACGCCGCCTACGGTGCGGGGCTCTCACTGCTGATGCTCGGGCGGCCCGACGAGGCCGGCGAATGGCTCGAGCGGGCGGCCCTACGCTGGCGCGAGAGCTGGGAGCATGCGACGCCGACTTCGTGGGGCCGCCCGATCGGGACGATCAAGGCCGCGCTGATCGCGGGCAGAGCCGACGAAGCGGCGGTCTACTCACGCTGGGCGCTCGAGCTCGGAAGCGAGGAGGCGGCCTCGCCAATCGGCCGCTACGCCGCCGCCCTCTCGCTGCTCGTGCTCGGGCGCGATCCAGAGGCGCGCCAGCTCGCATCGGCACTCCGCGAACGGGACGACTTTCCCCCCGCCGTCGCCGACGCGCTCGCGACCTGCGCCGCGCACGACGTGATCGGGTACATCGAGGCCGTCGAGGCGGTGCTGGCATCGTTCGAGACGCGCGAGGAGTTCCTCGAGGACGTGCCGGTTGCCGACACGGTGATCGTGCTCCAGGCGCTGGCGGCGCGCCGCAGCTTCGCAGCCGAGCTCAGTTCGCCGATGCTGCCCCCGTAGCTGCGGCCGGGTCGAGGTAGACGTCGAGCGGCGCCTCGCCGCGACGCAGGAGGCTGGCCGGGACCTCCTCGTCGACCGGCCCCCGGAACGAGCGCTCGACGGCCTCGGCCTTACCGGCCCCCGCCACGAGCACGACGATCCGTCGCGCCGTCAAGAGCGCCGGAAGGGTCAAGGTGACGCGCTCGACGAATGGCTCCAACCCCGCCGGCCCGTGCGTGACGAGCCGCGCGCGCTCGGCGAGCTGGGGCGAGCCGGGGAAGAGGGAGGCGACGTGGCCGTCGGGGCCGAGCCCGAGCAGCAGCAGGTCGGGTGTGGCCTCGCCGAGTTCCGCTTCGTACTCGGCGGCGGCAGCGGCGGGTGCAAGCTCGCCGCGGATCCGGTGCACGTCGGGCAGCGCGGCGAGCCGGTCGAGCAGCGCCCGCTTGGCGAGGCCGAAGTTCGAGCGCCCGTCGTCGGGCGGGACGCAGCGCTCGTCGCCCCAGAAGACCTGCGCGCGGCTCCAGTCGGGCTCGAGCCTCGCCGCCAGCTCGTAGGCGCGCTCAGGGGTCGACCCCCCGGTGAGCACGATCGCGCCGCCTCGCCGGGCCTCGGCGGCGAGCAGTTGCGCGACGGCGCCCGCCGGGTCGTCGAAGACGTGGAGGCGGCCCTCAGTCATCGCCGCGGGCGAGCTCTTTGCTTCGCTCGTTCGCAGCGGCGATCGCGTTCAGGAAGGCGGCGCGGACTCCGGCCTGCTCGAGCTCGCGGATCGCCCGGGTGGTCGTCCCGCCCGGGGAGGTGACCATCTCGCGCAACTCGACGGGATGGATGTGCTCGTCGCGGAGCAGCTTGGCGGTGCCGAGCATCGTCTGCACGACGAGCTTGGTGGAGATCTCGCGGGAGAGCCCGAGCAGGAGCCCGGCGTCGATCATCGCCTCGGCCAGCAACGCGTAGTAGGCGGGCCCGGAGCCCGAGACGGCGGTGATCGCGTCCATCTGCTCCTCGGGCACGACGACGACGGCGCCGACGGCGCGGAGCACGGTTCCGGCGCGCTCGAGGTGCTCGGGGCCGGCGTGCTTGCCTGCGCACATCCCGGCGACGCCCTCGTGGACGGTGGCGGGAGCGTTCGGCATCGCGCGCACGACGGGCACGTCGTCGGACAGGTGCCGCTCGATCCGCGCGGTCGGGATTGCGGCCGCGATCGAGAGCACCGTCTGCTCGGCGGTCAGCAGGTGGCCGATCTCACCGAGCAGGGCCTCGATGTCCTGCGGCTTGACCGCAAGCACGACGACGTCGGCGCCCTTGAGCGCGTGGGCGTTCGAGGTCGTCGTCTCGACCCCGTGGCGTTCGTGCAGCTCCGCGGCCCGCTCCTCGCGGCGCGAGCTCGCGATGATGTCGGCCCAGTCGGAGCTACGCAGCCCGGCGAGCAGCGACTCGCCGATCTTTCCGGTACCGAGGATTGCGATTCTCATCCCGCAAGCCTACGAGTCCGGCGTGGTATCCCGCCAGCAGGTAGACGCTCGCGAGTCCCGCCCACTCCCCATAGGGCTCGAGCAGGGCGTCGGTCTCCTCGGCCTCGACGCGACGCCCCCACAGGGCCGAGGCCAGCTTCACGAGCCCGAGGTCGCGCGCGAGGCCGCGTTCGTAACGGCCGAGCCCCTCGAGGCAGACGACGCCGGCCGACCACGGGCCGAGCCCGCGCTCGCGCTCGAGCCGCTTCGCGGCGATCTCGGTCGGGTGCTTGCTGAGGCCTTCGAGGTCGAGCGAGCGGCAGAGCCGGACGAGCGCTGCGCCGCGGCGGGCGCCGAGCCCGAGCTGCTCGAGCGCAGCGGGCGAGAAGCGCCCGAGCTCCGCCGCCGTCGGCGCGGCATGGAGGCCGCCGAGCTCCCGGGTCGCCTTGCGCACGATCAGCCGTTCGATCTCGCGGGCGCGCCTGGCGGTGATCAGCTGCCCGGCGAGGGCGCGCAGGAGCGCGTGTGCGACGGTCGCCGTGCGAAGCGGGCGCAGCCCGCGCAGCTGGCTGATCGAGCGGCCGAGCAGCGGATCAGCCGCGAAGCGCGTGAGGAATCCCGAGTGGTCGTCGTCGATCCCGAGGATGAACCGCATCCGCTCGAGCCCGTGGTCGCTCAGCGCCTGGATGCAGACGATCCCGTCCGGGCGCTGCCAGGCGCGTGCCTGTTCGAGGCCGACCTCGCCGGCGAGCGTCGTCGTGATCACGCCGTCCGAGACGATCCGGGTGGCATCACTCCCGTGCCGCGCCGAGAGCCGAAGCGAATAGGGCCCGCACGGTCTTAGCTCGGCCGAGATCACGTGCGCGACTGTAGCCTCCCGCTCGGCGTGAGCCCGGAGAGTCAGGCGGCCGCTGCCGGAAGCACGCCGAAGCCACGGCCTTCAGGCCGAGGTAGTTCACCGATCGACCGAGGCCGGCTCGCCCTGGAGGTTCGACGCGACGTCGGCCGCGCGCTCGAACACGTCGAGCGCCTCGTGCTCGCGTCCTGTCTCTCGCAGGAAGCGTCCGTAGGAGCGGAGCACGTTTGCCTGTTGGCGCACCGTTCCGTGCTCGGCGAGGAGCACGATCGCCTCCTGATAGGCCTCGTCGGCGCTCCCCTCGCCGCCCTGCCCGCGTGCCTCGGCGATCGCCCACCAGGCGTGCCCGCGCTCGTTGGGAAGCTCGTCGCTGAGCGCCAGCGCCAGCTGCCCCAGATGTTCCGCGCCTCGCGCGTCGCCGGCCGCAGTCGCGCACATCGCCTGC
Source organism: Gaiellaceae bacterium (assembly GCA_035531915.1). GTDB lineage: Bacteria > Actinomycetota > Thermoleophilia > Gaiellales > Gaiellaceae > PALSA-600. The sequence continues at coordinate 1,603 of DATKRX010000004.1, read as the reverse complement.
ATCCGGCGCACGACCGCGAGATCGTCGTTGTCGGGTCGTGGCCCGAGCAGCCGCTCCGCCTCCTCGAGGTGGTGGAGCGCCCCGCCGAGGTCGTCCCCGGCCGTGATCGTCGCATCCGCGCACGCGATGTGCGCCCGAGCCAGGTGAACTGTGTCTTCGGTCGCCTCGAGCAGGGCGACCGCACGGCGGAAGTTGTCGAGCGCTGCGAGCGGCTTCGCCTGCTCGAGCGAAAGTCGGCCGAGCGACCAGTAGAGCCGCACGCGCGTGTAGCGGTCTTCGGCCTCGCCCGCGCCTGCGAACAGCTCCGCGACGACCGCCTTCGCGCGCTGGAGCTCGCCGAGGTCGGTGAGCGCGTAGCTCAGGTAGGTGCTGTAGCGCACGCGGGCGGCCACGTTCTCGGGCTCGGCCCGTCCGAGTTGCGCGAGCGCGCGCTCGAAGAGGGCGACCGCCTCCCGGGTCGAGCCGGCCGAGGCGTGCGCTCGCCCGAGCGCCGAGTACACATCCGGCCGTCCCGCCGCCGTCACGAGCTCCGAGTCGACGACGCGCGAGAGCTGCGACACCGTCTCGAGGTGGTCGCCGCGCCCCGCGGCCTCCAGCCCGAGCACGATTCGCGCCCGCGTCACCGCCGCCATGTCGGCGTCCAGCTCGGCATCCTCGAGGAGCTCGCGGACGGCGCTCGTGTCACCGCTCCCGTCGAGGCGCAGCCGCAGCTCCTGCTCGGCGAGCCGCAGCTCGCGCAGCTCCGAGGCGCCGAGCTCCGAGCCGGTCTCGAGATACTCGGGCGTCACGCCGAGCTTGCGGGCGAGCATCCGCAGCGCCTTCATCGAGGGCGTTCGCGCGCCGGCTTCGATGCGCGAGATGTAGGCGTAGGTGATCCCCGGCGCCGACAGGTCGCGCTGCGAGGCGCCCTGCTCGAGCCGAAGCCGCCGCAGTCGCGCCGCGACCGTCTCTCCCGGCAACTGCGGTTCGCTCCCCACGGCCCGAGATGATGCCTGCTTCGAGGGACAGCGTCAATTGTTCGATGCCTGAAGATGACAGGATTGACAACAAAAGAATCCTGCGCTCTTCTATTGGTGGGCTCGCAATCAGAAGGAGGTATGCACGATGTCGATCGTCTCCCCGGGCCTGCGGCTCGCGCTCGTGGCAGTTGCATCGGTGATCGCATCCGCGCTGCTCGGCGGCTGCCCCTGGGGGCCGTAGGGCCTCGCGACGGCGCGGGCGGGACACCACCCCTCCGCCCGCGCCGTTAGTCTCCGGCCGATGCTGCATCGGGCCGCGGCTCGCATCTCTCTGCGCAGCCGGGAGCGGAAACTGCGCCTGTTCTGCGACCTCTTCCGGCCCGGCCCCGACACGACGGTCGTCGATGTCGGCGTCACCGACGCGCCCTTCGGTGGCGGCCCGGGTGATCGCTTCTCGAGCGACAACTTCTTCGAGGCGCTCTACCCCTGGCCCGAGCGGATCACCGCAGTCGGCCATACCGGGCTCGACCGCTTCGCTCGAGCCTTCCCGCAGGTGGCCGCCGTGCGGGCCGACGGGCGCGAGCTGCCCTTCGCCGACGGCGAGTTCGACCTCGGCTTCTCGAACGCCGTGATCGAGCACGTCG
>DATKRX010000003.1:0-17180 GCA_035531915.1 Gaiellaceae bacterium | reverse complement strand
CGTGTGTTCGTGTTCGTGTTCGTGTTCGTGTTCGTATTCGAACGTCGTCGGCCTCGAGGTGCAGCGTGGTGTCCTCTCGGGAGCGGTGGTGATGCATGCTCCGGGAGCGATCTCGGTGAGTGCCGGCTACTGGGCGACTGTAAGTCTGATCCTTGGAAGGCATACAACTCCTTGGCCTCAAGCCCCAACTCCTCCTCGACTTCGCGCATGGTCGCTACCCGAGGAGTTTCTCCATCCTCGATCACGCCGCTCGGCAGTCCATAGCGTCCTTCCCCCCGTACCTCTCGCGCATGAGAAGAACGCGACCATCTGCCGGACCCGGTCGAGCTAGGTGGCGGAGTGCCCGTGGACGCGCGCGTAGAGAGTCCTCGCGGCGGTGATCAAGGCGGCGCGTGCGGAGGTAGCGCCGTTGCTCCAGCCGTAGCCGACGAAGTAGACGAATCGTCCGTCAGAAAACAGGATGTTGTCGCCGCCGCTCGAGCTGGTGCCGAGGCGAAACGCGGAGAGAGCCGGGATGCCGCCCACCACGAACCGAGAAACGGGTCCGTGACTTTCGTCGCTACGCACCTCTTGCGCGAGTTCGGACTTCGCGCCAGCCGGGGAGCCAAGCTCCATCACCCAGGAAAGACCTCCGCGGTTGGCTGTCAGCGATCCGAGTTGCTCCGCCACCACAGCAACGAAACCTTCCCGGTGCAGCAGCGCGACCCACGTCGATGCCTGGGACGGCGTAGCGCTCTGTTGGTAGCTGGAGAGGAACGTTCGGGGAGTCGTGAAGGTCTGGAGAGGCGGCGGCCCGAACGGCCCGAACCCGGCAAACTCGCCGTGAGCGATCACCCGAGCGCTGAGCGGCAGAGGCTGCGCACCAAGCCCAGGCCCGGCAGCCGCGAGGGCGACCGTCACCACCAACGCCGCGATCCCGAGGCGCGCCATCGGGCGATTATTCCGCCCGCCCGCTCCTGATGTCAACGCTCGCGCGGACCACCCACCTCGTACGGCGTCGAAGCGGTACTCGGTGATCGCTGAATCGAAACCAACCGGCAAGAGATACCCGACACGGACGCTACCGCTCACGGAGGCGAAAGGGTGCGATAGGTTCGCGGCCTCGATCCGTTCTCAGCAAATCGCCCTAACCTCTGTGGGGGCGACTGGCCTGCTGACGGGCGGGCAGCAGGACTACCCTGACGACGTCTGCGCGATCCACCGTTTCGCCTCGACGCGCTCGTCGGAGGCGAAGAGACGGAGCTCACCCGGGGCAAGGGGGCCGGCGATCGCGGCCGCGCGCTTGATCCACTCCTTGTCGGTGACGAGCGCCATCCGCTGCCAGGATGAGCGGTGCTTGAGCCCTACCGACCCGGCCGCCTTCATGTCCTCCCAGAGCGCGCCGAGCTCGAGCCCGTCGAAGTCGTCGGCGAGCTCGAAGTAGATGTTCAGTTTCTCGCCCCGTTCAAGGGCGGCGTAGATCGGCTTCATGATCTCCCTGTACTCCTCGCGCGTCATCTTTCCCGATGCGCGAAAGCCGAGAACGCCTGCAGGTAGCTCGGCGACCCGCTCGATCATGGGCAAGAGTCTAACCGGGATCGCCGGCTCCACCGGCCACGCGAACTTCCCCGTTTCCGCCCTGAGCGCGGATCAGGTGCCGCTCGCCCGCGGGCATCGCACATCCCGCCCGGGAACCGGAGACGCTCTCGGCCGCTCCCGGCCGCCGGCTCGAACACGGGGGAGGGTCAGTCGAGCACGCGCGCGAAGTGCTCTTCGTCCTCGAACGGCCCGATCACGGCGAGGTGGAGCTTGTCCTGCGCGATCAGGTCCTTCGCGACCCGCTGGACGTCCTCGGCGGTGACGGCGTCGATCTTCTTCAGCAACTCCTCGGGCTCGAGCGTCTCGCCCTCGAGCACCTCGCGGTTCAAGCCGTACATGAGCAGGCCCTGCGGCCCCTCGGTGCGAAGGACGAAGCGGCCCTTGATCATCGAGCGCGATTTCTCGAGCTCCTCGGAGCCGACCTCCTCGTCTGCCATCCGGGCGAACTGCTCGACGATCACCTTGATCGCCTCGTCGATCCGCTTGATGTCGACCCCGGCCTGGGCGAGCAGCGAGCCGGCGTCGGTGTAGGAGTGGTTCATGCCCTGCACGTAGTAGGCGAGGCCGCGGCGCTCACGCACCTCGAGGAACAGGCGCGACGACATCCCCGAGCCGAGCACCGCCGAAAGCATCTGGAGCGCGTAGCGGTCCGGGTGCTCGATCGGGTAGCTCGGGACGCCGAGGATCAGGTGAGCCTGGTCGGCATCCTTGTGGTGGACGGCGACGTGCGGGCCGGGCGAGCGGTCGAGCTGCGCCGGCGCCGGCTTGCGGTTGCCGTTCGGGGACATCTCCCCGAGCAGCTCCTCGAGCATCGGCGTGAGCTCGTCGCCGACCATGCCGCTGATCCCGATCACCATGCGCTCTGGCGTGTACCACTCGTCGAGGTAGCCGGTGAACGTCTCCCGCGTCGCGGCCTTGATCGTCTCCTTGGTGCCAAGAACCTCCCAGCCGAGCGGGTTGTCTCCGAACATCAGGTTCTCGTAGACCGTGCCGATGTGGTCGCGCGGGGTGTCCTGGTACATGTTCATCTCCTCCAGGATCACGCCCTTCTCGCGCTCGATCTCCTCGGGATCGAACTTCGAGTGGCGCAGCATGTCGAGGAGGACGTCGAAGGCGGTGTCCCGCTCGGCGCCGGCGCAGCGGACGTAGTAGCCGGTGTACTCCTTCGAGGTGAAGGCGTTGAACTCGCCCCCGATCGCGTCGATCAGCGTCGTCAGCTCGCGCGAGCTCGGGCGTCGCTCGGTGCCCTTGAAGAACATGTGCTCGGCGAAGTGGGCGACGCCGCGGTTCTCGGCGCGCTCGTAGCGGGAACCGGCTGCGAGCATCACGAAGCAGGCGACCGACTGCGCGTGCGGCAGCGGCGCGCTGAGGACGCGGAGCCCGTTCTCGAGCCTCTGCCGTTCGAACACGGGCATCTCCCGATGGTATAGAGGGGAGCGATGTCGGGCGAGACACGTCGTGCAGTGTTCGCGCAGCCGGAATGGCTGCGGTCGGTGCCACGCGATCTACGGCTGCCGGAGGGGGCGCGCGTCGTGTTCGTCGGCTGCGGGACCTCGTTCCACGCGGCGCAGACAGGCGGGTTCGCGCTGCAGGCGCTCGAGGCCGTTCTGGCGCCGCCTGCGGCCGACCTGATGGTCTGCATCTCCCACGAGGGCGAGACGCCGCTGACACTCGAGGCGGCGCGCGCCTTCCCCGGGCCGAAGTGGCTCCTGACCGGCGCACCCGACTCGCCGCTCGGCGAGCTCTCCGAGCAGGTCGTCGTCTGCACGCCCGAGCTCGAACGCTCGTGGTGCCACACGGCGAGCTACACCTGCGCGGTTGCCGCAATCGCGGCCCTCCGCGGCGAAGACATCTCCGGGTTGCCGGCGGCGGTCGAGGAGGCGCTTGCGCTCGAGGAGCCGCCACCGCCGCACTCGAAGATCCTGGTCGCGGGCGCCGGCCGCGACTGGCCGACGGCGCAGGAGGCGGTGCTGAAGCTGCGCGAGGGCGCCTGGGTCTCGGCGGGGGCCCACCACACAGAGCAGCTCCTGCACGGCGATCTGGCCGCGATCGACGAGGGCGTCCGCGCCTACGTGCTCGAGGGTGAGGGACGTGCGGCCGAGCGCGCCGCGGCCGCGGTGCGGGCACTCGGCGAGCTCGGATGCGAGACGACGCTTCTCCCGTCGCGCCACCCCGCGGTCGACATCGTGCGCTTCCAGCTCCTCACGCTCGCGATCGCCGAGGCGCGCGGGATCGACCCCGACCCGATCCACCGAGACGACGAGCGCTGGGCCCGGGCGCGCGCCACCTACCAGTAGTCCGCCGCCTCTCCTCAGGGCATTCAGCGGGTTCCCCGGCGCCGGGGAACCCGTTCCCCCGCCAGGCCCTGAGTAGATTGCAGCCGTGAGCTTCGAGATTGCGGCCGAATCCTACGATCGCTTCATGGGCCGCTATTCGAGGCATCTCTCGGCGCAGCTCGCCGAGCTCGCAGGGGTCGCCGCGCCCCAGCGGGCACTCGACGTCGGCTGTGGCCCGGGCGCGTTGACCGGCGAGCTCGTCCGGCGGCTCGGGGCGGAGGCGGTGAGCGCCGTCGACCCGTCCGAGCGGTTCGTCGCGGCCGTCCGCGAGCGCCAGCCCCAGGTCACCGTGGAACGCGCCGTCGCCGAGCAGCTGCCGTTCCCCGATCGGAGCTTCGACGCCGTGCTCGCGCAGCTCGTCGTCCACTTCATGGACGATCCGCTCGCCGGCCTCCGCGAGATGGCCCGTGTCACCCGCCCGGGCGGCACGCTCGCCGCATGTGTCTGGGATCACGCCGCCGGCGGCCAGGGGCCGTTGAGCGCGTTCTTCCGCGCCTCGCACGAGCTCGATCCGGCCGCGCCTGCGGAATCGGAGCGCGCCGGGGCGCAGCAGGGTCAGCTCGGCGAGCTCTTCCGGGCAGCCGGGATCGGCGAGGTCCGGGAGACGGTGCTGATCGCGAGCGTCGTCCATCCGAGCTTCGAGGAGTGGTGGGAGCCGTTCACCCTGGGCGTCGGGACGATCGGCGCGTTCATGGATGCCCTCGACGACGCCGGCCGAGCCCGCCTCCGGGAGCTCTGCCGCGAAGCCCTCCCGCCCGAGCCGTTCACGGTCAAGGCTCGCGCCTGGGCGGCGCGCGGCGTCGCGAACTAGCCGCGCGGCAGCGCCGCGAGGAGCCGGTCGACCTGGTCCTCGGTGTTTGTGTGCACGATGCCGACGCGGACGGCGCCTTCGGGAAGGCCGAGGTGCTTGAACACCTCGACCGCGTAGTTGTTGCCGTGCCAGACCGCGAACCCGGCCGCGCCGAGTCGCGTCGCGGCCTCTTCCGGGGATTCTCCGCCGGGGGGAGAGAGCGCGAAGGTCGACACCCGGCCCTCCATCGTGGGCGGCCCGTGCAGCTTCCAGCCCTCGGGGATCCCGTCCAGGAACCGTTGACCGAGCATCTCTTCGTGGCGGGTGATGAACCCCCAGCCGACGCCGTGCAGGTACTCGACCGTCGCGACGAAGCCACAGAGGAGCTCGTGCGGGAGCGTCCCGGTCTCGTGCCGCTTCCCGGGCGCCTCGCTCTGAGGGCGCACCTTGTAGGGCCGCCAGCCCTCGAGCAGGTCGCGACGGGCCCAGGCGAGCCCGAGGTGGGGCCCGTAGAACTTGTAGGGAGAGCAGAGGAGCACGTCGCAGCCGAGCTCCGGGATCTCGATGTCGCCGTGGGGGGCGTAGTGCACCGCGTCGACCCAGGCGAGCGCGCCCGCGTCGTGCGCGATCTTCACGATCTCCTCGACCGGCGTGATCGTCCCGACCGCGTTCGAGGCCATCGGGAACGCGACCACCTTCGTCCTGTCGGTGACGAGCGAGCGCAAGTGACCGAGGTCGATCCGGCATTCCGCGTCGAGGTCGGCGAGCTTGACGACGATGCCCTTGTCCTCGGCGAGCTCCAGCCAGGGCGAGATGTTCGCATCGTGGTCGAGCTTCGTGGCGACGACCTCGTCGCCGGCCTGCCAGTCGCGCGCCGCCGTGCGCGAGAGCGCGAAGTTGAGCGTGGTCATGTTGGCGCCGAAGATCAGCTCGTCGGTCCGGACGCCGAGCAGGTCGGAGGCCGCGGCGCGCGCCGCGCCGACGACGTCGTCTGTGACCATCGAGGTGAGGAACTTCCCGCCGACGTTTGCGTTGGCGGCGAGCATGTAGCCGGAGACCGCCTCGAGCACCGAGTCGGGCACCTGCGTCCCCGCCGGGCCGTCGAAGAAGGCCAACGGCACGTTGAGCGTGTGGAAGCGGTCGAGGACCGCCTCGATCGTGACGTCGACGACCTCGCCGTCCTCGCCGTGCAGACTCGTCATCGGCGGGACGGTAGCCGCGCGGCTACCCGATCCGCCACTCGTACCGCGGCTTGAGCGCCAGCGTCGCGCTGACAAAGCAGTCGCGCTCGGCCCTCGCGATCAGCTCCGAGGGGTCGGGAGCGGCCGGTGTGAGCTCGGCCTCGATCCGGCAGTCGATCTCGACGAACGCGTAGCGGCCGTCGCCCTCACGTTTGCTGACGCGCCCCGAGGCCGACCCGCTCGCCCGCAGCTCGTGGCCGAAGCGGCGCGCATGGTGGGCGAGGCTCTGGATCGAGCAGTGCACGAGCGCGGCGAGCAGGAGATGGTCGGGCGTCCACTCGGCCGGCAGCCCGACGGTCGCACCGCCGGGCACGGAGGTCGCCCCGTCGCTTCCGACCTCGATCGCGTACTCGAAAACCTTCCCCCGGAGCTCGGCCACGCCGCGACGCTACCGGGGTCTGTCCGGTCACGGTCCTAGAGTGAGCGTCCGTGAGGCTGAGGCCGCTCACGGAAGCTGAGTGCTATGCCCGCTGCTACGGCGGGTGGAACGTCGACTCCGTGAAGGTCGTGCGACCCGCCGGCGAGGAGTCCGGGACGGGGGCAGCGCGCGAGGGGCTCGAAGGCCGCGCCGACACGGCCGAGGAGCTCGAGGCCGCATGATCCGCACCTGCAAGAACTGGACCTCCCGCCGCCGCGCCGCGCCGACCCCCAAGGGTCGCCCGCGGGCGCCGCTTCCGAGCTCGTGGTCCTGCACGGCGACCTGGCTGTCGCATGTGCCACGCTGCCGGCCGAGTGGCCGAACCCGCCGGATCTAGCGTCCCCGACGTCCTTGCGCCGGACCTGCGCTGCGTCTTCTGCGGCATCAATCCGGGACGCGTGTCGGCGGCGGCGCACGCTCACTTCGCGAATCCCCGCAACGACTTCTGGCGGCTCCTCCACGACGCCGGCTTCACCCCGCGCCTGCTCGACCCCTCGGAGCAGTTCGGGCTGCTCGAGCTCGGCTACGGGGCGACGAACGCTGCCTACCGCATGACGCCCGGGTCGGCCGATCTGCGCCGCGGCGACTTCGATCCCGGCCGCCTCGAGCGCCTCGCGCGCGAGCTCAGGCCGCGGGCGATCGCGTTCGTCGGCAAGGAGGCCTATCGCGGCGCGTTCGGCGAGCGCCCCGAGCTCGGGGCGCAGATCAGGACGCTCGGCTCGACCGCGCTCTTCGTCCTCCCCTCGACCTCCCCTGCGAACGCGGCCGTCCCCTACGGCGAGCGGCTCCGCTGGTTTGCCGCGCTGCACGCGTGGCTCGAGCCGACGCCGCGGGAGGCGGTTCGCGCGCTCGTCGTCGATGCGCAGGAGCGCGTGCTCCTGCTCCGCTTCGAGAACCCCGTGACCCGTGAGGCGTGGTGGGCGACTCCGGGCGGCGGCGTCGAGGGGGAGGAAACCGACGATGCGACTCTCCGCCGCGAGCTGCGCGAAGAGTGCGGCCTCGCCTACGACGATGCAGGGCCCGCCGTCTGGAGGCGCGAGCACGTCTATCCGTGGGCCGGCGAGCTCCACCGCCAGCGCGAGCGGTTCCATCTGATCCGGGTGGACGATCACGAGTTCGCCCCGACGATCGACCTCGAGGCCGAGCACGTCTACGGCCACCGCTGGTGGACGCTCGACGAGCTGGAGGCGACCGACGAGCGGCTCGCCCCGCGCGCGCTCGCGACCCGCGTCCGGGCGCTCCTGCGGGAGGGGCCACCGCCCGAGCCGCTCGAGCTCAGCGGTTAGCCTGGGGCGCGATGGAGGAGGTGATCGTGATCATCCATCTGCTGGCCGCCTCCGTGTGGCTCGGCGGCTCGATCGCGCTCGTCTTCGCGGGCGTGCCGGCAATCCGGGTGCTCGAGGGCGACCCCCGCGGCCGGGCGATGAAGGAGCTCGGCCTGCGCTGGCGCCCGATCGGCTACGGCTCCCTGCTCGTCCTCGCGCTCACGGGCATCGAGCTCGCCCGCCACGACTGGAGCCACTCCCGCTCACCCTTTCACACCGTCCTCTGGATCAAGGTCGGCCTCTCCGCTTGCCTGCTCGCCGCCTCCTACCTCCACAACTTCGTCCTCGGGCCCCGCCTGCAAGCGGAGATCAAGGACGGCCGCGAGCAGATGACGCGGCCGAGGCTCGTCGTGATCGGCTGGACGAGCCTCGGCCTCACGATCGCCGTCCCGATCCTGGGCGCGATCCTCGCCAACCTCGCTCGGTGAGCGCGCCGAACCGAGGCTCCGAGTCGATCGATCTCGCCCGCTGCTCGCGCGAGGGCGGGATCGCCGTGGCTGGCGCCGAGCCGCCGATCCGGCCGGTCAGTCGCGCCAGCGGTTCGTGATCGGCGTCCGCCGGTCGCGGCCAAAGGCCTTCGGCCGGAGCTTCACGCCCGGCGGCGCCTGGCGGCGCTTGTATTCGGCGCGGTCGATCAGCGCGATCGCGCGCTCGACGAGCTCCGCGTCGAAGCCGTCCTCTGTGAGCTCGTCGCGGGAGCGGTCGAGCTCGACGTAGGCCTCGAGCACGCGGTCGAGCGTCGGATAGGGCGGAAGCGAGTCCTCGTCGAGCTGGTCAGCGCGGAGCTCGGCGCTCGGCGGTCGGTCGATGATCGACTGCGGGATCAGCTCGCGGCCCGCACGTTCGTTGAGTCGCAGGGCGAGCCGGAACACGTCTGTCTTGTAGACGTCCTTGATCAGCGCGAACCCGCCCGCCAGGTCGCCATAGAGGGTCGAGTAGCCGACCGACAGCTCCGATTTGTTGCCGGTCGCGATCACGAGCCAGCCGAACTTGTTCGAGAGTGCCATCAAAAGCGTGCCGCGCACGCGCGCCTGCAGGTTCTCCTCGGTCAGGTCAGGGTCACGGCCGGCGAACGCGGGCGCGAGCGCTCCCGTGAAGGCCTCGACCATCGGCTCGATCGGGAGCTCGCGGAAGTCGATCCCGAGCGACTCTGCGACCAGGGCAGCGTCGCCGCGCGTCCCCGTCGAGGAGTAACGCGAGGGCATCGAGACGCCGTGCACCCGCTCGGCGCCGAGCGCGCCGACCGCGACGGCCGCGGTCAGCGCCGAGTCGATCCCGCCCGAGAGGCCGATCACGACGTCGCCGAAGCCGTTCTTGCCGACGTAGTCGCGCAGACCGAGCTCGAGCGCGAGGCGCATCTGCTCGAGCTCGTCGAGCGGCGTGGCCGGGGTGGGGCGCAGGGAGGCGCGTTGGGTTTTGGGGGCGGGGAACTCGAGCTCCTCCGGGCGGGGCGCCGCGGCGCGCTCGCGGGCGAGCGCTCGCCGCCGCACATCGCGCAGCCGGCGCCCGACCGTGCTCGCCGGGTCGAGGTCGACGACGAGCAGCTCCTCCTCGAAGCTCGCGGCGCGGGCGATCAGCTCGCCCTCGTCGTCGAAGACGACCGAGTTCCCGTCGAAGATCAGCTCGTCCTGCCCCCCGACCATGTTGCAGAGGGCGACGAAGCAGGAGTTGTCGCGGGCGCGGACGCGCAGCATCTCCTCGCGCTCGCGGCCCTTGCCGACGTGGAACGGCGAGGCCGAGATGTTGACGACGAGCTGCGCCCCTGCGAGCGCCAGGTCGGTGGTCGGGGGGCCGGGCTGCCAGATGTCCTCGCAGACAGTCGGTCCGACCAGAGCCTCGCCGAAGCGCAGGAGGAGCAGGCCCTCGCCCGGCGCGAAATAGCGGTTCTCGTCGAAGACGCCGTAGTTGGGGAGGAGGCGCTTGCGGTAGACGCCACGGATCGCGCCGTCGGCAAGCACGAAGCAGCCGTTGTAGAGATCCTGGTCGAGGTGGGGTGCGCCCACGAGCGCGACGATGCCGGCGCTCGCCGCGGCGAGCGCCTCGACGCTCCGGCGCGCCGCGCGGATGAACGCGGGCCGCAGCAGGAGATCCTCCGGCGGGTAGCCGGTGACGGCGAGCTCGGGGAAGAGGACGAGGTCGGCGCCGGACTCGCGGGCCTCGTCGAGCCGTCCGAGGATGCGGCGCGAGTTGCCGTCGAGGTCGCCGACGACGCTGTTGATCTGAGCGAGTGCGAGTCTCATTTGCCCCGGTCGGGAGGAGGTCCCTGCTCGCGACCGCGTGTTTTCTCCTCTGGATCTAAAACTCTAGCGCGAACGGTGCTCCGCCAGCGGAGGACGAACATGACCCCGAGGATGAAGCAGGCGAACGCGAGCAAGGTGAGCCACCGCCGCCCGCTCTCGTTCCCGACCCCGGAGAGGATCGCTCCGGTCGCGAACAGGGCGATCGCCGCCAGCCGCAGCCGTTCTGCTCCCATCGCCCGAGGATAGAGCCGCCGTGCCGGGACGGTCGACCGAGCCGCTCCTCCACCGAGGAGGTCCGCCCTCGCCAGCTCGCTCGAGGGGCCTCCCCACCTACCCGGCCGGGCGTCTCGGGGAAGGTGGCGCATCTTTGGCCCTTCCGGCGGACGGTCAGCGGGCTCGCGGTCTCTCAGTTGACGCACGTGGTTAGCGCCCGCTAAGCTAGTGCGAACTAACTTAGTGTCGACTAACAGGAGAGACGAATGAGGGCGAAGCTCTTCGCTGAGGAAAACAAGAAGTGGTGGACGCTCACGGCGGTCGCGTTCGGCCTCTTCATGATCATGCTCGACAACACCGTCGTGAATGTCGCGCTCCCGTCGATGCAGCGCTCGCTCCATTTGAAAGTCTCGGAGCTCGAGTGGGTCGTCGCGGGGTACGCGCTCACCTTCGGGGCGTTCATGCTCACCGGAGGGAAGCTGGCCGACCTGCTCGGACGGCGCAAGATGTTCGTCGCCGGGCTCGTGATCTTCACGGCCAGCTCGCTCGCCTGCGGTCTTGCCGGCAGCGCGTCGGTGCTGATCGGCGCCCGCGTCGTCCAGGGGCTCGGCGCGGCGCTGATGAACCCGGCGACGCTCTCGATCATCACGGTCACCTTCCCGCCCAAGCAGCGGGGGACGGCGATCGGCATCTGGGCCGGTATCTCGGCCCTCGCGCTCGCGATCGGCCCGCTCGTCGGCGGGATCATCACCGAGCGCGTGAACTGGAACTGGATCTTCTTCATCAACGTTCCGGTCGGCGTGATCGGGATCGCCGCGGCGTTCGCGTTCATCTCGGAGTCCCGCGACACCTCGCGCGAGCAGCGACCCGACATCCCGGGCCTCGTCACCTCCGCGCTCGGGCTCTTCGCGCTCAGCTACGCGCTGATCGAGGCCAACACCTACGGCTGGGGCTCGGGCCGGATCCTCGGGGCGTTCGCCGTCGCGCTGGTCGCGCTGGGCGGCTTCGTCGCGCTCGAGTCGCGCCAGCGGCTGCCGATGCTCGACCTGTCGCTGTTCCGCAATCCGGTCTTCAGCGGCGCGAACGCGGTGATGCTGCTGGTCGGGCTCGCGATGTTCGGCGTCTTCTTCTACGTCTCGCTGTTCCTGCAGCAGATCCTCGACTACTCGCCGATCCAGGCGGGCGCGTCGTTCCTGCCCTGGACCGTCCTGATCATCCTGCTCGCGCCGCAGGCCGGGCGCCTCTCCGACCGGCTCGGCTCCCGCGGACTGGTCGGCTTCGGGATGACGGTGCTCGCGGGCTCGCTGTTCCTGTTCTCCCGCATGGGCGGCCACGAGAGCTTCTGGGGGCTCCTGCCGGCGATGCTGCTCGGCGGCGTCGGGATGTCCGCGACCATGGCCCCGGTGACCTCGACCGCGATGGCCTCGGTGCCGCGCGACAAGGCGGGCGTCGGCTCGGCCGTGCTGAACAGCATGCGCCAGGTCGGCGGCTCCCTCGGGATCGCCGTGATGGGGGCGATCGTCGCGGCGAGCGCTGCCACCAGCTCGGCCACGCCGGCCCTGCACCCCGACCCGGCCGCGTTCCTGCACGGCTTCCACCACGCCCTCGAGGTGGCGACGCTGATCGCGCTCGCCGGTGCGGTGATCGGCGTGCTGACCCTGCGCAAGGTGCACCACACCGAGCCACACCCGCAGGCGGAGGCGCAGCACGTCTCGGTGCTCGTCGAGGCCTGATGAGTGAGCCTCCGGCAGCAACTCGCCCGCGTCTGAGCGCCGGTGAACGCCGGCAGGCCGTCCTCGAGACGGCCTGCCAGGCGTTCTTCAAGAAGAGCTACCGCGGCGCCACGACCGCCGAGATCGCGCGCGAGGCGGGGATCACCGAGCCGATCCTCTACCGCCATTTCGGCTCCAAGCGCGACCTCTACCTCGCCTGTCTCGACGAGGCGTGGCGAATCTTCCGCGAGTACGCCGAGGAGGCGATCGAGAAGAACCCCGTCGGTTGCCTCGGCGCGATCACGGATGCCTACAGCGCCAAGCGATCGAAGCTCCGGCTGGTCGACCTGTGGATCCAGGCGATCAGCGAGGCCTCCGAGGACGCCGTGATCGCCAAGGCCGTCCGGCAGCAGATCCGCGAGGTGCACGACTTCTTCGCGGATGTGATCCGCCGCGGCCAGGCAGACGGCGTCGTCAACGCCGACCGCGACCCGGTCGCCGAGGCCTGGATCTTCGTTGCCGGCGGCCTTCTCGCCACGATCGACCAGCGGCTCGGCGGGCTGCTCGGCGGCGATCTCGAGCTCGTGCGCGCCTCGCGCCGCGAGTGGATGGGCGTGTAGCCCGCGCCAGGGGCGAGCGAGAGTGTCAAGCTCGCCCGGCCGAGCTCACCGACGAGCTGCTCGAGGCCTTGTTGCTCCGGGATCTCCCGGCGCACGCAGGATGCCGAGCAGCGCACGGATGTCGATGTCGCGCTGGGTCGGCAGCCCCAGCGGGAGATGGATGCTGACGGTGTAGACGTTTCGCCTTCCCTCGCGCTCGCGCTCGATGTACCCGGTCTTGTCCAGGTCGGCCACGATCCGCTGGGTCGCGCGCTCGGTGATGTTGAGCAGAGCCGCGATGTCTCGCATCCTGATCCGCGGGTCCTGCGCAATCAGGAGCAGCGCCTTCCCGTGGTTTGTGAGAAACCCGAACTCGGGCACGATGCGCGGGTGTTCGACCTGCTCGGTCGTCGTGGCAGCCATTCGATATCGCGACATAGAATACACGAACTGCAATACACGGATTCAAATACACGAACTGTAGATCGTATGTATAGTGGTCGCATCGAGACCGAGGGCGCGGTCACCAAGGCCCAACGGTCTCGATCCCTTCACACAGGAGACGATCACATGAGCTATGTCACGGAACTGATCGAACGGCTCGGCAAGGCGCTACGACCCACCAAGGCCGCTCCTGCCCCCTCGGAAGCGCCTGTCTCGACGCTCGAGCCCCTCCCGACGCCGGTCGAGCAGCCCTCAGTGGTGGACGACTCCGCGGTTGGAGCGATCGCGGGAGAATAGGTCGGAGCTCGCCCAAGGAGGGCTGTGACGATCGGCTGCTCGTCGGCCGTCCGACAGGAGCCTTGCGCGGACTCGGGCTCTGGTCGAGGCTCGCCGCTGCGCTCCTCGTGGCTGGAGCGATCATCCTCATGAGCGCTCCGATCGCGCTCCCCCTCGACGAGCCCCGGGCGGCCTGATCTGGGCGGCGCCGGCGACGGGCGAGGATTGGCCGCCGCAAACGAGCTTGAGCAGCTGCGAACGACTGAGAAGCCATCTGTGACAGAAGCGCCCCGCATCGAGCCCGCAGGCCGCGGGCCCGGCCGGGCTCTGAGCTCGGAGCCAGAACTCGGCCCGAGCGAGACGACCGATCTGTAGATCGCAACGGGCGGGGATCATCGCGCGCCTCCGAGGCCGCCAAGCCGGCTCGAGTCGCTCACGCACAGATCGCCAAATCCCACACAGAGAGGCACTCGATGAGACGCATCCGCTTGTTGCTGGTCGCATCGGCCAGCGTTCTTGCCCTCTCCGGCTCGGCGCTCGCGGCGTCCTTGCGGACGACCGCGAGCCCGACCAACAGCGCGCTGCCCACGATCGGCGGCACCGACCGCTCCGGTCGGACGTTGACCGCGACGAGCGGCACCTGGGCGGGCACGACGCCGATCAGTTACGCCTACCAGTGGCAGCGCTGTAACTCCTCCGGCAGCAGCTGCGCGACGATCGGCGGCGCGACGAACCAGAACTACGTCGCCTCCTCGAGCGATGTCGGCATGACGATCCGGGTCGAGGTGAGCGCCTCGAACTCCGACGGCTCCAACCAGGCGCTCTCCGCGCCGACGGGCACGGTCGCGGCTCTTGGGACCGCCCCCGCGAGCACCAAGCAGCCCGATCCTTCCGGCAAGGCCGAGGACGGTCATACGGTAACGGTCGACAACGGCAGCTGGACGGGTTCGAAGCCGATCACGTTCAGCTACCAGTGGCAGAGTTGCATCGCGGGCGGGGCCTGCACCGACATCGCCTCTGCGACCGGCAAGCGCTATCTGATCGTGACCAGTCAGGTCGGTTCGGCGTTGCGCGCCGTGGTCACCGCGACCAACTCGGCGGGGAAGACCTCGACCTTCTCGAACCTGACGGCTGTGGTCGGCTCGAAGTCGACCTCACCGCTCAACACGAGCGTGCCCGTGATCTCCGGTTCGCTGCTGGTCGGGCACACGCTCCAGGCCTCGACCGGTGTTTGGACCGGTCTTGGCACGACGGGGTTCGGCTACCAGTGGACTCGCTGTAACACCAACGGGACGAGCTGTGCGAGCATCTCGGGTGCGACCGGCCAGAGCTACGGCGTCGGCCAGGTCGATCTCGGCAACGCACTCCGTGTCGACGTCACGGCGACCAACTCGACCGGCACGACGAGCGCCAGCTCCGCAGCTTCGGTGATCGCGGCGAACCTCACGCTGAGCGCTCGCCTCAGCGCCGTGCTGCGGGCAAACTGGGAAGTCAACCGCCCGAAGGGGACGTCGTCTCGTGCCGCGGGCCAGTTCACCGGCAAGCTGAGCGGGAAGACGCTCCGCTGGAGGCTGACCTTCTCCCGCCTCAGCGGCCGTCCGAGCAGCGCAGGCCTCTACAAGGGTCTCCGGGGCGCGACCGGGGAGGCGTTCAAGACGCTCTGCCGCAGGTGCTACTCGGCGAGCCACGGCACGCTGACCCTGACCGCGTCGCAGCTCGACGCGATCGTGCGCGGAGGGGCATACGTGAACATCCGTACCGCCAGAAACCCCCGTGGCGAGATCCGCGGACAGCTCAACCGCGTGGGCTGACCGTCAGCCGGGACGCGCTCCGATCGACGCGGCACCACCGATCGGGTGGTGCCGCGCTTCGCGCGTGAGGGTGGCACGCGCGAGGCGGCGAACCGCTCAGGCGTCGATCCGGAACACCGGATGGTCGGGGGCGATCCGCGCGAGCTCGTCGGCCGCGGAGTCGGGCCCGACGCCGGCGAAGAACTGCCCGACCTCCCACTTCCAGCGGCGCAGGTACTCGCGGATGATCGGCTCCTTCTCGGCGTCCGCGATCTCCTCCGCCTGGAAGGGCTCTCGCCGCCGTCCGAGCAGGAGGTTCCCCTCGCCCGCGGCCCGGAGGTTTCGCACCCACTGGGTGCGCCCACGCGGCGCGACCAGATAACGGTTGCCCTGGAACCACAGCACGTTGACCGGAGTACGCCGCGGTTTCCCGCTCCTACGGCCCGGCACCTCGAGCAATCGAGATCCCCAGACGCTGACTCCGAGTCTCGTCGCACCCGCGACCAGCCGGTTGAAGACATTGCGGTCGAACCATCCGGGCCGCCGGTAGTGCGCTTGCTTCGCGATCCGGGAAACAGTACCCGCGTCGCGCCCTCCGATGCGACCCCGCCGACCCTGCTAGGTAGAGCAGCGGATTCCTGCCACGAGCCGCCTCGAGAGCCGCCCTCGGCCGGTCGAGAATCGAGCTCCACTCGTTTGCGTCTCCTGCAGAGGGCGCTACTGCGCCCCGCGGTATCGACGCCGGGGCTCAGGCCGAGCGGCCACTGCGGAGGCGCCGTCGGACCTACGGTACCTGGTACGAGGTTGCTCGTCGCCGTACGACCCCACCACAGGCCAATTCCTCGCCGTCGATCGGCTCATGGATGAGAGCAGACCGGGCGTGAACGATGCGTCCAGCACGCTTCGAACGACGATTCCGCACGGGTTGTAGCGGCACCTGACGAGGCTTGACACTCGACGCGGCGGCCGCCGACCACGCCAGAACGGTGCGAACCTGCGGTCTCGACCCCGATACCGGCGAAGAGCGCGTCTCTCCCCTTTCTGGGTGGTCGGCGCCCGTGAACCGTCGCGCGCCCAGGTATACGAACGGTTCGGTTAAGCGGTCGCGAACTCGCGAACCTGGGTGAGACGGAAGTGGTTTCCGGAGGGGTCGCGGAACCCCGTGTCGATGCCGTAGGGGCGCTCTTCGGGCGCTTCAATGAACTCGACCCCGCGGGCCTTTAGCTCTTTAGCGCGTGTCGGCAAGATCCTTCGCCCGCACCAGATGACGGGCCGGCGGCACAAAGGGCATGACCGATCAGTATCGCTCCCCGTCACCGCGTGCCGCCGATTGGACGCCGCCGCGACATTGCACGACGCTTGCGCGGGCAGGCCCCCGTCAGACCAGCACGCTGGCAGTCGCGACCCCACAAAGATGGGCGCCGGTGGTACGGCAACCCACAAGTCGCAATGGTCCGCCGTCTTCCCCGCGCGCGGCCGGACGCTAAGAAGGTCGTAGTAGCGCCCTACCGCGGTGAGGCTATGAGTTGCCCGGCGAGGTAGCGAGCGCTGCCAAGGGAGCGAAGTCGGGGGAAAGTTGGAAAGTAACAGTGTCGTACTGTATGATTTCGCTGATGGCAAGAACGACGTTACGAGCGAAGGGCCAGCTCACGCTGCCTGACGAAATTCGCAAGGCGGCTCACCTCGACGAAGGCGACCTCCTCGACGCGGTACTGACGGCCGACGGCATCCTGCTGCGCCCGCAGAAGTTGATCGACGCGACGCAAGCCTGGTTCTGGTCCCCGGAGTGGCAGGCAGGAGAGCGCGAAGCCGACTCGGATCGCGCCGCAAACAGGATCGAATCTTTCTCCTCCGACGAGGAGTTGATCGGCGCGCTCCGCGCTCGGGCCAAAGGGCGCAAGCGGCGAGAGTCGTCGTAGCTAGCGGTGCCGACCTTCGCCTGGTTGGCGCGCTTCGGCAGCGACTTCGATGCGTTGTCGCCAAGACAACAGGCCGTGTTTCTCGTCGCGATCGAACAGTTCGTCGAGGACATCCGGTCCGGCACCGGGTTCCGCAAAGGGCTTCGGGTCAGAGGCGTGCAAGGAGCAGCGGGGATCTTCGAGATGACCTGGGCAGACGATGGAAGAGCGACCTTCGAGTACGGGCCACCCGTCCTCGCCGGCGAGTCTCACGTCATCTGGCGGCGAGTCGGAACCCACACGATCCTCGATCGTCCCTG
>DATKRX010000002.1:0-6066 GCA_035531915.1 Gaiellaceae bacterium | reverse complement strand
TGGTCGCCGGCGTCCAGGCGCTGCGGCTCGAGTACTACGAGCTCTTCTCACGCATCTTCGTCGGCGAAGGCAAGACCTTCGCGCCTTGGCGGACCCCTGTCATCTCCGCGGCGGGCGACGCCGCGATGAGCAAGGAGGCAGCATGATCGACTCACTTCTATTCGGCCTGCCTGCGTTCGTGGCCGTAGCGGCCTTGACGTGGACCGTGCTGCGGCGCGCTCCTGCTCGCGGTCTGCGCCGCATCGTCGTCCTCAACCTCGTGTTCGCGTTTGCGTCGCTCGGCCTCGTCGCGGCGCTGCTGCTCGGCTGGGTGGAGCCTGCGGCTGCCGCCTCGGCAGCCGGAGTCGCCGGAAAGGATCCTCAGGCGGCGCTTCTCGGCGCTGCGATCGCGGTCGGCGCATCCACGATCGGCGCCGCCGTCGCGGTCGCCTATACCGGTTCGGCGGCACTTGCGGCAATCGCCGAGAGGCCGGAGATATTCGGCCGCGCGATGGTCTTCGTCGGTCTCGCAGAGGGCATCGCGATCTACGGGCTGGTGATTGCGATCATGCTGATCGGCAAGGCATGAGCCGGGCGGTTGCCATCGGCGAGTCCGCCCGCGTCGCGGGCTACGCGTTGGCCGGGGTCGAGGTCAGAGCGGTCGAGGGGCCGGTCGCCGCACTCGACGCTTGGCGAACGCTCGATGACGATACGCAGCTCGTGTTGTTGACGTCCGCCGCCGCGCAGGCGCTCGACACGCTGCTCACTGCAGCGCCGGGTCGCATCTGGGTGGTGCTTCCGGAATGAACCTTGGTCCGCTCCGAAGTGCGCTCCTGTCGGCTGCGGGGGCCGAGGCGGACTCGACGGCACGTGCTGCTGCGGCGGGGGCGGCCGGCGAGCTCTCGCTCGCCGAGGCGCAGCTCGCGGACGTTCTCGCCCGCGTACGTGTCGAGGCCGCAGACGCCGCCGCCAGAGAGGCATTGCGCGTCGTCGGCCGTGCGAGAAGCGACGCGGCCGGAATCGTCCTCCGGGCTCGGCGCGACGTCTATGACGAGCTCTGCGCGCGCGTGACGGAGGCGGCACTCGAGCTGCGTCACGATCCCGGGTACGGCCGGCTCCTGGAGACGCTGCAGGCGAGCGCACGGGCGTCGCTCGGCGAGGACGCGATCCTCGAGATCGATCCGCCCGGTGTCGGGGGTGTTCGAGCCGCGAGCGGTTCGCGCTCCATCGATCTTTCGCTGCCCGCGCTGGCGAAACGCTCGCTCGATTCCCTCGGGCCCGAGCTGGAGCTCGCCTGGCAATGAGCGCCGGCGTCGTCACCCGCGTCAACGGTCCGGTCGTCGAGGTCGCCGGGCTCGAGGCTTCGATGCTCGACTTCGTCGAGGTCGGGCCACTCCGCCTGCCCGGCGAGGTGATCGCACTCGGGTCGCACGGTGCCACCGTCCAGGTGTACGAGTACACGGGCGGCTTGCAGCCCGGCGACCCCGTTTCGCCGACCGGGCTCCAGCTCGCCGCCCAGCTCGGCCCCGGATTGCTCGGCGGTGTGTTCGACGGGATGCTCCGGCGGCTGGCCGGGGCCCCGGACCTGCTCCCGTCCGGAGCGAGACCTGACCCTCTGCCCCTCGATCAGCGCTGGTCGTTCTCGCCCGTGGCCGTCGAGGGCGCGGCAGTCGACGGTGGTGCACTGCTGGGCGTGCTGCCTGAGCGTGCGCTCGAGCACCGGGTTCTCGTTCCGCCGACCGTCTCCGGGGTGCTCGAGTGGATCGTCCCTGCCGGTAGCTACTCCGTCGCCGATCGGATCGCGGTCGTTGCCGGAACGGACGTGACGCTCGCACACCGCTGGCCGGTCCGCCTTCCCCGCCCGCATCGCCGTCGCCTGGCGACCGATCGGCCGCTCACCACCGGCCAGCGTGCGTTCGACCTCTTCTACCCGGTCGGTTGCGGTAGCACAGCGGGGATCCCCGGTGGCTTCGGCACCGGGAAGACGGTGCTGCTTCAGCAGATCGCAAAATGGTGCGACGCCGACGTCATCGTGTACGTCGGCTGTGGCGAGCGCGGAAACGAGATGGCCGACGTCCTACACGACCTCGGGGAGCTCGCGGATCCACGCACCGGCGGGCTCCTGCTCGACCGCACGGTTCTCATTGCGAACACCTCCAACATGCCGGTGTTGGCGCGCGAGGCGAGCGTGCACACGGGCGTGACGGTCGCGGAGTACTTCCGCGACATGGGCTATGACGCTGTCCTTGTCGCCGACTCCACCTCGCGCTGGGCGGAAGCGCTGCGCGAGGTCGCCTCACGCACCGGGGAGCTGCCTGCAGAGGAGGGCTATCCGGCCGGTCTCGCCTCTGCGCTCGCATCGTTCTACGAGCGGGCCGGCAAGGTCGAGACAGCGGCCGGCGCTCAGGGCTCGGTGACGATCCTCGCCGCGGTCTCCCCTCCCGGCGGAGACATGGCGGAGCCGGTCAGTGCGCACACGCAGCGCTTCACACGCTGCACGTGGTCGCTCGACCGCGACCTCGCGTACGCCCGCCATTACCCGGCGGTCAGCTGGCACGACTCCTCGTCGCGCGATGTCGAGGCGGTCGCGAGCTGGCACTCCATGCGCGGTGACCGGGACTGGGGCGACCGCCGCGCGCGGGCTCTCGACCTCTTGAGCGAGTCCGACCGGCTGGAGTCGATCGCGCAACTCGTCGGTGCGACATCGTTGCCCGATGCGGAGCGTGTGGTGCTGCTGAGCGCCCGGCTGCTCCGCGAAGCTGTGCTCCAGCAGAGCTCGCTCAGTGCGTACGACGCGTACTGCGCACCCGCAAAGCAGACTGCGCTCCTCGAGCTCGTACTCGCCCTCCACGAGCGTTGCGTCCAGCTTGTGGCGAAAGGTGTTCCCGCCGACCGCATAGAGCGAGTCGATTTCACGAAGGCGATCCTGGCGCGGGACTCGGTGCCGCCTGACGATGCGGAAGCCGTCCAAGAGATCCGCACCGCGCTGCTTGCGAGGCTCGGCGATCTCGAATGAACCTGACGGTCCAGATCGAGTACAGCGCCGTCACCTCGCTCCGCGGTCCGCTTCTCGTGGTCGACGGCGTGTCGGAGGTCGGGTGGGACGAGGTGGCAGATGTCCGCCTCGCGTCCGGTGAGGTGCGGCACGGCGTCGTCCTCGACATCGACCGTAACCTCGCCGTGATCGAGGTGCTCGAAGGCACGGCCGGCCTTCGACCTGGAAACGTGCGGGTGTCGTTCCTGGGTGCACCGATGCGTGTGCCGGTCGGTGAGGCCTGGCTCGGACGCATGTGCAACGGACGCGGTGAACCGATCGACGGGGGACCGCCGGTGATCGGCAGTGAGTCGCGTCCGGTCGCGGGCCTCCCGATCAACCCCTGGTGGCGCGAGCCCCCACGGTCTCCGATCCTGACGGGCGTGACCGCTGTCGACGGTCTCGCCACGCTCGTGCGCGGCCAGAAGCTGCCGATCTTCTCCGTCGGCGGGCTTCCCCACCTCGAACTGGCGGCGCAGATCGCGGCGCAGGCCACCGCCGGAGACGAACCGTTCGCCGTCGTCTTCGCTGCGCTCGGAATCTCGCACGCCGATGTCGACCTCGTACACGACACGCTCGACGCGCGAGCGGCCGCCGGTGATCTCGTGCTCTTCGTCAACACCGCAGACGATCCGCTCGTCGAACGGATCGTCACGCCGCGGCTCGCGTTGACGGTCGCCGAACACCTCGCCTTCGACCTCGGCCGTCACGTGCTCGTGGTAATGGCGGACGTGACGAGCTACTGCGAGGCCGTTCGCGAGGTGGCATCGGTGCGCGGCGAGGTGCCGAGCCGACGCGGCTATCCCGGGTACCTCTACAGCGACCTCGCCTCGATCTACGAGCGCGCGGGCCGGATCAGAGGTCGAGCGGGCTCGCTCACGCAGGTCCCGGTGCTCACGATGCCCGCCGGCGACATCACCCATCCGGTTCCCGACCTCACGGGATACATCACGGAGGGGCAGCTCGTCCTGTCGGCGGACCTGCACCG
Organism: Gaiellaceae bacterium; assembly: GCA_035531915.1. Taxonomy (GTDB): domain Bacteria; phylum Actinomycetota; class Thermoleophilia; order Gaiellales; family Gaiellaceae; genus PALSA-600. Next base: position 2,065 of record DATKRX010000002.1, on the reverse strand, counting down.
GCGCGGGATCTATCCGCCGTTCGACGCCCTCTCCTCGCTGTCGAGAATGATGCGGCTCGGGGCAGGACCAGGGCGCACGCGGGACGATCATCTCGAGATCGCCGGGCAGCTCATCGCTCTCGTCGCGCAAGCCCGTCAGATCGCCGATCTCGCAGACGTCGTGGGCGCCGACGCCCTCAGCGAGGGCGAACGACGGTATCTGTCCTTCATGGCCGCATTCGAGATGGACTTCGTCGCGCAGTCCCGGGACGAAGCGCGCTCCCTGGAGGCAACCCTCGACCGGGCCTGGCGTGCTGCGTCGCTCTTGCCGCGCCGAGCGCTGACGATGGTCGCGCCGCCGTTCATCGACCACTACTACACCGAGAGCGACGATGCCGCTGCGGGCTCCGAGCGGTAGAGCAGGCCGGCCCTGGCTCGTGCGCCGCCTCGAGACGGCGCGGCGAGGTGCCGACGTGCTCGACCAGAAGCGTCGTGCCCTTCTGCGGCTCGAACGACAGCTCGGCGATCTCGCCGTTGCAACCGGGGACGAGTGGAACACCGCGGCAGGCGCGGCCGACACATGGCTGCGTCGGGCACTCGTCGTCGGAGGCGAAGGTGCTTTCAGCCTCGCCTGCTTCTACAGCTCCGGTGAGCCGCAGGTCGACATCAACTGGCGCAAGACGCTCGGCGTCGTCTATCCCGCAGACGCGGAGGTGATCCTGCCCGACCCAGCCAACCTCTCGTCCATCGGCGGAGGTGCAGCGCTCGTCTTCGCGGCCGCCGCGCATCGACGCGCCCTCGAGGCGGCGGCTCGCCATGCTGCCGCCTCCGGCGCTCTTCGCCAGGTCGAGGCGGAGCTTCGCGCGACCATCCGGCGGTTGCGCGCTGTCGAGCGCCGCTGGATCCCCACGTACGAGACCGCGCTTGCGGCACTCGAGCTCTCCCTCGACGAATCGGAGCGTGAGCAGGGAGCCCGCGTCAGGTGGGTGCTCCGCCATCGCGACAAGTCCTGAGCGGCACTCCCCGAGGCGCGCTGCGTAGTCGGCCGTATCGGAATCGCATCGTTCCCCCGATTCCGGGCCGCGGACGGGGGTCCAGGGTCGGAAGATGAATGCTTGGCCGCTCGTCTTGCGGAACGGCGTCGCGATCCCGGTAGGTCGCGCGCTGCTCCCGGGCTCGCTCGCCGTTCCCTCCGAGGCGAACGGGATCGTCCTCTTCGCACACGGGAGCGGCAGCGGCCGTTTCAGCCCGCGCAACGTCCAGGTCGCAGAGACGCTGAACGATGCCGGCCTGGCAACGCTGCTCTTCGACCTGCTCACGGAGGAGGAGTCGGCGGACCGTGCGAACGTGTTCGACGTCCCGCTGCTCGCCCACCGGCTGCTCGCCGCGAAGGCGTGGGTCGAGGGCCGTCCGGACCTGTGCGACCTGCCGGTCGGCTACTTCGGCGCGAGCACGGGCGCGGCGGCGGCGCTCTCCGCGGCGGCCGGCGACGGGGTCGCGGCCGTGGTGTCACGCGGCGGACGTCCCGACCTCGCGCAGCGGCGCCTCGCCGATGTGCGCGCGCCGACTCTTCTGATCGTCGGCGGGAACGACGAGGTCGTCCTCGAGCTGAACCGGGACTCGCTCGCGCAGCTCACGTGCGAGGCGGAGTTGCACGTCGTCGAAGGCGCCACGCACCTGTTCGAGGAGCCGGGAGCGCTCGAGGAGGTCGCGCTGCTCGCGCGCGGCTGGTTCGTGCAGCATCTCGGGCACTACTAGTACACCCAGGTCGCCACGCGTCGAGATGCAGCATTTCGAGGTTCGCGACGAAGAGATCGGCCTCGGCCGCTACGGCGAGCACGTCAGGCGCGAAGAGCGGCGCGTGAGGAGTCGCGCTCAGCCGTTCGGCGACGCTTCGCCCCAGCATGGTGTCGCCGGCGAGCGCGAGCTTGAGCTCCATCGTCCTTCAGCGCATCGCCGCCGGAGTCAGTGCACGACGAACGTGATCTTCAGATCGACGCGGTACCCCGTCACACGACCCTCGTGCACGGTGACCTGCTGTCCCTGCACCCAAGCGCTGCGGATAGCGTCGACCGTCTCACTCGCT
>DATKRX010000001.1:0-2741 GCA_035531915.1 Gaiellaceae bacterium | reverse complement strand
GAGGCCCGCCCCTTCCAGTTTCGCTTCTTCGACCGCTTACAGGCCTGTCGGGACCTTGAGCTTGCCGGAGATGATGTTCGCCTTGTACTTGTTCATCAGCGTGACCCACGCCTTCGGGACAGAAGGGCTGATCTTGCCGACACCCATGCCACCGTTCTTCAGGTCGAAGACGAGGTCGGAGCCGCCCTTGAACTGGCCGGCCTTCGCCTGCTGGATCGCGTCGTAGACGCCGGTGTCGACGCGCTTGACACCGCTCGTCAGGACGCGCTTTGCGTCCTTGTACTGATCGACGTCGACGCCGATGCCCCAGATGTTGGCAGCGTCGGCCGCCTTCAGCGTGCCGAGACCGCAACCGCCCGCGACCTGGAAGAGCACCTTGGCGCCCTGTGCGATCTCGTTCTGCGCGACGGTCTGGCACTTGTCGGTTGCCACGAAGTCGTTCGAGTACTGCACCAGCACCTTCAGGCTCGGTGCGATCTTGTGGACGCAGTACTTGTAGCCGGCGATCCAGATGTCGACCGGCGGGATCTTGATGCCGCCGACCGCTCCGACGGCCTTGCCGCCCATCTTCACGGCCATCTTGGCCGCGAGGACGCCGACGAGGCAGCCCGACTCGTTCGCCATGTAGGTCAGGCCTTCGACGTTCTTGTACGCGGGCAGGACGTTGCCCTTCTTGTCCGCGAACGGCGACGTGTGGACCGTGTAATCGGTGATCGCGAAGTCGACGTTCGGGAACTTCTTCGCGTACGTCGCTTCCGTCGGTGCGAGCAGGAAACCGGCCGCAACCACAAGCTTGGCGCCCTTGCGGATCGCCTGGTTGAAGTTCGGCGCGTAGTCGCTCGTCGAGTTCGACTGCAGCGCGAGCGTGTTGACGCCGAGCTTCGCCTTGGCCGTGTTCAGGCCCTTGAGCTGGTTCTGGTTGAAGCCCTTGTCGGTGAACCGGCCGATGTCACTCACGAGCGCTGCCGTGAATGAGCCCTTCTGCGCTGCCGGCGCCTTCGCTCCGCCGAAAGCAGTGGCTGTGATGACCACTGCGGCGAGCGCGACGACGCATGCGAGCGCAATTCCGCGAGAAAACTTCACTTACCCTCCTCTAATTGTCTGATCCGGGGGGACTAGCGGCACTAGCGTAGCCCCTTCGCAGGCCGGCGGCTAGTCCGCAGCGACGCGCTCGAGATCGTGCTCGGTCAGAAGCACGCGGCGCGGCTTCGAGCCTTCGTAGGGCGAGATGATCCCCCGCCGCTCCAGCATGTCCACGAGCCGGCCCGCGCGGGTGTAGCCGACGCGCAAACGGCGCTGGAGCAGGCTCACCGACGCGGTCTGTGCGGTCACGACGATCTCGATCGCCTTGTCGAGCAGCGGATCCTCGTCCGGGTCGAACTCGCCGTCCTCGCCGGTGGCGTCGTCGGCGAAGACCTGGGGCAGCTCGAGGAAGCTCTCGTCGACCTGCTGCTCGCGTTGGGTCCTCGTCTGCTCGACGACCATCGCGATCTCCTCCTCGGTCACGAACGCGCCCTGAACACGCTGCAGGCGAGAGGTGCCGAGCGGCTTGAAGAGCATGTCGCCCTGGCCCAGCAGGCTCTCAGCGCCGTTTTGGTCGAGGATCACACGCGAGTCGGTCTGCGACGAGACGGCGAACGCGATGCGCGACGGGACGTTCGCCTTGATCATCCCGGTGATCACGTCGACCGACGGACGCTGCGTTGCGAGTACGAGGTGGATGCCGACTGCGCGTGACTTCTGCGCGAGCCGGATGATCGAGTCCTCCACTTCCTGGGGGCTGACCATCATCAGGTCGGCGAGCTCGTCGATCACGACCAGCAGGTACGGGAGCTCCTCCTCGCCGCGCTTGCGGAACGCGCGGTTCGCCTCGGCGAGGCTGCGTGCCCGCACCTGGCTGAGGCGCTCGTAGCGCCGCTCCATCTCGCTGACGACGTTCAGCAGCACCGCGCTCGCCTCCTTCGGGCTCGAGACGACAGGTGTCAGCAGATGCGGGATCGACTCGTAGTAGTTCAGCTCGATCTTCTTCGGGTCGATCAGGATCAGCCGCGCCTCGTCGGGCGTCGCCCGCAGGAGGATCGACGTCAGAATCGCGTTGATGCAGCCTGACTTGCCCGAGCCGGTCGTCCCGGCGATCAGGATGTGCGGCATACGCGCGAGGTCGGCCCAGACGGCCGCACCTGAGATGTCCTTGCCGAGCCACACGCTGAGCGGGCTTGCCGTCGCAGGCAGGTCGTCGTAGATGTCGCCGAGCGTGACGAGGTTCGGACTGAGGTTCGGAACCTCGACGCCGACGGCTTGCTTGCCGGGGATCGGAGCGAGGATGCGGATCTCCGTCGTTGCGAGTGCATAGCTCAGGTCGTCCTTCAGGTTCGCGACCTTGCCGACTTTCGTGCCGGGCGCGAGCTGCAGCTCGTAGCGTGTGACGCGCGGCCCCGAGATCTGACCGATCACCGTCGCATCGACGCCGAAGTGCGCAAGGCAGGTAACGAGCGCCTCCGCGACGCGCGCGTTCGCCTCGCCGGTTGGGCCGGTGCCGGGCTTCGACTGCTTCAGGAGCGCACGGTCGGGGAGCTTGTAGTCGGCGAGCGGCGCGGTGTTCTCGAAGAGCGTTTCCTGCGTGTGCTCCTCGTCGAAGCCGTGTCCTTCCTCCCGCATGAAGAGCATCGGCGCCGGCCCCGAGACCGAGTCGGTGACGAGGTCGGGGTAGTCCTGCCTGACGTCCACCGGCGGTTCGAAAC